>VBJT01000097.1:0-12272 GCA_005880075.1 Chloroflexota bacterium
GCTCCAACATTCCCAAGGACCTTAACGATGATATGCAGACGACCGGAACCTCTCACCTAGTTGCCGTCAGCGGACAGAACGTGGTTCTCGTCGCGGCCTTTGTAATCGCTGTCTTGGCCTGGGCAATCGGCCGAAGACGTGCCGCCTGGGCTGCCCTCGGCGCTGTTATCGTCTACGCCCTGCTCGTTGGAGGCCAGCCCTCGGTCATTCGGGCCGCAATCATGGGCAGCCTTTACGTCCTCGCGATCGCGCTCGGGCGGCAAAACACCGCGGTCATAACGGTAACGCTCGCCGCTGGCATCATGACAGTAATAGACCCGCAGGTGGTGCACGATGTGTCGTTCCAGCTCAGCTTCGCGGCCACTCTCGGCCTCATTTTGTTGACACCGCGGCTGGCCGGGCCTTTAGGGCACGTCGTCTCCCGCGTCCCCATCATCGCCGACTTCCCTTTCACAAGAATGCTTCTCGATGTTGCAACGATGACCCTCGCTGCCACGATCTTTACGATGCCGATTATTGCGATCAACTTCCATCGCGTCTCCCTCGCCGCCCCGTTCGCGAATGTGTTTGCCGTCCCGGCATTCGTCGCCGTTGCCATGACCTCTGCAGTCGCCGTCGCCGCCGCGCTCGCGCTGCCCGGCGACGCCGCATTCCTCAGCTGGCTCGCCTGGCCGCCCGCTGCCTACTTAATCGCAGTGATCCGCCTCTTCGCGGGCCTTCCCCTCGCTTCCGTGGAGCTCCGAGGCGTCCACTTGGAGCAAGGCATCGCCTACTACGCAGTCCTCGCCGCAATCATCTTCGGGCTTACCCGCCACCCCCTTCAGCAGGTCGAGGCGCCGGCGTCCACGCCGAATACGCGTGTTCAAAGACTACTTCCGGCTAGTGGGCTTGCGTTGCTGCTTGCGCTCGCGTGCGGCCTGCTTTGGCTCGCCGCTTCGGGACCAGCACAAGGACGCCTCACCGTAACCTTCCTCGACGTCGGCCAGGGCGAAGCGATCCTGATTGAAAGCCCCGAAGGCCACCGCATCCTCGTCGACGGCGGACCAAGCGGCGAAGCCGTTACTTCCGCTCTCGGCCGCCACCTACCCTTCTATGACCGACGGATCGATCTTGTTATGCTTACTCACCCGCAGCTCGACCACATCGGCGGCCTGCCGACGGTAATCGACGAGTATGCCGTCCACCGCGTACTGTCGAGCCCAATGCAGGTCGACAGTGCGGCTTATCGCGCCTGGCAGGACGTCCTGCGAGCCAACAACGTCTCGGTCGTTTCGGCTGACCGCGGTCAGGCAATAGATCTCGGCGATGGCGGGGGCTGCGGCTAGCTGGAAACTCTTTCCTTCACACCTCACGGGAGACATCACCGCCGCCAGCGAGAGCGCTCTCATCCGCAGCGGTGTCGACCTAAACGCAACGGTCCTCAAGGTTGCGCACCACGGATCGCTGACATCGACATCACCTGCCTTCGTGGCCCGTACAACTCCACTTGTCGACGTTATTTCGGTTGGCGCTGACAACCGGTACGGCCACCCGAGTGATCAGGTCCTCGCCCGCCTCGCCGGCGACCTCGTCGTCCGCACCGACCAGCAAGGCGACATCACGATCTCTACCGACGGACAACACCTCTGGCTTGATGCCCAGCGCAACGCGCCGCCTAGCCCGGCAGCAGACTAACCAGCACTTCCGCGGCGGCCGCTTCGGCGCTAAACTGTCTGTTCCGAGAGGCGGCGATTTTATTAGTAGGGGGATGACCAAATGCCCGAGCTTCGACTCACGTATGACGCATCTAGCGATACAGCCTATCTCCACCTCGACAGCGTGAAGCGCCAGATAGGCGAGAGCCGGGCCTGCGAAGAGATGGGCGACCCAGTTTCGACGATTCTCGATATTGACACGTCAGGCAGAGTTGTCGGCATCGAATTCTTCAACGCGACCAAACGCCTGCCGGTCCGCCTTCTGGCGGACGCCTCCGAGGACGACTAGACCTCACAAATAGCGCTTAGGCGTTCGTCCTGCATGTTATCGAGGGCCCAATGACCGCGCGGCGCTATGCGGTCGCCGGCGCGGGCATCAGGGCGATCTGCGTAGGTAGGCGACGACATAGCTAGGCTTCTCGCCTTTCAGCCTTCCGAGAATACCGCCCGGCCGCGATTCTGTCATCGCTACCGGCAACCAGCCGTGCTCGTGGGCCAGCCAGATGTCATCGACCATGTCTTGCTTCGTGTCATACTCGCGTTCAACCCGTCGTTTGTCGAGACCGACCCATGACGAAGCGCCTGCCTGTGTAATTGTCATTTGCTGCACCTACGTCAAGGACGATGCAGCAGGAGCGAAGTTGTTACAGGCAGACCCGGCCGCCGAGATCGTGGAGTTAGCCTATCGGTGTCTCCGTTGGTGCCGGTGACGGCGTCACGGTCGGAGTTGGCGTTGGCGTCTGAGTCGGCGTGGGCGTCGGCGTTTCCGTGGCGGTCGCCGTTGGCGTCTCCGTCGCCGTGGCGCTCGGGGTTGGAGTGGGCGACGGAGTCGCTGTCGCGGTCGGCGCTTCTCCTGTCGCTGTGGCGGTCGGGGTCGGAGTTGGCGTCGCGGTCGCTGCGAGCGTGGGCGTAGCGGTGGGCGTCGCCGCGGGCTCTGGTGTCGACGTAGGTGTAGCCCCGGATGCGGTGGCCGTAGGCGGTCCGTTGCAGCCGCGCTCCGCCTGCTTCTCCGGGCCATGTGCCGAATGGGCGTTTGCGTGAGCGGCGCCGTTGGCCGAATTGGCGTTGGGGCAGCCACCCTTGTCCGCGAAAGATTCTCCTGGAACCATCAAGACGAAACCGGCAAATGCACCGGCAATCAGCAACCCTAGCGCCATAGCCACCCGCTGGTTCATCAGAACGGCCTCCTGTTACGAGCTGGTTTAATTACACATTATGGACAGCCGCGTGGTAGACAGGCGTACAGCACTGGTTCAGATGCGGTGAAGAAAGGCCCGGGAGCGTTTCTTAGCAGACGGTCGGAAGCTAGCGGTTCTCGCGGTCCTGGCGCAGAGCGACCCGGCCGACGAGAAACGCGAGGATTATTGGGATGGCGAGAAGGAAGATGGGAGCCCCGAGCGCGATCACTAGGACGGCGCTTTTATCGGCGAGCCAGTTACTCAGGGACGGGCGGGTAGTCTGCATGCCGGCATTTAACCTTCGAGCGCGGCGTCGCAGAGGTCGTGGGATCCTTCGTGCAGGCTCGCGATGAAGCGGATCGTTTCTCCGGGGCTGCCCGGCAGGCCGCGGATGAACTGCGTGAACTCCGGCATCCCGCCGGCCACTTCGCCCGAGGAGCCGGGCGGTGACAGCGCTGCTGCCTCTTGGCCCATGCAGCTTGCATGCTCGTTCGGACCTTTGGCAAGCGCCGACTTCGCGCCGCCGAATAGGGCTAGAGCTGCCACTGCGGCGACCAATGCCAGCACCCAGCCGTACCTAAGGATGTTGGAAGTCAGAGGAGTAATCATCGAGGGTCTCCGGTTTTTTGGCTGCGGGCAGGAGCCTAGTCTTACGTAAACCGGTGTTACCGTCAAGTATGCGAAGGGTCAGCGGTTACGCCCGGTGGAGTGACGGGAGCCGCCGACCGCCGCGCCCGCCAGCGACCGCGATGAGTCCGAGTCCGGCGCCCGGCGGTCAATCGATGGGGTTTCGTGCGTGGGAATCGATTGGTTTCGGCGGTTCGTTCGTGATTATTGATTGAGCCCGCTGCGCTTCCTTCTCTTTTCGTCGTCCGGCACGTTTGGATTGCGCTTTTTTGTCTGATAGAGTTCGATTCATGAACGAGGACTGTTGGGAACAATCCACGCCCTTTCTGGCCACTGATAAACACTGATTTCACTAGCGGGTTTCCCCAACACTACACTTCCTCGGATTTGCCGCGGGAAGACAGAGAACGGTTGTAAGGCTCAGCGTAGCGGAAAGGGGCTGGAATGTCGAAGGCGAAAATGGCACAACGCGGGCCCTCACCCACTCGCCTCGGCGAGACCCTCTTCGATAAACCAGGCGAGAGTGAAGTTGCGGCGAAAGAAGAACGGGCCAGCCGTTGTTAGATTCCGCACCTACGGCTGGCCCTCCTGGGCTCCATGCGGGCAGACGAGGAAGCCCGCGGTGGTTGTCGTTTGTGGGCCGGTCCGGAGCGCCTTGCGGCCACCCCCATGCTCTGAGACTCGACCCATTGAGGCCCCGGAGCTTTACCCCTCCCATCTCCAGGGAAGTCCACCGTAGACCAGCATCGGAACCGCGTCAATGCGTTAGAGGCCCGTTGCCTGCGTGAAATTTTTCAATTCACACGAAGGAAAATACCGGAAATTGCCTTAAGCGTGTCGTATGCGTGCAGGGCCTTGAAGTCGATTTCGAACGCCGTTTGGTGCGCAAGGCGGGCGCTCCAGATGACCTGAGCGCTACCGAACTAAACTGTTGCAGCAACTCGCGCTCCATGCTGCGTCGTCGATTTCGAGAACTGTTAACGGCGGTGTGGGGTCAAGCAGTACTCAGAAAGCCGGGGTACCTGCGACTCTGGATTTCACGGCTCCGCCAGAAGCTCGCTAACGATGGTGCAAAGTCAGCGTTTCTCAAAAACGGTGCGCGAGTGGGCTACATGCTAGACCCGGCCCTCTGAGGGCCCCGTATAGCGAGGCCCACCGGGTAGGCGGGCCTCCAAGCGCCCCACTGGTCCGCACCCGCTTCGATTATGGTCAAACTGAATCAGTTCGTCAATTTGCCGGTCAGGTAGTGCGGTCGCTCCGCTCGATCCTTCCAGATGCCGCCCCTCCCTACGCATCCGCCACCGGCTCCTCCCCTCAAAGGCGGGCAGGCCGAACGAATGGAGAGACGTCGTCTATCGCGGGGTGCCCGTTATTCCTCTTGCCCCCGATGGCGGCTCGCCATAACATGACCCTAGGCCCATGAGCGACGCACTCAATCTCCGCATACCCGGCCCCACGCCCGTGCCAGCGGACATCCTGGAAGCCGTGGCGCACCCGATGGTGAACCACCGGGGGCGCGAGTTCGCCGCGCTTATCTCGCGGGTGGCAGAGCGGCTGAAGGACTGGTTCCAGACCAGCAATGACGTGCTCATTTTGAGCGCGTCGGGGACGGGCGGGCTGGAGTCGGCGGTGGTGAGCACGCTGTCGCCGGGGGACAAAGTGCTCTCGGTGAGTATAGGCGCTTTCGGGGAACGGTTCGCGGCGATCGCGGACACTTACGGCGGCGACGTGATCCCGCTCCAGTACGAGTGGGGGCAGGCCGCGCGGGCGGAGGACGTGCGGCAGGCGCTGGGGGAGCACCCAGACGTGAAGGCGGTGCTGGTCACGCACAACGAGACGTCGACGGGGGTGACGAACCCGCTGGAAGAAATCGCTCGGGTTGTTAGGAGCCAGGACCCAGGAGCCAGGAGCCAGGAACCTTCTAGAGGCTCGGGACGAACGGATGGAGGGCGGAGCGAGCCCACGCCCCTACTGCTGGTGGATGCGGTGAGCAGTTTGGGGGCGATCCCGTTTGAGGCGGACGGGTGGGGGTTGGACGTGGTGGTGACGGGGTCGCAGAAGGGGTGGATGGTGCCACCGGGGCTCGCGTTCGTGTCGATGAGCGAGCGGGCGTGGCAAGCTTATGAGCAAGCGAAGATGCCGCGCTTTTATCTGGACCTGGGACGGCACCGGGACGCGCTGCCGAAAGGGCAAACGCCCTGGACGCCGGCAATGTCGATCTTCTTCGGGCTGGACGCGGCGCTCGAGCGGATGGCGGAGGAGGGGGCGGAGCGTATCTTCACGCGGCACGCGTCGATGGGGCGCATGGTGCGCGAGGGGGTGAAAGCGCTCGGGCTGGAGCTGCTGTGTCAGGACGAGCGTTTCGCTTCGGACACGGTGACGGCGATCAAGTGCCCCGAGGGCATTGAGGTGAGCGCGCTGCGGAACGCGATGGAAGACGATTACAATGTGGTTCTCGCGGGCGGGCAGGGCAAGCTGCAGGGAAAGATCTTTCGGATCGGGCACCTGGGGCTCGTGGAGGAAGAGGACATCCGGGAGACGATGGCAGCGCTCGAGCAGACGCTGGCGAAGCTGGGGTGGACAGCGGGAGTCAGGAGCTAGGCGCCAAGAGCCGAGGGGCAGGGGCGTCGAGTCGGAGCGGATTGGCTGTCAGCGGATTCGTGGAGCGAATTGGCGGATGGTAGGCGGAGCGTTCTTCACTCATTCCTTCGATACCTCAGGATGAGCGGGACGGTACTTCCATACAACTAGGATGACCCTCACGAACACCGAACGGCGCACCGACGCCCAGAATGGGAACGGCAAGACCGCGTTCCGCATCCTCGTCTGTGACCCGATAGCCGAAGACGGCGTCGAGGCGCTCAGGCGGTCGGGCGCGGATGTGGATGTACGGACGGGGCTGTCGCCGGAGGAGCTGCGCAAGAGCGTGAACGGCTACGATGCGCTCGTGGTGCGCAGCGAG
Organism: Chloroflexota bacterium; assembly: GCA_005880075.1. GTDB lineage: Bacteria > Chloroflexota > Dehalococcoidia > SM23-28-2 > RBG-16-64-32 > CF-163. The sequence goes on from VBJT01000097.1 coordinate 6,462, forward strand.
ACGAAGATCACGAGGGAGGTCATCGCGGCGGCGGGAAGCCTGCAGGTGGTCGGGCGCGCGGGCATCGGAGTCGACAACATCGATCTCGATGCAGCGACGGAGAAAGGTATCGTCGTCGTCAACGCGCCGACGGGGAACGTGATTTCGGCGGCTGAGCACGCGATCGCGCTAATGCTGTCGCTTTCGAGGCACATCCCACAGGCGAACGCTTCCCTGCGGTCGGGCAAGTGGGAGCGCGGGCGCTTTCAGGGGACGGAGGTGCGCGGCAAGACGCTAGGAATCGTCGGGCTCGGGCAGGTGGGGTCCGAGGTGGCGCGGCGGGCGAAGGGGCTCGAGATGCGGGTGCTCGCGCACGACCCGTTCGTGCCGGAGGAGCGGGCGCGGATCCTCGGCGTGGATGTCGTGCCGATGGAGACGCTGGTGCGGGAATCGGACTACGTCACCGTACACACGACGCTAACGGAGGGTACGAAAAGTCTTATCGGTGAAGCGGAGCTACGTTCGATGAAGCCGTCGGCGCGGGTGATTAACACCGCGCGTGGGGGAATCGTCGATGAGGCTGCGTTGAAGAAGGCGCTCGACGAGGCGTGGATCGCGGGCGCCGCAATCGATGTGTTCGAGAAGGAGCCGATCACCAACCACCCGCTGTTCGAGTCGGACAAGGTTGTGGTGACGCCGCACCTGGGTGCATCGACCGCGGAGGCGCAGGAGCGGGTGGCGGTGGATGTCGCCGAACAGATCATGGCGGTGCTGCGGGGCAAGCCGGCGCGCTATGCGGTGAACGCCCCGCTGATCCCGGCCGAGACGTACAGCTACCTGGCGCCATACGTGCCGGTGGCGTTCAAGACCGGCGAGCTGGCGGTGCAGCTGCACGAGGGCCAGATGGGACGCATCGAGATCGACTACTCGGGGGAGATCGCGCAGCACGACCTGACGCCGCTGAAGGCGGCGGTCGTCGGCGGTTTGCTGGCGCCGATTAGCGAAGACCACGTGAACGTCGTCAACGTGGACATCATCGCGCAACGGCGGGGGCTGCAGATCACGGAGAAGCGAGGGCCGTCGCACGAACTCTACGCGAACCTCGTGAAGGTGCGGATCGGGTCGAAGGCGGGCGGGGCAGAGGTGGCGGGCACGCTGGCGCACGATGGTCCGCACATCGTCTCGATCGACGGTTTCTGGGTGGATGTGCCGCCGAGCGAGGGCTACCTGCTGCTCGTCGAAAACAAGGACCGCCCCGGGATGGTGGGCGCTGTGGGCACGCTGATGGGGGAGTACCGCGTGAACATCAGCTTCATGAATGTCGGACGGCACGAGAAACGCGGGACGGCGCTCATGGTACTGGCACTGGACGAGACGTTGACGCCGGAGCAGATCGCGCGGGTGAAGGAGATACCGGACATACTCGGGGTGAAGCTGGCGCGGTTGTAGGGGGAAGGAGTCGAGAGGGGCGTGCTTGCTTCGCTCGGTCCTTCGAGCGCCTCAGGACGAGCGGGAAGCGGCATCATCTCGAACGGGCGGGCACCCAGGCCTGGCCCTACCGGGCACCTTCGGCTACGGCGTCTCCAGGGAGTCGTGAAGGGAGCAGTCGGCCAGGCCGGAGACGAACTTCGAGTAGACCCAGCCCTCGACGGGGGCGCTGATCCGGTACCAGCCGTAGCCGGCGACGAACGACGGTGGTGGTGTGCCGGGCTGGGTAAGGACGAACTCCTCGCCGGTCACCGTAGAGTTGTCCTCCACTGTCCTCACGAGCTGAGCGTCGGCGGAAGCCTCGGCGCGGACGTTCAGACCCGTGCCCTGCGTGCATACGCGCATCTCGCCGGGCAATTTCGATGCCTGGTAGTACTGCTGGCCGCCGGCGTAGTAGGCCCAGTTGCCATCGGCCTCTCTCCCCATGAGCAGGGCAGCCCCACTGCCCGCCGGAGCCTCGACGCCAAGGACGGCTATGCCGAGAGAAGCCGCGTTGCGATTGTTCGGATCTATTGACACGCATTCTTTCTGCTCCGGGTTGTTGGTGGTGCAGTCGGCCTCTGACACCCCGTCGATGAGCTCGATGGCGGCGGCAAGCGCGGCCTCGGCCGGGTCCTGTGATGGGGCCTGCGACGGGGAGGCAGACGCTGAAGCGCCCCTGGTGATCGCGGCAATAGATGCGGAGGAGCTGATCGAGGGCTGTTCCTTATCGCCGCCGCCGCCGCAGGCGAGACCCGCCGCCCCGGCGAAAGCGAGGGCCACAACGATCTTTCGCACGGCTGTATCTTCTAATAACGAGCAGCGGCCCGTCCATACCCCAAAGTCACAACGCGCGGGCGCTTTGCAAACCACGACCCCGCCAGATTCCTTCACGAGACAACGTGATTACGCGTCCGGATGGAGTTGTCACTCAGAATGACGGGTCCGGGGCGTCGCGTTAGTTTTCGAGGGGGTTGAAGACGAGGCCTGTGGGGACTTTCGGGTAGAAGAAGGTGGACTTCTGGGGCATGCGCTCGCCGGCGTCCGCGACATCGAGAACACGGGTGATGGGGACGGGGTTCAGGAGCAGAGCGTAGCGCGCGGGGCCGCTGCGTACATCGCGAACGGCTTCGGCGGCGTCTTCCGTGAACCAGAGGGTGCCGTAGTCAGACATCTGCGATTCCTCTACGCCGAGAATGTGCTGGAGGATGACGTGATTCGCGATCGCGTAATCGAGGTTGCGCCAGGCGTGGGAGCGGGCCTGCGGGAGCAGCCCGTCGACGGCCTTCCCGTCGGAAACTGACAAGAGGTAGAAGTCTGCGGACTCGGCTGAGGCGAGGCCGAGGACGGGTGTTCCGCGCACGGCGGAGAGCCGGGCTTCGAGAGCCTCGAGGGACGGCTGCTTTTCGACAGCAAATAGGCCGGTCAGGCGGTTGAGCGCTTCGGACAGCGGGACGCCCGCAGCGGTCACGCGATGGATGGGCAAGACGAGAAGGCCGGGGTCGGCGGCTGAGGCGAGCGCGACAAGAACGAAGTTCTCGGGCTCGTCGCCTCTCCAGGCCGAAGCCGCGGCGCGGCGCTCGTCGCGGTAGGCGAGGGCGGTCTCGTAGCGGTGATGGCCGTCGGCGACGTAGAGGGTCTCAGGCTCGAGGGCGCTCCCGACTGCCTCCAACGTGCTCGGGTCATCGATGCGACGGAGTGTGTGGGTCTGGCCATCGTCTGAGGTGAAGTCGGCGACGGGCGGGCCGGACGCGCTGCCGTCGAGTAGGGGTTCTATCTGGCGGTAGTGGGCGGAGGAGGCGCAGGCGGTCTTCCTTGGGCGCGCCGAACGTCTGTTCGTGGGGGAGGACGATACCCCTGTCCCAGGGTTCGAGTCGCAGGCGGGCGAAGAGCAGTCGGCGGCGATAGGGGATGCCCTCGCGCTCGAACTGCTGATCGTAGAGATAGAATGCGGGCGCCTCGTCTCGCAGAAACGTGCCGTCTTTGCGCCAGCGGTGGAGGGCTTCGGCGGCGCGCTCGTAGCGGCTACCGTTGTCATCGTAGGCGAGCTCGATGTGGACGGCGTTGTAGGGCGAGCGCTCGTAGAGGGCGCGCTGCTGGTCGGGCGAGATGATGTCGAAGGGGGGACAGATCGCTTTTGAGAGATCGAGGCCGGGCGCGTAGCGGAGGGCGTGGAATGAGCGGACTCCGGCCATGCGGTGAGGATAGCACCGGCCGTTCGCGGGCGGCGAGCGCGGCTTTGACGGAGGTCAGGCGTCCTTCTAGAATGGCCACGCGCGAAGGTACAGAGAGATGTCGATAGCCGATAGATCGAACCCAGGCAGATTACAGCTCACGCTTGTCGTGCTGTTGCTTGTACTCGGCGGAATACTTTGGGGTGGCCAGGCGATTGGAGATCCCTCTGCGCGCAGTATCGCGATCGCCGTCTGGTGGGTCGCCTCATTCTCGTTGCCGCTGCTTCCTGGAATGCGGTGGACCATGGGGCCGATAGATATCGGTGCACGACGGGCTAAGTGGCGGCGTCTGACAATCTACTTCGCAGTCGGGTTTTCCTTGTTTGGTCCCGCAGTTGCCCTGCTGTCCACCGAAATTGTCGTCCTCTGGATAGTGGCGGGCGTGCTCCTGCTGGTAAATTTGCTGTGGGCCGTGTGCGGCCTCCGCTTCCTTGCCTACGGCCGGTTCTCCGGAGTATCGCCAGCTGACCAGGGGTCCCGAGTCTGAGCCCGTACGCCTGCACGTTCTGCGAGATTGTCGAGCGCCGCGAGCCGGCCGCCATCCTCTACGAAGACGACGAGGTCATGGTCTTCCGCAACCGGCTGCGCTGGGTGCCGGTGATGCTGCTTACGATCCCGAAGAGACACATGACCCAGGCGGAGCTATGGGCGGACGTTGGCCGGGTGGGCGAGATAGCGGTGCGGATGGGTCAGGAGCATTGCCCGCGGGGGTTCCGGTTGTTGTCGAATTTCGGATACGAGGCGATGCAGAGCCAGGAGCACGGGCACGTGCATGTGATCGGCGGGACATTTCTCGGGGAGTACGCCTGAGTGGGAACATGGAACTGGGAACAAGGAACGGCGGATGCGCGGCTTGTTGCGGCAGTATTCCCGGGGTGCTTCGACGGTAGTAGATCTGTACTCGAACAGATCCTTCGTTCCTCAGGATGACAGTGGGAGCTCGGGCGAGAGCTAGGCTTTGCCGGCGACGGGGGAGGGGAGGGCGATGCCGGCTTCCGCCAGAGCGGTCTTCTGGATGTGGAAGAGCCGGCCGATGCCGGCTTCGGAGAGATCGAGGAGTTGGTTCATCTCGGCGCGGGTGAAGGGGTGGCTCTCGCCGGTGCCCTGGACCTCAGGAAACTCGCCGGCCTCGGTCATGACCATGTTGAAGTCGGCGGCGGCGCGGAAGTCCTCCTCGTAGTTGAGGTCAAGCAGCGCCATACCATCGATGATGCCGGCGCTGACGGCGGCGACAGGGTAGCGAAGCGGTGACGTGCGAAGCTTTTCGGCCTGAATCAGCTTATGGACCGCCTGCGCGAAAGCGACATAGGCGCCGGTGATCGAGGCTGTGCGGGTGCCACCGTCTGCCTTGAGGACGTCGCAGTCTATGGTAAAGGTGCGCTCGCCGAGGAGGTCGAGCTTGGTGACGGAGCGGAGCGAGCGGCCGATGAGGCGCTGGATCTCGGCGGTGCGCCCCGAGCGTCCGCTGGTCTCGCGGGCGGTGCGGGTGTGAGTGGAGCGGGGGAGCATGCCGTATTCGGCGGTGATCCAGCCGGAGCCGCTGCCGATGGCGAAGCGGGGCAGGCGGTCCTCGACCGTGACGGCGCAGAGGACGCGCGTCTCGCCCATGTCGATGAGGGCCGAGCCCTCGGCATGAGGAAGGTAGCCGGGGACAATCGTCGTCGGGCGCAGTTCGTTGGGCCGGCGGCCGTCGCTGCGGATCATACCGGCGCTGAGTATAGCATTGGGGAGCCGCGAGCCATCAGCGATCAGCTATCAGCGCCAGCGCTGCGCACCGGACAAATGGATTACGGCAAGAGGACGAGCGGGATCTGACGGACGTGAATCGGGCTGCCGTCGCGGGCGCTGCTTTCGTAGACCCAGAGGCAGGCGGAGGTTTCCTGCGTCACTGAGAACGCGACGTCTTTCTGAAACGGCGCTAGCGTCTGGCCCTCGGATGACATTGCGGTCTCGTCCGCGATTGTCTTTCCGGCAGCGTCGAAGATGGTGATGCGGAAGGTGGCCTCGAAGGCGAGCACGCGGCCCTGCACGGTAACCGGGCTGGCGACCACGTCCCCGGCGTTCGGGATGTCGACCTGATTGATGTCGTCCGTGGCGGGATCGGGGTTGTCCCGGCAGACTGTCTCGAGCG
>VBJT01000097.1:12390-16365 GCA_005880075.1 Chloroflexota bacterium
TAGCGCAAGGAGTAGACCCGCGAGCGAAACGGCAGCCGGCCAAGAGGCAGAATCTGACTGCGAGCCGTCGCCGGTCTGAGGGAGGCCTCCAGCGGTTGACCGCAGAGTCAACGGTACCTGCACAACGCCGGCAATGTCGCCACGCCCTGTAATCTCGTATACCCAAAGACAGGCCGGCGTATCCGCTGACACTGAGAATGGGACCTGCGCGTCAAACGGTGAGAGCATAGTCCCATCAGCAGACATTGCGGTAACGTCGATAATGGTGTTACCTGTAGCTCCTGAAGCAGAATAATGACCACCAGGACCGAAGATAGTGATCCGGAAGGTGGCCTCGAACGCGAGAATACGCCCCGTAACGCGGACAGGACTGGAGACAGTGTCGCCTGCCGTCGGAGTGTCAACCTGCGTTTGGTCGGGCGTCGCCGGAGCCGGATTCGGCGCGCAAACGTTCGCGGCCTGGTTGGCGCTGGTGGCCGGTGCGTTGTGGGAGAAGGCCCCCAGAGAAATTACTGCGGCGACCAAGAGAAGAAGGAAGACCTTCATAGCCATACCTCCTGCTGCATCGCTTGCCTCAGGATAAGGACGCGATGGCTGGAGCCCCGTTTCATATCGGCCGCCGCCTGCCCTCTTAGACGCAAGGCATGCCGGCTGGATAGCTCGCGCTCGGAAGGCCAGAGGAAGAGAAAGCGCCGGTACAAGGACTAGGCCTGAGGTGGACTTCCCTGGTCGTAGCGCTGGAGAAGCCAGGCGCCCGTAAGGCCTCCGGCCACACCGAGAATCACTGCCAGAGTGATTGCTTGAGTCATCGCACCCTCCCGTGACATCGCGTTTAGCGTATAAACGCGTCGCGGGACGATTGGTTGGGGCCTAGGCCGCTGATCGCTGTCGCGGCGCGCTATGGGCCCGTGTACCAGCCGGCGACGTCGAAGATGACATGGACCGAGCCCAACTTGTTGTAGACCTTCACGTTGCCGTCGGCGCCTACTCTCACGATCACGAGGTTCGGGACCGTTTGGCCGGCGCTGAAGTTCAGGTTTGAAGCCAGCGGCATCGAGCTATCGGATGGGAAGACGGTGAGGAAACTGGCGCTCGTGGGCTCCGTGATAGTCGTGTTCAAAACAACCGCCGAAACGCCCGTCGCGGGCACGCCGCCGAGGCCCGTTACATCGACAGTGATGGTGCCGTCGGGGCCAATCTTGCCGGTCGGGCCGGGCCCGCTGCGGGTATCGAGGATGCGCGACGGCGGGAGCGGGTGGTAACTGCCGGGCCCGTAGTAGGGCGTGGGTGAAGGCGTCGGCGATGGGGTGGGCGAGGGAGATGCCGTCGGTGTCGGCGGCGCCGTCGGACTGGGCGTCGGCGCGGGCGAGGCTGTGGGCGTAGGCGTCGGCGGCGAGCAGCTTCCGCCTTCGACATGTTGGCCGTCGCTGAGAGACGTCTCAGCCAGGGCGAGCGTCTGGATGCCGCTTCCGTCGAAGTAGACCACATTGCTTCCAGGCGGGTTCGGGCTGTTGTCGTCGAGATCTACGGTGAGCGTCTGGCCGCTCTGGTCGCCGATGACCTGGAAGGTGATCGCGGAAAGAACGCCGCCGTTCGGCGCGCTATACGAGGTGTCGTCCGGCGACGATTTCGCAGGCGAGTCCGGGGAGATCGCGAACGTCTGCGTGCCGTTGTACGTACCTCCCAGGAGCGCAGTTTGAGCGCCCGGCGACGCAGGTGGAATGCTCGCGGCGGCGGTGACATCCCGATGGATGCCCGTAACACCGTCGATCGGAAGGTTAGTGAATCCGACCGGCTGCGCCCTGATATTATCGGTGAAGGGAGCGACGTTCTGGTTCAGCGGCCGCATTTTGCCGCCGTCGTAGTTCAGCCGGGCCTGCCAGCCGACGAGGTCCTCGACGTTGCGAATGATGAGGTGCGCCTGGTGGTTATGAGTCGTCGTAGTCGCGGTGGCACTGGCCAGGCAGAAATCCGTGGCCGGGTTGAAGACGACCGTCATGGCATTGGTGGCCTCGTTATAGGTATTGTCGGCGGGGATCATGTCGAGGCTCAAGAGAGGGGCCTGGACAGCGCCGGTCGAGCTCCACGACCAAAAGAGCCCTGAGGCGACGAGGGTCACGGCGAGGACGGGAAGCAGGGCGGCGAGGCGCCGCCAACGGCGGTCGCGCAGACGCAAGCAGACGTTCATGGGTACGCTTCCTGAAAGTCGATGCAGTTATTAGGACGACGCGCGCCCGTAATCTGTTGCATGCGTCGGCGACGCGAGAGGGAGCGAGCCTTTAGCAGGCGCGCTCCCTCTCATGGCGGCCTACGGCAGCACCTGGTACATGAACTGAATCGGCGGATGCCTCAGATTTCGGTTGCCCCCCTGAAGGCTCCTCAGGTGTACCGTGAACCGGTTGTCCTCCAGAGATACCCAGATGATATTCTCGCCTGGATCGCCGAGCGGCGTGATGAGCACGACGCTCGATGCGGGATTGATCGGCGTGAACGGGACGGTTACCGCCTCGGCGTTCGCCGGGATGGTCGCGTGGCCAGTCACATCACAGGCGTCGCCGACGCCGTCGCCGTCGCTGTCCGTTTGCAACGGGTTTGGCTTGGCCGGACAATTGTCGCGCCCAGAGCAGAGCGTGCTCGCCTTGCCGGGATCGCAGATGCCGTCGAGATCTACGTCCACCTGATGCTGCGAGCAGCCGTTAGCATCGACCGGCCGCTCGCTCACGGGCGTCGCGGGACAGGCGTCGTTGGCGTCATTCACGCCGTCGTTGTCGTTGTCCAGGGACGGTAGCGACGTCAGGCAGGGTGTGAAGGCGACGTTCGGGTCACCACCGCTCGTGATCGTGCCGGCCTTGATGCAAACGATCTCCGTTCCGTCGGGCGTATTGGGGTTCGGGTCACAAGCATCGCCGATGTCGTCGTTGTCGATGTCCCTCTGGTTGGGGTTGGCAACAGTCGGGCAGTTGTCACCGCGGTTGAGGAAGCCGTCCCCGTCGTGGTCGGTCGGCTGGTTTGCGGGCGGGCCCGCAGTTGCCTCGTTGGGCGTTGGATCACAGCTGTCTGGGATACCATCAGGGTACGGGTTCCAGATGGTGTCCGGCGTGAGCGGACAGGTATCGATGGAGTTCTCGTAGCCGTCGCCGTCGGCGTCACGCTGGCTTGCGTAGTATGCGATGCCCGTGACCGAAGTGCCGGCGGCAGGCATCGTGCGGAGCGGTATCCCACCTTCGTCGCCCGGAGTATCGGGGTTATCATGGGTCACTCCATACGATACACTCACTTCCTTCTGCGGCGAGCAAGCGTCGGTGATCGCACTCGGAGCGCGGGGTGTGGCCGAGCGGCCGGCGGACGACTGCTGGAGCACGCTCACCTCGGGGTAGCCGTAAGCCGGGTCGAACGCCGGCAGGCCGGGCAGCTGTGTGCCTTTATCGAATACCAGTACCTGAGAGATCGTCCAGAGATGGCCTGCCGGGGCGATTGACGTTACGCCAACCGCCCTGAAGAGCGGTTTGATCGGCGGTTGTGGCCCGTTGTTGTCATCCCCGTTCCCCGCGATCTTGTCCGGGCCGAAGTCGACCCAGTCGGGGTCGAATATCGCGTTCAGGAAAGAGGGATAGTGGGTAACGGCCGGTGCCGGCTTCACATCCTGGTTGCCGTCGCCATTGTTGTCGCCGGCCATGATCGCCAGGTCGTTGGTCTCTCCGAAGGGGCGCGGGTAAACCAGGTCCGCATTGTCCGTCGTGCCCTTCGTCAATGTGAATGGCACCCGCAACTGGCTGTTGCTGCAGGGGCTATCTACGAGCCCCTGGTTTGGTTGTGTACCAAGCCTGCCGAGGATGGCGCCGACGGGTATCGCGGTGTCATCCGGAGGCGCCGAAGGAGAAAGCGCAACCGCGCCGCCGACGCCGTAATCGTTCGTGTCGTCGGGCGTGCCTGGCTGGCCGTCCGGGCCCAAACCTAGCCCGAATCTGCCGACGA
>VBJT01000138.1 GCA_005880075.1 Chloroflexota bacterium
CGCAGCCCCATCTTAGTGAGCGCCGCCGCCAGACGGTCTCGGCGCCGCTGGTAGATGCGGTTGTGCTCCTCGATGCAGCCCTGCGGGCCTTCCAGCGCCGCGATCGCCATCCGCTGGATGGCCTGCGGGATGCCCGAATCGAGGTTGGACTTCACCCGCATCAGCGCATCAATCACCGTCGCGTTGCCGGCCGCCATGCCGATCCGCCATCCCGTCATGTTGTAGGTCTTCGAGAGCGAGTGAAACTCGATTCCGGCCTCCCGCGCACCGTCGGCTTGCAGAAGGCTCGCCGGCCGGTAACCATCGAACGCTACTTCAGAGTACGGGCCGTCGTGCAGAATTGCGATGTCGTATCTTCCTGCGAAAGAAATCGCCCGCTCGAAGAACTCAAGATCCGCTATGGCTCCTGTTGGATTATTCGGGTAGTTCAACCAGAGCGTCTTCGCCCGCCGGGCGATCTGCTCTGGCACCGCATCCAGGTCAGGCAGGAACTCGTTCTCCTCTGTTAGCGCCAGGTAATAAGGCTCGCCGCCTGCCAGCACCGTTCCCACCGCGTACACCGGGTATCCGGGATCTGGGATCAATGCGACATCCCCGGGCTCGATAAAGCACAGAGCGATGTGACCGATCCCTTCCTTCGAACCGATTAGCGGCAGAATTTCGCGCTGCGGGTCGAGTTCGACGCCGAAACGGCGCTTGTACCAGCGGACCATTGCTTCCCGCAACTCCGGCAGCCCCTCGCTCTCCGGGTAGCGATGGTTGGCCGGATCGCGCGCGGCTTCGGCCAAAGCATCGATGATGTGCTCCGGCGTCGGGAGGTCAGGATCTCCGATCGCGAACGAGATGACATCAATACCCTCCGCCCGCTTCTCGGCGATCTTGCGGCTGATTTCGGCAAAGAGATAAGCGGGCAGCACCTCGCTCCGCTGCGCGAGTCTCAAGCGGGCGCTTCCTCTCGCCAGCGAGCCCGACCTCCTGGCTCTAGAACCACCAGGCGCCCGCTCATATCGTCGAGCGAAAATTCATCAGTCACGAACCGCATTACCTCGTCGTTCACCGTTGCGGCCTTAATTTCGTTCGGAAATCGAATCACAATCAAGCCGCCGTGATGGAGCGGAAGTCTCCCTGCATCGACAAACCCAGGATCCCTGGTGATCACGACTGATTCCCTCTGTTGCGCATATGCGAAGACGGCGTCGTCGGACGCTCCCCCTAAGCCCGCCTCCACGACGCGTTCAACAGAATGCCCGGCATTCGTCAGCTGGCCGGCAAGCGACTTCGGCACGCCCTCATCCGGGAGGACTCGGGCCATCTAGTCGATGGCATTTGATTCCTCGGCCGAAACAAGATGTGCGGCATATCTTAGAGCGGCATAAATATCTTCGCGCCGTAGGTCATACTCATCCGTCACTTGTCCGATGGTCATCGCGCCCCCGAGCTGACCCAGGATAAAATCGACGGGTATTCGCGTTCCCTCGATTACGGGCTTTCCGCCCTTGATTCTCGGATCCGCGGTGATTCTGGGTGCGATTTCTCGGACCATATCTCTCTGACGATAGTCTATACGAATAGCTTCGGGTCGTGTTCAGCCGGAGCCTTGGAGCCAATCCCTAAGTTGCCGCCACACCGCGAGCTTGTCCTCCAGCTTCAGCCGCGCGTGGCGCGGGCTCGTCGATGGGAACTGCTGCCACTCGACGCTACCCTCCTCGAAGAGGTCGGGAACGAAGATGCGGGCCGTTCGTAGTGCCGTCCCGCCGTTGAATGCGATATGCCGCACGTGCGGGTGGTCGCGCAGCAGACTCAATAACGGATTGGCGGTCGCGTCCTGGATCGCGTCGTCTCCGCTGCCCTCCCGGCTGCACTCCCCGATCACATCCCACACAGCGATGCCGTTCGCGAGCAACGCTGCCGTCCGCGCGCCGTACAGCGCCACAGGGTCGAAGGTGAAAAGGTTACCCATGATCTGCCAGAAATGGTTCTGCGGGTTCCCGTAGTACTCCCGCTTCGCGAGCGATTGCTTGCTCGGGAACGACCCGAGCACAAGGACACGCGAGCGTTCGTCGATCAGCGGCGGCAGACCGGTCAGCACCGGCCTCAGTTCAGTCGCCGACAAACGGGTGCTCCTGCGCCACAAACGCCAGCGAGCGCGAGAAGTCGATGAAGCGCTTCTCGTCTTCATAGAGCTCGCGGGCCGCCTTCCGTCCTTCGTCCGTCCTTGCTCCGGCCGAGAACGCGTCCGGGCTCTCCCACCACAGCTCCGCGACGCCGTCGAAGATGTCCGGGTCGCTGCCGCGGCTCGCCCGCATCGCCTCGTTCAGCGGGCTGTCGAGCGCATGCACTTGAACGTAGCGCTGGATTCCGAGCGCAGCCGCCCGATCACGAACGAGCGCGCCGTGTTTCTCCCTCCAGTAGCGCTGGAACTCTTCCCGAGAAAGCTCAGGTATCCGGCGCAGGCAGTAGACGAGTTTGATCATGCGAGTCGGTCCTTCCCTCTCGTTTGCGACAGCCGGTTATGCCACTTTACGATATTCGCGATGGCAACAGCGACCGAAGGGGACCTGCTCCTACGAGTACCGCTCATCGCGGCGCTAACCGATTCCGATCGGCAAGCGCTCGCGCTCAGCGCCACGCGCCGACGCTACCAGCGAGGCGATCTCATCTTCCAGAAAGACGACCCCGGCCAAACCCTCTTCATCGTCGCCAGCGGCTCCGTACGCATCTACGTCCCCAGCTCGCAGGGCGCAGACCTGACGCTCGCCGTTCTCGGGCCGGGCAACTTCTTCGGCGACCTTTCGCTGCTCGATGGCCGCCCCCGGTCGGCGAGCGCCTCCGCACTTACCGACACAAGCGTGGTAGCACTAGAACGGAGCGATTTCGTGGCGCTCGTGCGCTCCCGCCCTGAGGCGGCCATGTCCGTTCTCGCCACTGTTGCCAGCCGGCTGCGCGAGACCGACGAGATGGCCTCCGATCTCGCCTTCCTCGACGTCGGCGGTCGGCTCGCAAAGAAGCTACTCGACCTCGCCGCCACGAACGGCGTCAGGCGGCGAGACGGCGTCTTGCTCGACATGTCGCTCACTCAAGAGGAGCTCGCCAACATGATCGGCGTCACCCGCGAGAGTGTGAACCGCAACTTAAGCCTGTTTCGGCGCATCGGACTCATCGGCAAAGAGGGCCGGCGCTTCATCCTCCGCGACCCCTCCGGCCTCCGCCAGCGCTGCGAGTAGAGGCTCGCACTAGGGTCGTGGAGCGCTCCCCATTGTCATCCTGACCGCAGGAACGATCTGTCCCGAAAAACCGATCTCAGCCTGCGATGACGCTTCGGGACATTAGGCGGAGGACGTTTCCGCGGCCGTCGCTGTCCTGATCCCTTGCACATGCGGCGACGACAGGAACGTCTCCCGCAACTTCTCATCGTCCAGCCGTGAAGCAACCGCGTTGATGACAGCCAGCGCTTCGGTGTAGTCTGCCTTCGCGTCCGCCTCGCGGCCCAGCGCCTTCTGGAGATCGCCGAGGGCGACTAGTGTTTTCCAGAGCTGCGGCGGGTTGCCTATTTCTTTCGCGATCGCTAGCGCGATTTTGATCTCTTCCTCGGCCTCGGCAAGCTTGGCCTGCGCCGTCATAATCTGGCCCCGCAGACGTCTCCCCTTGACGACATTCTTCGGCCGGTTCGTCGATTCGGCGAGCTGAACGCATTCATTCGCATACGAAAGCGCAAGATCGTGGTCGCCGCGCTCGTACCACAGCTCGCCATAGGAGTGGAACATGTGCTGAGAATAGAGCCAGGCCGCGAAACGCTCCCTTGGCGTGGCATTGCGTACGACATCCTCCACCGTCTGGTAATACTTCTCCGCCTCATCATGCCGCCCCAGCGCCCGCAGGCTGTCGCCGATATTCAGCCGCGCGTTACTCTCAATCTCCGGGTCGGGCGCGTTGATCGCTACCGCTGCCTCCTCCGACCGCTTGTTCCACTCGATCGCGGCCTCGTGGTCCTGGAGTTCGCCGAGCACCCAGCCGACCGTGTTGAAGACGCGTGCCCGCACAAGCGCCTCGCCCGTCCGCTCACAAAGGGCCAACGCCTCATGCAACCGGCTCAAAGCCTGGTCGTAATCGCCTCTTCCGGACAACGCAAGTGCCTCATTCCACAGCCGGCCTGTAAGGGTGAAGACAGCTCCGTCCAGCGCCGGGCGCCAACGCTTGTTATGTTCGAGACTCGCCTCGTAACGGGCCTCCCAATTGTGCATCATGCCGCGCATGAAAGCCCAGAATCCGCGGGTTGCTGGGTCTCCGAGCTCCGGGATCACATCGTCCGATTTGCTGAGGAGCGAACGTCCGTCCTCAATCCCACCGTAGATGAGAGTCATGCACCCAAGCCAGAAGGTGCTAAACGCGCGCACATCATCGTATCCTTCATCTGCAATGGCCAGCGCCGCACGAATGTTGCCCTGACCCCCTTCCGGGTCGCTTCCCCATGATTGCATCGTGCCCATCCAGCCCAGGGCTATGCCCTCCAGCCGCCTGTCACCCACTGCCTGTGCGCACTCGCGCATCCGCGCGAAATCCTTTGCGGCGTCGTCTGGCGCGCCCACGCCGAAATTGACGTGTCCGCGTTTCTCCGCGATTGGGGCCGCCGCCCTCATCGCTTCGGGTCCAATCTTGTCACAGATGTCGAGCGCACGCGCATAATAGTCCAGCGCGTCCTGGTTCGCGTAAGCGGCAACCGCCTTATCCCCGGCTTTCGCTAGATAGTCCAACGCCTTCTCCCAGTCCTGAGCCTCCTGATAATGGTGCGCCAGCGCCTCATACTGCTCGGGCAACCGGTCCGCATACAGCTCTTCGATCGCGGCGCCGACCATGCGGTGCAGGTTCTTGCGGCGCTCCAAAAGGAGCGTCGAGTACGCGACGTCATGGGTCAGCGCGTGCTTGAACATGTACGAGAGCTCCGGGAAGTAGTCTTTCTCGTAGATCAACTCCAATTTCTTCAGATCCACCAGCAGATCGTCCAACTTCGCGTCGATGTCCGAGATGCGGTTCAGAAGTCGAGAGGTGAACTCGCGGCCGATGACCGACGCCAGTTGGATCGCCTCTTTCGCCTCTAGCTCCAGCCGGTCGATTCGGCTGAGGATCACCTCCTGAATGGTGTCCGGCACGCGCACCTGGTCCAGCGGCCGCTCCAGCGCATATGAGCCGTTGCTCGGCCGCAGCACGCCCGACTCTACGAGAGCCTTCGTCACCTCTTCCACGTAAAACGGGTTGCCTTCGCCCTTGCTCGTGATTAAGCTCACTACCGGTTCTGGCAAGTGGGCGACGCGCAGCACTCTCTCCGCGATGGCGGCGCTGTCTTCGGCCGGTAGATGGCCCAGCGCCAGCCGGCTGAAATATGTGCGCTCACCGAGCGAATGTGCGTAACCCGGGCGATAGGTCAGCACCATCAGCGTCGGCGTCGAGCGCACCGCATCGACTATCGCCGCAAGGGCTTCTTCGGACTTCTCGTCGACCCAGTGCAGGTCCTCGATCAGGATCACCAGAGGACGCCCGCGACTCTCTTGCGTCAGCAGCGCGCGCAGGGCGTCCAGAATGCCGGCACGCCGCTCCATCGGGTCCATCGTCGCGATCGCCTCGTCTCCCGGGTCCACGTTCAGCAGGTACTTCAGGTAAGGAACCGTCTGCCGCGTCGCCTCGCCCCAGTCGCGTGTCCGCTGGTCGACCTTCGCGACGATCTGTTCGTCGTTGTCGCCTTCCTCGATGGCGAAGTTCCGCTTGACCAGGTCGCTGATCGGCAAGTATGGAATGCGCTTGCCGTACGAGATGCAGTGACCCTCCAGCCACGTGAGCGGCTCATCCAGCAACGCTCGCCTGAACTCCAGGAGCAGCCGCGACTTTCCGAGTCCCGCTTCGCCCGTGATGAACACGACCTGCCCGCGCCCCCTCTTCGCCTGGTCGAAGTACCCCCGCAGGAAGCTCAGCTCCTGCTCGCGCCCAACAAACGCCGTTAGCCCACGCTCCGCCTGCGCCTGGAGCCGTGTCCGAACCGCCGCCTTTTCACGCACGGCCCGGTACGCTACCACAGGCGCGGACTTGCCCTTGACCATTAGCCCGCCGAGCGGCTCGCACTCAAAGTAGTCGCCGGCCAACCGGTGCGTTTCGCCCGTCATGTAGACCTGTCCCGGCTCCGCCGCCTCCTCCATTCGCGAGGCCAGGTTCACCGTATCGCCGAGGGCGGTGTAGTCCATGTCCAGATTGTCTGAGATCTTTCCGACCACAACCGGTCCGGTGTTCAACCCCACGCGAAAGCGGCATTCGATCGGTTGCTCGCGCCTCACTTCTTCCGAATAGTCGGCGAGTGAGCGCTGCATCTCGAGGGCAGCCGAGACCGCGCGACGGGCGCCGTCCTCATGGGCTATCGGCGCCCCGAACAACGCCATCACGCCGTCACCTGTGAAGCTCGTAACAGTGCCTTCGTAACGATGGACAGCGTCCATCATGCGGTTCAGGCAGCCCTGCATGAGCGCATACACATCTTCGGCATCGGTGCGCTCCGAAAGCGGCGTAAAGCCCATGGCGTCCGAGAACAGTACCGTAACCGTGCGCCGTTCTCCTTCGAGCTTGGCGCGCTCGCGCAGGATCTTCTCAGCCAGGTGCTTCGGCGTATAAGAGAGCGGGTTCGCGGGCGCGGCCGCCGTCTGCGCCGCCGTCAGCTTTTGTCCGCAGCCTCCGCAGAACGAGCTGTCTCCGCTGTTGCTTCGCTTGCAGGACGCGCAGACGATCTCAAGGCGCGCGCCGCACTTGTTGCAGAAGACGGCGTCAGGGGCGTTCTGGTTTCCGCAAGATGGGCAGTTCACTCAACGACGATCCTATTTCGGATTCCGGTATACGAGCGCGTCAATCGTGCGCAAACCGACCGCTCCCTGTCAACTGCCGCGCTCTCCGGCTTCACCCCCGTCTAGTATGTGCTGCCCCTGCCTCATCAAGACCGGCAGCCGCTTCAACCCCCGGAAGCCCGGTACCCGCCGCCACTCGAGCGGCGACTCCGCGAGCCGCATCTCCGGGAAGCGCCGCACCAGCGTTTGGACAGCGATCTGCGCCTCCGCCCGCGCCAGCGGGGCACCGAGGCAGTAGTGCACGCCACCTCCGAACGAAAGGTGGTCTGAGCTCTCACGCGTTATGTCGAACCGGTCCGGCTCTGGATAGACCGCTGGATCGCGGTTAGCGGCCGCGAGGATCGGCGTCACCGACTCCCCGGCGCTAACTTCCATCCCGGCGATCTTCCGGTCCTCGAGCGGCGTCCGGCCCGACATCAGCACCGGGCTCTCGAAGCGCAGCATCTCTTCGACCGCATTCTTGATCAGCGCTGGGTCGTCCTGGAGCTTCTTCAGTTCGCCCGGGTTCCGCAACAGGGTCAGCATGCCGTTCCCAATGAGGTCCGTCGTGGTCAGGTTACCCGCCGCCAGCAGCAGGCTGCACATCGTGACGATCTCATCGTCCGTCAACTTGTCTCCGCCCTCCTCGGCGGCGATCAGCGAGGTGATGAGGTCGCCACGCGGCCGCTCCCGTCGCTCCTCGATCACTCGACGCAGGTACCCGTCCATCGCCTCGCCCGCCTCGTCCACCAGCTCGCGTTCCTCAGAAGTCAGCATCGGGTTGAAGTTCATCACACCCAGGTCCGACCAGCGCTTGAAGTCGGCCCGGTCTGCTGGATCAACGCCCAGCATCTCGGCGATGACAATCGTCGGCAGCGGCCCGGCAAACGCCTCAATGAGATCGACTTCCCCGCGCGAGTCGATTGCGTCTAGCAGCTCATCGACGATCTCCTGGATGCGCGGCCGCATCTGCTCGACTGCCTTGGCGGTGAACGCCTTGCTCACTAGCCCGCGTAGCCGCGTGTGGTATGGCGGGTCCGCGAACAGCATGCTCGGCTCCCGCTCCGCATCCGCGAAGCCGAACATCGACTCGAAGCTACCGGGCTTGGCCTTCCGCGGGTCCACCGAGAGGCTCCGGTCAAAAAGCAGCTCGTCAACATCCTCATGGCACGTCAGGACATACCGGTTCAGTGTTGTGTCGTGGTGCACCGGCTCTAGCTCACGCAGCTTGGCCAGAATCGGATAGGGGTCGGCCTGAAACGCGGGATCGAGAGCCGTCAGCTGGATCTCGGTAGGTACAGCTTCGCGTTCGGTCTTTGTCTTCTCCATCCTCATGGCTCCGCTCCTCCGTTGGTTCCGCCGCTTGGGACAGAGCTATCCTACCAGAACGATATGGCAGCGCGGACAGGCCGGTGCTACGATGCCTGCGTGCCTCTCCTGAACGTCTTCGACTACGAGGAACTAGCGCGGCAAAAACTTTCGCCGCCGTTCTTCGACTACATCGCCGGCGGCGCAGACGACGAAATCACGCTCCACCGCAACCGCGAGTCCTTCAAGCGCCTCGAACTCAGGCCCCGAGCGCTTGTCGACGTCTCAAAGGTGGACGTCTCGACCCATGTTCTCGGCCAGGGCATCGAAATGCCCGTCCTCCTCGCGCCCGTGGCGGTCCAGCGCCTTGCTCATTCCGAAGGAGAGCTAGCGACGGCAAGGGCGGCGGCTCAAGCCGGGACAATCATGACGCTGAGCACCATGGCCAGCGCTTCCATCGAAGAGGTCGCGTCGGCGTCCGGTGGCCCGAAGTGGTTCCAGCTGTATGTGCACCGCGACCGTAATGTCTCCAGGAGCATGGTCCAGCGCGCCGAAGCGGCCGGCTACAGGGCCGTCTGCCTGACCGTCGACGTTCCCCGCCTCGGGCGCCGCGAACGCGATTTCCGTAACCGCCTCGAGTACCCGCCCGGCGTCGCCCACCGCAACTACATCGGCGAATTCCAGCTCCCTCCTCTCGAAGTCGGGGCCGGTGACTCGGAGCTTTCCGCCTCAGCAGACGTGTTGATCGACCCCTCGCTCACCTGGGACGTGATCGACTGGCTAGGCTCGTTCACATCCCTCCCGATCGTCGTGAAGGGCATCATGGCCGCCGAAGATGCCCGGCTCGCCCTCGACCACGGCGCCTCTGCGATCGTCGTTTCCAACCACGGCGGCCGTCAGCTCGACGGCGCGCCTGCCACCATTTCGGTATTGCCTGACATCGTGGCCGCTGTTGACGGGCGCTGTGAAGTCCTGCTGGACAGCGGCATCCGACGCGGTACGGATATCCTTAAGGCACTTGCGTTAGGCGCGAGAGCAGTTCTAATCGGCCGGGCCTACATCTGGGGGCTTGCCGTAGCGGGCGAGGACGGCGTAACTCAGGTACTCTCGATGCTTCGCAACGAGCTCGAACTGGCGATGGCCCTCTGCGGCTGCCGTTCAGTCGCGGAAGTGGGTCCTGAGGTCGTCTACTCGCAGGCCCGCCCAGACTAATCTTCGGGCCACTCGCCCTCAAGCACGAACTCCGCGGGGCCGCTCAGGTACACATCTCCATGGCCGTCCCATTCGACCGTCAGCGCTCCGCCGGGCTGCTCGATGTCCACGCGGTCCCCTACGCGGCCGTGTAGGCGCGCCGCTACCATGGCCGCGCAGCTGCCGCTGCCGCAGGCCAGCGTCTCACCCACGCCGCGCTCCCACACCCGCAGCGCCATTCGCTCCGGAGACCTGACCTGCGCGACTCCGAAGTTCACCCGCTCCGGGAACGCCGCGTGCCGCTCCACCGCCGGACCGATGCTCTCGAGCGGATAGCTCTCGACCGGCTCCTCGACGAACAACACCGCGTGCGGATTCCCCATGGAAAGGCACGTCACTGCGAACCGCTGCCCGTCCACCTCAAGCGGGAAATCGATCACGGGCTCCATCTCCGCGATCACCGGCACCTCGTTCGGCGCGAACCTCGGCGGCGCCATCGAGAGCCGCACTGCCGTCACCTTTCCGCTGTTGATCGAAGCCTCCGCTTCGAGTATTCCGTGGACCGCCTCAATCCGCAGCCGCCCGTCGCGCGGCGTAGCCAGCCCCCGCTCGATGGCGTACTTAACCAGGCAGCGGACACCGTTCCCGCTCACCTCCGCCTCCGACCCGTCCGCGTTGAACAATCGCATCCGCACGTCCGCGCGCTCGGAAGGCAACACCACGATCAGCCCGTCGGCCCCGGCCCCGTAATGTCGGTCGCACATCGCCCGCGACAGCGCTTCCCAATCCCGCTCGTCTGCGTCCCGCGACTCGACGAACAGGAAGTCGTTCCCTGTCCCCTGCATCTTCGTGAATCGCATAGCCCCTAACCTTGCGAGATGAGATCGAGAGTGAGCTGGATCTGCCAAAGGTGCATCGATGCGTGCTCAAGCACGTGCGCGAGGCCCTCGCGGCGCGTTATCTCTTGCGCCTCGCCCTCGCCCCACAGCTCCTGCGGCGGCATGAAGCGATCGTTGAGCGTCGACCGGTCCAGTACCGCCAGCGCCGCGTCGATCTCGCCCGAGAGCGCGCACGCCGCCTTCCCCAGCTCCTCGTACGTCCCCGCCGCAGCGAACTCGCCGGGCCGGTCGCGCCGCAGGGGCTGCCCGCAGACAATCCCGAGCACCCACGCCCGCGCATTCCCCAGCACATGCGTGGCGATCACGTAGCCGCTGTTCGCGCCGGGCACATCCGGCCGCTGGTTGAGCTGCTCCTCGCTTAACCCCTTAAGCGCCGCGTGCACGTCCGCAATCTGCTTCCGGATGTATTTGCTGTAAGTCTCGATCTCGGGCGTCATGGCGATTACCTCAAGAGGTCGCTGAACTGGTCGTCGCTGATTCCTGCCTGCCTCGGTATGTTATGAACGGTGCGAGCGGGATCACACGATTGCCGTGAAACGGCACGGTGGCGCGTCGCCGCCCATCGGGGCTCTTGTATATTCGGTGGCCTCCCCGTGTCCTTGCGAGTTCAAACCCGGCGCGTTCGACGTTCGAGCACTCGAACCAGTTCCCGTGCGGTTACCTTCGGCCGTCTGGGCACTAAATCTCGACACCCACAGCCTCGATCCGCTCTTCCGGGAAGGGCTCTTGATTCTCTTCGAGGTCCTCGAGATAAAGCTCGATAGCTTCACGGGCGTTCTCTACTGCCTCTTCTCGTGTTGCACCGTACGTGAAGCAACCGGGAAGCGCCGGTACGCTCACGTTGTAGTAGCCCTTGAACTCGGGGGCCGCTTCCTCCTGGAGAATTACCGTGTACTTGATTCCGTTGGGAGCCGTTGCCATCTCAATTCCCCTTTAGGAAGATTATAGCGTTAGCGAGAGCCGGAAGCCGCTGGCGTCTGCGACTGAATGAGACGCATCACCTCGTCCACCCATCCATCGCCCGCCTCAATCCATCCAATCCGCTCGTCCCCCGCCTTGAACCAGGAGTTCTGGTGTCGCACCAGCCGGTGCGTCCCCCTCTTCGTCCGCCCAACGGCCGTCTCGATGTCGATCTCGCCCGCCAGATACTCGCACGCCTCCCGGTAGCCGATCCCCGACATCGACGGCAATTCTCGCGTGTAACCTTCAGCGAGCAGCCCCCGCACCTCATTGACGAGCCCGTCAGCAAACATTGTCTCCACCCGTTCGTCAATGCGCTGGTACAGCTCCTCGCGCGGCAGACGCAGCCCCAGCACCAGCGACTCGAACCCGGCTGGGTCCTTCGTCCGCCAGTGCGAGAACGGCTTGCCGGTCGCGTGATACACCTCCAACGCCCGCACGACTCGCCGCACGTTGCGGGGGTCAACGACCCCCTCCGCCTCGGGGTCCACCCTCCGCAGCTCCTCGGCCAGCTCGGCGGGCCCCCGCGACTCCAGCGCCATGCGCAGTTCGCTGTCCGGCGGCACGCGGGGTACACGCCAACCTTCGAGCAGTGCCCAGACGTACTGCCCGGTCCCCCCGACCAACAGCGGCTGCTTTCCGCGCGCCCAGATGTCCTCCAGCGCATCTTTCGCCAAATCCAGCCAGCGGCCGAGGCTGAACGGCTCGTCCGGGTCGACCACATCGATCAGATGATGCCCCGCTGCCGCCTGCTCTTCCGGCGTCGGCTTCGCGGTGCCGATATCCATCCGCCGGTAAACCTGCCGCGAGTCCGCCCCGATGATCTCCCCGCCGATCCGCTGAGCGAAGTCGACCGCGAGCGATGTCTTTCCGCTCGCTGTTGGCCCTACGATGGCGATCAATCGTTGCATATCGCCTCGATTATCACACGGGCCCACCTCCCAGCCACGCCGGCGCTCGTCTTAGCGCAAATCGCCCAGGAGTTTCTGCAGCTCCGCGATCTGCTTGATCTGTGCGTCGTCCTGTGCAGCGAGATGCGCTTGGATCTGCGAGCATTCGTGGAGAATCGCCTCGGCGTCCTTGTAAGTCTGTTCGGCCCGCCTATCGGCCGCTTTGGCCTGAATATTTTGGCCCACGATGATGATGGGGAGGAGAATCAACTGAAGAAACGTCTGCGCCACCCAGGCAACGATAACGATGCTGTTTCCGGAGCGGATCGCCGATGGGAAGCTGACCAGCGCGAGCGCCGTGAAGAGGTAAGCGGCCCACATCGTTCCCACGATCGTCGTCAGGAGTAGTCCCAGCTTGCCGTTGAAGCCTATTCTTTCGTCATCGACTTTAGGCGGAGGCGGTGCCGAACCTGCCAACATATCCCGCGTGTGCGGATGCGCGATGTGCTCGAAGACTGTTGCGACCCGGGCCATAGCGACGCCTCCTTAGAATGTCGATAACATCAAATGGTTTAGTCCTTTAGCCTTCAAGAGAGATCGGTTCTGGTTGCCGCTCAGCCGCATTCGATCCGTTCGTGCTGAGCCTGTCGAAGCATCCGGCGCCCTGGTGCAGGCTTGGTCCATCGAAGCCGAGCCGAGTTATGAATTGGATCTTCGGCCGGACTGATTCGCTAATTCACTGGGGATTCGCTGACGATTAGCCTGCAGCCCGCACCCTCGCCGCCTCCTCCACAATCCCCGCGAACGAGTCCACCTTCAGGCTCGCCCCCCCGACAAGCGCCCCATCGATTCCCTCGCGCGACATGAACTCCGTGATGTTCTCCGGCGTGACGCTGCCGCCGTAGAGGATGCGCGTAGCCTCCGCCTTCTCGTCCCCGAACAGCGACGCCACCTCCCGCCTAACCAGCGCGATCGCCTCCTCTGCGTCGCCCGCGGTCGCCGCCGTCCCCGTCCCGATCGCCCACACCGGCTCGTAGGCGATGATGAACCCCTCCGGCAAGCCCCCGTCGGACGGCGAAAGCCCTTCGAGTCCGCTTCGTGTCTGCCGCACGATCACCTCGGCCGTCTTTCCCGCCTGCCGCTCTTCCAGCGTCTCCCCCACGCACATGATCGGCTGAAGTCCCACGCTCAGAGCCGCCTTCACCTTGCGGCTCACCATCTCGTCCGTCTCGCCGAGCTGATGCCGCCGCTCGGAGTGGCCAATGATCACGAAATCGACCAGCTCCTCGAGTTGCGCCGGCCCGACTTCCCCCGTCGCCGCAACGTCATCCTCCCAGTGCACGTCCTGTGCGCCCACCTTGATTGACGACATCGAGAGCGCGACTTCAACCGTCGCGAGGTAGATGAACGGAGGGCAGACGATCTTCTCGACTCCCTCGATATCCTCGATGCGCTCCCGGAGCCCGTTCGCCAGCTGGTATGCCGAGTCCAGCCGCAGATTGCACTTCCAGTTCCCGGCAATGACCGGCGTTCTCATGGCGCCTGATCCAACCGGGGACGCTGCAGACTAGCCCGCCCGCGTGCCTGATTGATGGCGGCTGCCCAGCGTCTGGTCAGTTTCCACCAGAGCAACACCGGAAACCACCAACGAAACAGGCTGAACTGGTACTTAGCGTCTCCCGCCTTAACGAAGAGCACGAACGATCGGGCACGGCAGTCCTCGATATCGCCAAGCGCAAGAGAAAGCTCGCTAGCGCCCCAGGCAATCGTTAAGAGAGGCCTGAATCGTTGTGCCCGCCACAGAAGTCTTTCGGAAGTTAAATAAAGAGTCCCAATATTGTTTAGGCCATTAAGTGCGGCGGTAACACGGTTGATCACCGTCTCGCCCGGCCGGATTTCCCATTTCTCATCGCCCATTTCTCATTGCCCATTTCTGATTTCCATTATGCCCCGTATTTACGAAACCGCCCCGCATGTGCCATGGCGAGAGGCAGGACTTCCTTCGCCTCGAACGTCCCCAGCGACCCGCGTTGCAGCTCCGTCTCGCTAAACATCCCGCACTCGTCCGCCCGCATCCACTTCGAGCGCAGCATGAACGGCACCGGGTGCCACGAGTGCGCCGCCATCAGCGCCGGCGTCGAGTGGTCGCCCGCAATCATGAGCACGTCCGGCTCCATCGCGATAAGCGACCGGACCGCCGTATCGACCTCCTCGAACTTTGCCACCTTGCGGTCGAAGTCGCCGTCCTCGCCGGCCGTATCTGTGTACTTGTAGTGGACGAAGAAGTAATCGAAACGCCCCCAGTTCTCCTGCAGCGTCGCGATGCTGTCTTCGAGCGCGGACCCCACCGGCAGCGCCTCCATCCCCACGAGCTTCGCCAGCCCGCGGTACATCGGATAGTGAGCCACCGCGGCCGGCCGCAGCTTGAACACCCCTGGCATCGCCGGCCAGTTCGGCCGCTTCGCGAACCCACGCAGCAACAGCATGTTCGCCGGCGCCTTGTCCGCTAGGTAATTCGTCGCAGCCTCAACGAACCTCGCCACCAGCGCCGCCGTCGCCTCACCCTCCGGCGACGTCGCCCCCGGCGTTAGCGGTTCCGCACCTTCTTTCTGCGGGTCGGTGTCGGCGACAGCATCGGAGAGCCCGTCGCCGCGTAGCACGAGTACAAAGCGATGTTCCCGCACTGGCTCGACGAACACCTGCACGCCGTCCACGCGGATATCCCGCAGTCCTGCCACCAACCGCGCGCTCTCCTCAGTGCTGATACGCCCCGCGCGCCGGTCGATGATGCGCCCGGCACCGTCGACGGTGCAGAAGTTGCCACGCGCCGCCACGTCCGATGGTTGCAGGTCGAAGTCGATCCCGACCGCCTCCAGCACCCCGCGCCCGATGTTGAACCTCAGCGGGTCGTAGCCGAACAATGCCAGGTGCCCCGGCCCGCTGCCGGGCGTAACGCCCACTCCTACCGGCACCGTAAACCCGCAGGCGCTTTCCCGCGCCAGCATGTCCAGATGGGGCGTGTAAGCCGTCTCCAGTTCCGTCCGTCCCGTCTCAGGGTGCGGGAGCCCGCCCAGCCCGTCCATCACGAACAGCACGATCTTCGTATCGGCCTCTTGGGCCAACTCGCGCGCCAGTTCAAGCTCCATCGCGAGCCCGATTATCCCGTATCTAGCCCCGATGGGCTATCCGACTCACTAATCCGCCTCCGACCGCTCACGGACGATGTCCCGCCGTAGAAGGACACTGCGTTCCGCTCGTCCTGAGGCTCTCATAGGACGAGCGGGGCACCCACACAGCGACCGGCCGATTCGCTGCCCTATTCCGCCTCAGCAGGATTCGCTGCCCATTCCCTGACTAACATATCCTTGAAAGGATGCGATTCGTTGCCGCGATTTCTTTGCTCTTCCTCGCCGCTCTGATAGCGTCCTGCGGCCGCGGCAGCTCCGCCGACGAAGCCTACCGCGAGTCCGCTCAGCGGGCCGTCCAGGACTCTGTCCTCACCGTCGACAATCTCCCCGAAGGCTGGGCCCGCAGCGAGATCGGAGCCCAGGCGCTCGCCGGCCTCGCGCTCAACGGCGATTGCGCCGCTCTCAATGGGCGGGGCGCCGGCTTCCCCGGCGAGGTCGCGACGGCCGATTCAGAGCCGTTCGCCGGGCCTCATAACCAGCAGCTCGCCTCCACGGTCACGGCTTTCAGCGATCCCGAGGCTGCCCGGGCAGCCGTGCGTCGCGCGAACGACCTCGTTCTTCAGTGCAGAGACCAGATCCAGAATGCCCTCAAGCAAGCAATCCAGAACGCCGCCGGCGATCTCGGCCGCCTTATTGGCAGCATTTCGGCCGCTGTGGAGCCCGCTCAGTACAAGCCGCTCGGCGATGAAACCTCCGCTTACAGCCTGAAAGCAGATATCTCCACGCTGCTCACAAGCATCGACGTCAACGGCCACATTCTCGTCATGCGCAACGGCCCGCTTACGGGCGTCCTCCTCTATGCCACCCTCGGCGACCTGGATGCGGGCGAAGAAGAAGGAATCGCCTCCGCTCTGTCGACCAAGATAAACACAGCCGAGCAAACGCTGCCACGCCATACATGACCCACTCCACCCAGATAGGAAGCAATGAGAGGTCCACAGTGCCGAGGAGCCCAACCGAAACGCCTGCGCGAGTGTCGAACCGAAACCGCGTATCCGTCCCATCGGCCATGGCTACGCATCCATCAGCGCCGTTACCCCCGGCAGCTCCTTCCCCTCGAGGAACTCCAATGACGCGCCGCCGCCCGTGCTCACGTGCGAAAAGCGGCTCGCCAGCCCGACCTGCTCGACCACCGCCGCTGTCTCGCCGCCGCCGATGATCGTCGTCGCCTCGCGCAGGTTCGCGATCACGCCGGCCAGCCGGTGCGACCCGTGCGCGAAGGGCGCCATCTCGATCACGCCCATCGGCCCGTTCCAGACGACCATCCGGCAGTCCTGGAGCGCCCGCGCGAAAACGTCAATTGTGGTCTCGCCCACGTCCATGATCCGCCAGCCCTCCGGCACATCCTTCACCGAGACGCGCCTCGCCGGAGAATCCGCCGCGAACCGCTCGGCGACGATTACGTCCGCCGGAAGCAGCAGCCTCACGCCCTTCTCGTCTGCCTGCCGCATGACACTCTTCGCCTGCTCCAGGTAGTCGTCCTCGACCAGCGATTCGCCAACGTTGAAGCCCTCCGCCTTCAGGAACGTGTTCGCCATGCCGCCACCGATCAGCAGCTTGTCCACCTTCGACAGGAGGTTCTCGAGCGCGGCCATCTTCGTGCTGATCTTCGCCCCGCCGATAATTGCGGCGTAGGGCCGCTCGGGGTTCTCAACCGCCAGACTCAGAAATTCGATCTCCTTCTCCATCAGAAGTCCCGCCACTGCCGGCAGCAGCCGCGCTACCCCTTCCGTCGAAGCGTGCGCCCGGTGCGCTGTCCCGAAGGCATCATTCACGTACACCTCACCGAGGCTGGCCAGCGCCTTCGCGTACTCGGGGTCGTTCGCCTCCTCTTCCGCGTGAAAGCGCAGGTTCTCCAGCAGCAGCACCCCACCCTCACGGAGCGAGTGCGCCGCGCGCTGAACATCCACGCCGACGCAGCAGTCCGTCATCTGGACCGCCCCCTCGCGTGGAGACGCCCAAGACTCCGGGGACGACGTATCTCCGTGATCGACGCCGGGCCGTCTCCGGGACTGTTCGTGCGCCAGCAGTTTCGCCAGCCGCTCCGCTACCGGCCGCAGCGACAACGCCTCGTCCCACCCCTTTGGCCGCCCCAGGTGTGACATTAGGATCACCTTTGCCCTCTGCTCCCGCAGGTAGGAGATCGTGGGCAGCGTCGCTCGGATTCGCGAGTCGTCTAGAATCTTTCCAGCATCCAGCGGCACGTTGTAGTCCACCCGCACGAGCACCCGCTTACCGCGCACCTCGATATCGCGCACTGTCTTCTTCTTCACGGTCTTGGGCAGACAGCGTCCATCAGGACTCCGCTACGTCTAAGCGTTCGGGACTCACCACAGCGCGCTAGTCGCTGACAAGCTCGAGGAAACCGCCCGTGAATTCTTCCCGCATGAGCCCAATGTCCGGGCAATAGAACTTGAACTCCGTGGCCTTATCGATAGGCGAATAGTCCTCCGTCTTGATGCATCCGGACACTGTCTCGGCAGGCACATCGACCGTATCGTCGACAACGATTACTTTCGAGGTGTCCTCAGCGATCCCGGGCGCGCGTTCCTGCTGGAACTGATCGCCCACTTTCGGGTCCGCCGGCATGAAGACGCCCGGCTGGTTCTGGCCCTCCCCGGCTAGCCACTGGCCCCCGTGCCCGACCACCTGGCCGCTGCTGTACTCATCGACCCGCTCCCCGAAGTAGTAGACGGCGCCGTCCTTGTGCTGGGCGTAATAGTCCTTCGTAATCTCGGTGAGCTCGCCGTTCTCGTACTCCTTCGCCTCCACCGTCCTCACCTCGACGCCGGCGACAGTGTCCGTCTCATCGAGAACGGTCTCGTCGACGCGCGTTTTGATCGTCTCGACGCCCTTTTTCTCCTCACCCTCGTACGCGCGCGTTTGCCCGGGCTGGATAGGAAAGAAGCGGTTATCGATTGTCGTACTGAAATCAGCCGGGTTCACGCCACCCGTCGGGGACGCCTGCCCCGAGCCGGTTGGCGAGGCTTCTCCACCGCCATCCTTAGAATTATCCCCGTCGCCGCAGGCGGCGAGCATCGCCGATGCCAGTGTCACGGCCGCCAGCGCGCGTGAGGTCGCCTTCGTCAATTTCCGAAGCATCGCTGGCTGGTTTTCACCCCGCCACAAGCCGCAACCGCCCGCGCGCCTGCGCCTCCACCTGCTCCCGGTCCCAGAGCATCGGGTGGTACTCGCCCCGCCGCCACCGCGAAATCATATCGGCGTAGTGGCGGCTACCAGTGTGGCCCGACTGCCCCGACGGGAGTGTCGCTCGGCTCTGATTGAAGTCCGCGAGGTCGATGACCTGCCGCCAGCTCGCCGTGAAGCTGTTCACGTCGTAGCCGTGGTACGGGACGTAGGCGGCCTGCCAGACCGTGTTCGCGTCGCCTCCCATCGGCACAGCGCCGCGGTTGAAAATTCGATCGAGCCCGCGCACCTCACCCAATGGGTGCCGAAAATGCTGCTTATGGAGCCGGCCCCACTGCCAGCGTGACACTTCGTCTCCAAGCCGAGAGCGTAACTCCCCGACCGCTGACTCGAGCGCCTCCTCCATCGCCTCGGCCCAGGTTTTACCGTCAAACCACTGCGGCCGTTCCCGCATCTTCTCCATCAGCCACGAATGCGAGGCGTGGAAGAACGTCGTATGCGGCCGCAGCATGTGGACGCCCTTACCCAGGAAGAAGTCAGACCACGATCCCAGCTTCTCCTCGAGCGTCCGGCGAAGGAGGTGCGAGAAGAACACCTCGTAGATGCACGCCGCCACGCTGTCCGCCGGAAGCCGTTGGTCCCACGCCTTGAGGAACGTGATCGCCCGCCGGCACCATTCGTCCTCGGGGGCGAGTGCGGTAACCAGCGGGACCAGTTCCTTCGCGGCCAGCGAGACCTGGTCTACCTGCATCGCCGCGAAGTCGTCAGCGGAATGCTTCTCCTTCTCCTCCAGCAGCTCGATGATGCGCCTCTGCCGGAAGCCATCTGCGTTCTCAGCGCTCAGAAAGTGAGGGTAGTCGTCGTCGGCGATCTTGTTGTTCGCGCTCGCGACCCAGTGCGTCTCCGGGTTGTAGGCGTGCGGAAGCTCGTCGAACGGAACGAAGCCCTTCCAGTCGTAGTCCTCCGTCCAGCCGGGCGCCGGCACCGTCCCGTGCCCTTTCCCGCGCGCCGGTACGAGTCCGCCGAGCTGGTAGCCGATGTTCCCATCCAGATCCGCATAGGCGAAGTTGAGCGGTGGGAACGGCCACTGGCTCAACGCCTGGCGGAATTCGTCCCAGTTGTGCGCCGCCATCACCATCATCATCGCCTTCACCTGGTGCGCCGGCTCCAGCGCGACCGTCTTCAGAGAAAGCGTCCGTGGCTCGCCCTTGATCGCGGGGCTGATGATCGGCCCGTGGCGCGTCACCAGCACCTCTTCAATCACCGGCTCGTTCCGCTTGCGCACCGTAATTTCTTCCCGAAATACCTCGCCGCGCGACCACTTTCCGTTCTGGCGGTAGCGCGGCGCGTCCGCCGGGTCCATCTGCTCGACGAAGAGGTCGTCGCCGTCCACGAGCGCAGCGGTCATGCCCCAGGCGATTCGTTCGTTGTGGCCCATGACCACGGCCGGCAGGCCCGGCAGCCCCACACCCGCCGCCTTCATTTCCGGCGAGTCGATGTGCATCTCCCACCAGATCGAGGGCAGCGAGAGCGTCAGGTGCGGGTCGCACGCGAGCAGCGGCTTGCCTGTTACCGACTTCGTCCCGTCGACTGCCCAGTTGTTGCTCATGCCACGCCCTGCGACGCCGACCAGCTCGGCTGCCTGGCGATAATCCGCCAACACATCGGGCTTCGCGCCTTTCGCTTCCGTGCCCGGCGGCACGATCACCGGCGCGCCCGCTGGATAGCTCGGCTCCAGCTCGGCCATCACTTCTGCGCCAAAGCGCTCGATTGTCCACGATCGCACGATCTCGAGGTCCCAGTTCCCCGTCAGCGCCCAGCCGAACAGCCGCCCGAAGGCGAGCGAGTCCACCGGCTGCCACGGCGCCGGCTGCGAGCGCACAATCGTGAACTCCAGCGGCATTTTCGCCCGGTCGATGTAGGCGTTGACCCCCGCCGAGTACGCCTCGAGCACCTCACGCTCCACACTATCCGCTTCGGCCCAGTCACGCTCCGCCGCCCGGCGGAAGCCGATGCGACGCGTCATGCGGTCGATCTCGAGCACCGGTTCGCCGAGCAGCTCCGCCAGCGTGCCCGCCGCCGCACGACGGTTCATCTCCATCTGCCACAGCCGGTCCTGCGCCTGCGCGTAGCCGACCGCGAACGCGAGGTCGTTCAGGTTCGAGGCGTAGATGTGTGGCACGCCCCAGCGGTCGCGGATAATCTCCGCGCCCTCGCGCAGCCCCCTGAGCGAGACCTTGCCCTTCGCCCGCGGCACCGGCCGCCGCAGCACGTAGCCGCCCACTAGCGCCGCCGCGCCCGCCGCCAGTAGCGCCCCCGTCGCGATCCGTCTCACCGTGCGTGCGGTACCCACGGCCTACCTCCTGTCATTCTGAGCCCAGCGCATCAACGCAGGCGCTCGAATATACATCAGCGATTAAACTCGTATCACCCTGCTCGGCAGAGCGAAGAATCTCGGCGGAAAGCGTTGAGTATTTTCGTGGCGCTTCGCGCCTCATTGTCATTCCCCATTCCTCCTCACCTCCACCTCGCGCCCCAACGCTTCCTGCAGTTCCTCGCGGCTCACCGCGCCCTCGCGCACGATCGCCGGCGCTCCCGCCGAGACGTCGATCACCGTCGACTCCACCTCTCTCGTCGCGCGCCCGCCGTCGATCACCAGCGATACCATCTCTCCCAGCGAGAACGCCACCTCCGCCGCCGACACCGGCGGCCTCGCGCCCGAGCGGTTCGCGCTCGATCCCGTCATCGGTTCGCCCAACATCTTCACGAGGCTGCGCGGCACGTCGTTGTCCGGCACGCGCAGCCCCACGGTGTTTTGCCCGGCCAGAGCGCGGCTCCTGAGCCCAGCGGACTTGCGCAGGACGATCGTCAGCGGCCCCGGCCAAAAGCGCGACATCAAGCGCTGAGCCACAGGCGTAATCTCCGCGTAGCGGCCGGCGTCCCCCGGCTCCGCTATCAGCAGCGGCAGCGGCTTGTTCGGAGTCCGTCCCTTAACCGCGTATAGCCGGCGAATCGCATCTTCGTTCGAGGCCGTCGCGCCGATACCGTAGACAGTGTCTGTTGGATAGCACACGAGCTGCCCCTGGCGCAGCAAAAACGCCGCCTGCTCGATGCACGCGGGGTGGTCGGCGGGCATTATGTTCGCCACTGACGCAACGCTACCACCTCGGCGGCGTGATGGCTAGGCGGACGCGTGTCCCGGCGATTCTTATGCCGTAGGGGCGGAGGCATGCCAAACGGTGTCTCGTTGCAAGTCGCCCACCCGATCACGGGACATCGCCCCGCCCCGGAGATATCGCCGGTGCCTCGCCCATACAACGGCTTCGTCTGGAGTTTGTTTGGCAAATCGCCGCTCCCGGGGCCGGCCCGGAGGCCAGAAGAAAAACGATAAGACGCCTAATCCATATCGTTGCCTTGGCCCCGGCTGCGTGCTATCATTCCGTCATGGAACCCCCCGCCCCCCTCGAACCGGATTCCGAGCGCTCCCACCCCACCTCCGAAGACCTCGAGCTGTCCTCCTACCTCGAGGCCGCCACCACCGAAACTCCCGCTCGTGCTGAGTCCGTCGAAGCACCCGCCGCCCGCGAAACAGTCGTCATTATCGACTTCGGTTCCCAGTACTCGATGCTCATCGCCCGCCGCGTCCGCGAGTGCAACGTCTACTGCGAGCTCGTCCCCCACGACACTCCCTGGGAGCAGGTCGAGCGGCTCAACCCGCGCGGCTTCATCCTCTCCGGCGGCCCAGCCTCCGTCTACGACGAAGGCGCTCCG
>VBJT01000065.1 GCA_005880075.1 Chloroflexota bacterium
AGGCCGTTTGCACTAGCGAATCAGGCTCGCCGCCGGTTCTTAGACTGCGATACCATGGTATTGGTGCGTCCCGCTCTTTTTGCCTTTTGGCTCCTCACCGTCTTGGCCGCTGTCGCTGCCTGCGGAGGCAGCGACGCAGCTGCTCCCTCTCTCACGACAGCGCCCGCGACCGGTACTGCCACGCCGCCGCCTACTGCCACACCCGCGCCCACTCCCGAACCTACTCCGGCGCCGACGCCGACCCCACCACCTTCGTTAGACTTCTCGGCCAGCCAGCCCCGTCAGGGAGGCTTCCTCTTCGCAAGGCTCCTCTATCCGCCGCCGGGCCTGGCAGATGTCACCATTGATTTCAACGGCGTCTCACACCCCATGCTCCCCGCCGCCGATCGCTGGTTCGCCGTGATCGGTCTCGACATTTACCTCGGCGTCGGCGATTACCCGATCTCGGCGAAGTCGGGCGACACCGTCCTCGCCGCCGGCACACTGAGCGTCAGTGACGGCGGCTTCCAGTACGAATCCATCGAATTACCACCCTCCAGCATCGACCTCCTGACCGACCAGAATG
This sequence comes from Chloroflexota bacterium, assembly GCA_005880075.1. Lineage (GTDB taxonomy): Bacteria > Chloroflexota > Dehalococcoidia > SM23-28-2 > RBG-16-64-32 > CF-163. Next base: position 566 of record VBJT01000065.1, read on the forward strand.
CGGTCAACAACGAGCGCGCCACGCTCGCCCAGGTGTTTTCGAGGTTCACGCCAGAACGGCGCTGGTCCGGCGCGTGGATACTTCCGGCGCCCGGCGCCTTCACGGACGGGTTCGGCCTCATGCGCTCGATCAACGGTGCTCCCTATTACCCGCATACCGGGACCGACATCGCGAACGAGAAAGGCACCCCCGTGGCCGCCGCTGCTACGGGAGTAGTCGCACTTGCCCGGCCCATGTACCTCTATGGAAACGTCGTCATTATCGACCACGGCGCCGGTGTCTTCAGCGGCTACAACCACCTTGACAGCATCGCCGTCACTGAGGGCCAGGCGGTTACCATCGGCGATCTGGTTGGCTTCATGGGCGAGACCGGCTTCGTGAGCGGGCCACATCTCCACTGGGAAGCCATCATCGGCGGAGTCCGGGTGGATGCCCTGCTCTTCACGCAGCAGCCGCTCGACCCCTAAGCGCTCAGACGTCCAGTTCTCCGAGCGCGTCCAACACCAGCGCGCTTGCCACAATCCCAGCGGTCTCCGAGCGAAGAATGCGCCGCCCAAGCGAGACGATTTCCGCGCCCGCCTCGCGTGTGAGGTCGACTTCCGAGTCTTCGAAGCCTCCTTCCGGGCCGATGAAGAGGCTGACTGTCTCCGGGCGGCGGGCTAGTCCACGAAGATAGGTGCCGAGACTTCGACCGCGTTCTCCTTCAAACGCCATTACCTTGAGTCCGCGCGCTTGGCGCACCGCCTCCTCGAACGGCAGTGGCGCGTCTACTCGCGGTGGGCGGCCGCGGCCGGACTGCTCCGCCGCCTCAATGACGATGCGTCGCCAACGTTCACCGCGAGCAGCGGCCGGCTCGCCCTCGCCCTGGACCAGCGATCGGGCTGTGATCACCGGCACGAAGCGCGCCACCCCAATCTCCGTCCCCTTCTCCAGGACGAGATCGAAGCGGTTAGCCCGGATAAGCGACTGATAAAGGACGAGAGTCGCTTCCGGCTCAGGCAGGGCCTCGCGCTCGCCCAGCACAACCCCCGTCACAGCATAGGGCGACACCCCTGTCAGCTGGACTTCGTACTCGCGCCCGCCGCCCTCGCTGAGCAGAACACGGTCTCCCCGCTTAAGCCGCAAGACTCGCCCCAGCCGGTGGGCGAGGTCTGCACCAAGCGTCACGTTACGCGCGCGCAGAGAGCCCGTCGGCACGAAGAAGCGTCGCAGCGGTTCCGTCACGCTTTAAGCGTCACGCGAGCGCGAAGAGCCGTCAAGCGCGCGCGATTATCGCCCGCCAAACGCCCTCCTCGACAACGCGCACGCCTCTGGCGCCGGTCTCTTCGAAGGCCCGTGAAAGCCCAGCGACAGCATCGTCGAGAAATCCGCTCGTGATCAGCGAGCCGCCGGGCGCCAGCGAGCCCACTAGATCGACCGCAAGTCGCTCCAACGTCAGCCCGCTGATATTGGCAACGATAACATCGAACCGACCGGCCTCGCCCACAAGCGTCCCTTCCCGCACCTCAATCACATTCGCGACACCATTGGCGGCGGCGTTTTCACGCGCCGCCCGCACGGCGTTTGGGTCCACGTCGATCGCCACGACCTGCTTTGCGCCGAGTTTCGCTGCCGCGATGGCGAGGATGCCGGATCCGCAGCCCAGGTCGAGCACGTCCGTGCCTTTGCGTACATGATCTTCAAGGACCCGCAGGCACATCGCCGTCGTCGGATGCTGGCCGGTGCCGAAGGCCATCCCCGGATCGATTTCGATGACCATATCGCCGCCCTTCAGCCGGTACCGAGTCCACGACGGCTTCACGACAAGAGCGCGCCCGTGCCGCTGGATGCCGAAATGCTTCTTCCAGGAGTCGCGCCATGACTCCTCTCTCAGACGTCGGGCCCGACGCCATCGCGGGGCATTCGCCAGGGGCGCTGCGCTCATCGCCAGGCGCAATGATCGTCGGATGCGCTCGCAATCTTCCCCCGCCGGAAGATACCCGCAGACTAGCGCCGGCGCGTCGCCGTCGGCGACGTAGCTGTCGCTGGCCTGATCGAAACGCGAGGCGGATTCGATCGCGACGCCGCCCGGGCAGGCCTGCCGCAGAAGATCAGCTGCCAAATCGGCATCCACACCCGCCACCTCAACGGCGATCTCGAGCCACTCGATGGCAGCATCATTCGAGGTCAAACTTATTGCCGGACGCGAATGGCTAGGCCGTCAAGCTAACCCAGGGCGTCTTTGATCTTGCCGAAAATGCCCTTGTCGCCGTTCGCCACCGGCGTGCCGAAGCTCTCGGCCAAGCGCTGAAGCAAGTCGCGCTGCTCGTCAGTCAGGTCCGTCGGCGTAACAGTCGAAGCCCGCACCAGGAGGTCGCCGCGGCCTCCCGTATGAAGGCGAGGCACACCCTTGCCCCTCATCGTAAAGACGTGTCCGGACTGCGTGCCCCCCGGGACGCGGAGGGGCACCTCGTCGCCGTCGAGTGTCGGGATGCGTGGTTCGAATCCGAGAGCAGCCTGCGCGGGGTTCATCTCGAGCTCGTAGATCAGATCGTCCTCTTCGCGCGTGAAGAAAGCATGCGGGTGCACGCTCATGTAGACGTAGAGATGGCCCGGGCTCCCGCCGTGGGCGCCGACATCGCCTTCACCGTTCAGACGCATACGCGCGCCGTCGCTCACACCGGCCGGGATCTTGACGCTAAGCTTGCGCTGTTTCCGCTCGCGACCGGAACCGCGGCATTCTTTGCACGGGTCTGTGATAATCCGGCCTTCGCCGCGGCAGTGCGGACAGGTGGCGATGTTCACGAACTGGCCGAAGAAGCTCCGGCTCACGCGACGGACCTGTCCGCTACCTTCGCAAGTAGTGCAGCGCGGCGATTTGGAACCGGGCTCGCCGCCGTTACCGGCGCAGCGCTGGCATCGCTCGACCCGCTCTAGCTCGATATCGCGCTCGCAACCGAAGACTGCCATCTCGAAGTCAAGCTCGATGTCGATCCGGCGGTCAGCCCCGCGCTGAGCTTCACGGGTACGACGGCCGGTGGTAGTGCCGCTAAAGAACGCCTCGAAGATATCTCCAAAGCCGCCGAGATCGGAGCCGTTGAAGCCGCGGCCGAAGTCGAAGCCCTGCAGCCCAGCGTGCCCAAAGCGGTCATACATCGATCGCTTTTCCGGGTCGGAGAGCACCTCGTACGCTTCGCCGATCTCCTTGAATCGCGCTTCGGCGGCGTCTTCGCTGTTCCGGTCCGGGTGGTACTTCATCGCCAGGCGCCGGAACGCCTTTTTCACGTCCTCAGCTGACGCATTACGGGAGACGCCGAGGATTTCGTAGTAGTCCTGCCGCGCGGTCGCCATATCGGAAATATTGTATCAGGAGGCAGGCGGGCAGAGGAGCGTTAAGCGGGGGGCACTTTGAACGATTCCCCTCCGCGAGGCGACCCGGCCGGCCAAACTAAGGCCGGGCTAGCTGACTATCGTGCTGCTGCCGCCGGTGCCACTGTTGTTTGCCGGATTCGGGTCGACCGCAGGCTGAAGCGGGTCGATCGCCGCGCTTCCGTTAACCGTGAAGCCCTGGCTTCCGGTCGCAGTGCAGGTCACATTCCAGGCGCGGCTGATAGTTGTGATGAGATTGCCGGTCAATGCTGTGTTCTGCACAGTGATCGCGCCCGTAGTGGCCGTGCATCCCGCCGGCAGCGCTGGCGCGAACGTCGTGTCCACGACGGCGGGCACCACCGGGCCGTTGTTACGAACACTGATGTCCACCGACATCATGAATGGGACGCCCGCGAACGCGGTCGCGGGCAAGCTGACCGTCACCCCAACGATCTCTACATCAGAACCGGGCACCGGCGTCGGTGTTGGGACTTCCGTCGGCGGCGTCTCGGTAGGCGTCGCTGTCGGTTCTGGCGTAGCTGTCGCTGTCGGCGTGGGCTCTTCGGTAGGGGTCGCGGAAGGTGTGGGTGTGGGCGCCGGCGTTGCCGTCGGCGTCGCGGTCGGCTCGGGGGTGGCCTGCTCGGTCGCGTCCGCCGTCGGGGTCGCGCTCGCTTGCGCGTCTGGCGTCGGCGTCTCCATGGCGTCGTCGCAGCCGCGTTCCTCCCGCTTCTCGCTGCCGTGCGCAGAGTGTTCGTCCGCGTGCGAACCGCCAGTCTCCGAGTGCGGGTTCGGGCATCCGCCTTTGTCGGCGATCGAGGCGCCCGTCCCCGCGAAGACGACACCCGCGGCCACAAGGATAGCCGAGAAAACTATAAGAAGCCCGCCCCATTTGTTCATTTTTTCACACTCCTCTAGACATATTATGGGACGCTGGGCCAGCCCGTGATTGGAGCATCTGTTCAGGAACGGTTCAGAGTCGGGGCAACGCCGTCAAAATTCGTCACGGACGAGCGCTTGACATTAGCCTGTGTTTTCTCATATTCTCAAATGCGCATATAGCAGGACGAAGAAAAATGCCAAGGCTAACTCCACAGTCAACCGTCGAAGCGCCCGCCATTCAGTTTGTAGCGTCCCCCATGCTAGATATGCTCAACGCCATGTACTTCACCGGTCACGTTGCCGTCAGTGAGGGCGTCGAGGGTTGGCCCGTGGAGCTGCGCCGTGTGATGGCGCCGGATGCCCTGGACGAGCTCGACTTCGCCTTCAACTACCCGGCCGGCGACCCGGGAGTCCTCGGCACCCTCTGCGATAACCTCTTCGTCCATCCCGAAGCCTGGCGCAATCTCGATGCGCTCATTTCCTACGTCAATGGTATGCCGGACGGCCTCGGCGATCTGGAAAACGCTCCCGGCATCCAGGGCCTCGTCTACCAGGCGATGTTCCGCTACCAGGACGAAGTGGACGGCTCCGTTTACGAGAGGATGCCCCATCGCGACGCAATTGAACAGCGGCTGCGAAGCCTCCATGACCGCGATGCCGATGACGTCCTCTATTTGTACGACCGGCCGGCCGAGCTGCGACAGCGACTCGTAACTCTCATCACCCGCTTCTACCGGGAACACTACGCGAACGAAATGCCGCGCCGCCTGCCGGCTCTCGAGCGTAGTGTTGCCCACCATCGCCCTGAGTCCTCGTCCGACCCCGAAGCCGTCGCCAGGCGTCTAACGGGCAGGCCGAAGTCCTGCCTCGAGGCCGGCTGCGCGGGCCCTTACGAGCGGCATATCTTCGCCCCCTCTATGGACATGGGCGTCTACAACTCCTGCGCCGTCGTCGGCAATGTTCACGGGCTCTTCTATCCGCTCGAGCCGGAGTTCTCGGGAACACGTGAGGACGCCGCGGAAACGCGGCTCGCTCGCCTCTACAAGGCGCTTGGCGACGAGCAGCGCCTGCGCATCCTTCGCATGCTACGCGACCGCGAGATGTACGCTCAGGAGATCGTCGAAAAGACCGGCCTTCACCAATCAGTCGTCTCGCGACATCTCTCGTTTATGAAGGCAGTTGGTCTCGTACAGCCGCGCCGCCAAAACAACATGAAATTCTACTCACTCAATCCTGAAGCGAGGGACATGCTGGCCGGGACGCTCAAACTGTTCGAATCGGCCGTTCGGGCCTAGTAAAGGAGCAGCCATGCACATCAACGAATACGTCACCCAAAAGCTCCGTGAGCTGGAGAACGAGCGAGCCGGCTCCTCACTCAAAATGCGCCTGGCTGAAGCGGCCGCGAGCGACCGCAGGCGGAGGTCCAAGCCCTTCATCGGGCCCTTGCTGCGCGCGGCAGGCCGCACGCTGCGCCTCGCCGGCGAGGGCCTTGAAGGCTGGGGCTCAGCCGAGCCAGATTCCGAGCGAAGGCTGAACGCCGAGCGTCGGCCTGGCTAGACGATCGCGTCAATCGCCAGCTGGAACGCCAGTCCAGCGACGAAGAGCATCCCGAAACGCCGGTTGTGGATGAAGGCAACGGCCACGAACCACAACGGCCAGCCGCGATACCCCGCGGGCTGGCGTTCCGGCTTCGGCCGGCGATAGAAGCGC
>VBJT01000066.1:0-16239 GCA_005880075.1 Chloroflexota bacterium
GGGTTGGCGTTGCTGCCCATCCAACGGGTGAAATAAGGCGCCTCGGCGTCCCGAGTGTCCACGCTGTTGATCGACTTCCCGCCAACACCGACAGTCAAAATGACCGTCCCGGCGCCTTTCCCGTAGCTTCCATCGGACCCCGTATCCACAACACAATCGGGATCATAGGACCCCGGATTGACGCGCGAACAGCCGGTCCGCAGGGCCAGCTGCTTGCTGCGGTTGAAAGCGTGGTCGTGCGCTTGGAGAACGAGATCAACCTTCTTGTTGATGAGCAGGTTGGTGATGTCCGGACCAATCGAGCAGGAAGCGCTGACCAGCGTGATGCAATATTCGTGCATGCTTACGACCACCCACTTGATGCCCCGCGCCCGTGCCTGGTCTATCGCGCTGGCCGTCCAGTTGTAGTGGGAGCTGCCGGCCGTATACGAATAGGTGCCCTGACCGGGGAATGAGAGATTGGGCGATATATTGATGAACCTCGCGAGCGGTCGGCCGGCGGGATAGTCGAAGTAGTACTCCTTGCTGTATGTGCCGCTCAGTCCTCCCAGCTGGTCGGGAAGACAGGCGGCGAACTTGGCAATCTGACCGTCCGGGCCATCGTCCTCGTGGTTGCCGGAGATGAGCTCAACCGGAAACGAGCTACCCATGCGCTGCTTGACGAAATTGCACCAGGAAGACTCGGGGGTAACGTCGCTATAGCTGAAATCGCCGATTGGCAGGAAGAAGTTCAGTCCGGCGGAATGGGCGGCGTTAAATACGGCGGAGCTGTTACTGTTTGCGCCCAGGTCTCCGGCTACACCGAAGGAGAACGGCGTGCCAACAGCCGCCGGGGTTGGGGTAGCGGTGGGTGTGCGCGTTGGCGTGGCGGTGGCGGTGCGCGTCGGTGTTGGTGTTACCGCCCGGGTCGGGGTTGCCGTGGGCGCCTTCGTGGGCGTTGATGTTGCAGACGTTGGGGTTCGCGTCGGCGAGGCCGTCAGCCCAGGCGTCTGGCTGCCAACCGTCTGCACGACAAGTTCAACTCGGTTGTTGGCGCTCTCGGAGGAGTTGAAGGCAAATCCGTCCGAGCTCGTGGTGTCGAGCGCCGCGGACATCAGTGAACCGGCCTTGCTCGCGACCGCGGAGGTTACATCAATCTGGAGCCAGACGCTTGTTGTTGTTCCAGGAGTGAACGTCTTTAGCACCGCGCCCTTCGCCGGCTTATTGCCGAACGTTATCGACCCTTCCGTCCAAGTACTGTCAGACACAGCATTCAGGTTAACCGCGCCCCCGGAGCCGTTGGTTACAAACATGCGCAGGGTTGCCTTAGAAACGCTCTGACCTGCAAACGGGCGGAGATCAAATTTGATGTACGATTCCCTGACCGGCGACGCATCCACGGAGAGCGAAGGGTCGGAGCCAAAATTGTCGGCCGGCAAGTCGCCCGCAACGTAGGCATCATCGACCGGGTTCAAAGTTGTCGTCCCCGGCACCGCGGTGGCCGCTGACGTCTGCGCCGCTGATGGCGTCGGCGTCGGTGGAGGAGCAGTCGTAACCAATGGGGTGGCCGTCGCTGTGCCGGACGGCCCGGGAGTCGCTCCAAGCGGCTGAACGACGAGTTCCACACGGTTTGACAACGCCTCTGCTGAGTTGAACCCCAGGGCGTCCGTACTCGATGTCTGGAGCGCGACGGACATGAAGGAGCCGGCCTTGCCGGCGGTGGCTGAGGTGATATCGACCTCGAGCCACCGGCCGGTTGTCGTTCCGGGGTTGAAGCTGGCGAGGGTGCTCCCTTTCGCCGGCTTGTTGTTGAAGGTGATTGCCCCTTCCGTCCAGGTGCTGTCAGAGACGTCCTTTAGGTCGACGGTGCCTCCTGACCCGTTCGTAACGTACATTCGTATGATTGCCTGCGACACGCCCTGAGAGGCGAGCGGGCGCAGGTCGAACTTCAGGTATGACTCACGGACGGGTGAAGCATCGGCTTCAAGCAAAGGGTCTGAGCCGAAGTTGTCGTTGGGTAATTCCCCGGCCACGTAGGCGTCGTCAATAGGGTTCAAAGTGACCGGGGACAAGAGGGCGGCGGCCGCCGCAGGCGCCGGGGCGACGGCCTGCGTGGCGTCCATCCCCGCGACGTTCGCGGCGTCTTGCGGCAACGCCATAGCGCCAAGCGCGATAAGCGCGCCAAGCCCGAGGCCGATCATAGCCACGGCACCCATGTGTGAGTGGGCGGGGATGCTGTCCTCGGTTGCCGCTTGGACGATCGTGCGGAGTATGCGCCAGCCGTCCCTCAAGGCGCTCAGGTTGCTCGCCCCGTTGTGACGGACCGATTCACTGCTCGGAATCTCCGCGGTCCGGAGGCCGGCGTGATGCGCCTTAATGCTGATCTCCGTTTCGATCTCGAACCCGCTCGAGTGCAGGTCCAAGCGGTCTACCGTCCCCCGCCGAAAGCCAAAGTAACCATAACACAAGTCCGTATAACTTGTCCCATTCAAGAAATTCGTCAAAGTTCGCAACATCCAGTTCCCAAATCTGCGAAAGCTCGTTAGGTCTACCGATGAGCCACCCGCTATCATGCGAGAGCCTTTGACATAATCGAGTCCAGATTCTAGGAAGGTGACTATGGCAGGGATCTCTCCCGGGTCCATGCTGCCGTCCGCATCGAGCGCGATTACGATATCCCCTGTACAGTGAACGAATCCTTCGCGTAGTGCGTTACCTTTGCCCCGGCCTGACTGCGAGACGACCCGGACGGACGGCAGGCAGAGGCGCGCGACCTCGCTTGTGGCGTCTTCCGAGAGGCCGTCCACTACAATCACTTCATGCAGCCAGGGCGGGAGCCGCCGCAGGACGTAAGGGAGGCTTTTCTCTTCGTTCTTCGCGGGGATCACGACGCTTACTAGCGCCGGCGTCGGCGGTGCTGCCTTCGCCGAAGCGCGGTTGTGTCTCGTGGCCAGCGGAACTGTTCCCGCGAGCGGCGAGTGCGTAAGTGCGCCGTTGACTGGCCGTCCATCGGCCTGCGGTTTTGCCTCCTGACCGCGCTCAGCGGTAGCGATAGCCCCCGCTACATGGCCTGATATCATTCCCGAACCGGCGACGAATGCGGCGGAATTGCCGTTGGCGTGCAGGGGGAATCCATGCGTCTTGGCCGCGCCACCAGGTCGCGCGCCGCCGTTCGTGTCTGCTATATGTTCTCGATGTCCATTTGCGTGCGATTCTCCCTGGACATGGCTATTGGCAGATTGATTCGAGGCGAGTCGTTGCAAGCCGGTCGCCGGCTTCACGAGTCTTCTGTCTCGTCGCCGCTGCTCCTGCAACCAGTAGGCGACGCCCAGGAGCGCGAGAAGGCCGCCCAGGATCGCGAGTATTGAGTCCGGGAATGCCGTGGGGTCGAACAGGCCATCACCGTTCGCGATGAGGGGATTGAGCGATCCGCCGCTCGACTCTTGCAGGACTGGTTGCGCGGCCGCGTTATTGTCTAAGCCACTCGTCGGCGAGATGGCTCGGCCGGACCGAGCGGTTTGTCCGTGACCGCGCGATGTCTTGGGCGCGGCGTAACTGTGGTTGTCTGGAGCCGAGGTGTGCGTCTGCTTGGCAACGCTCGGCGGGCTTCCGGGACTAATCAATGCTCCCTGAGGGCTGGGTTTCTGCGAGGGCTTTGCGTCCGGCGCAACCAGGGGCTTGACAGGTTGCGAAGGGTCGATCTGGTTTGGCGCTGTCGGCGGCGTTATACCGGCCGGCGGCAAAGGCGCGGGTGTTGGAAGCGGCGCTGAGCCTGGCGGCGCAGGCAGCGGAGCCGGGAGAGAAGGGTCGGTCGGAAGCGCGGGTGTTGGCACCGGGACAGGCGAGTCGACCGGGGGAGTAGGCGCCGGAATCGGCACGGAGGGATCGATGGGCAGCGCGGGGGGCGGCGCCGGCGTCAGCGCGCTGGGGACCGGAACCGGCACTGAAGGATCGATCGGGAGAGGGGGAAGGGGCGCGCCTGTCGGCAATGCGGGGACGGCGTCCACGCGCGCGACCGACGCAGAGAGCGCCACCAAAGCGGCGATCCCACACGCGATCAGGACGGCGAGCGCGGCGAGCCGGGATGCGTTCAGATTTTCTTTCAAGAGATTCCTCCCACCGGCAGAGGTACTGCCGGAATGCTCAGGAACCGTTGAGACAGTCAACGGCCAGCTAACGGGAGGCAGAGCGACTGAAGCGGACTGCATGGCGACGGGTTGACCCGCGCAGACTTCGGCCTCCGCAGCCGGATGAGGAGGACTAGCTAGGCGGTCTTACCGGCGTGTAAGTAAGCGAGGAGAAGAAAAGGGCGACATTTGACAATCGGGTCATCAGGAAGACCGCAAATAGAGCAAGCGCACTCAGAAGCAGTCCGGCGCTAACAGGCCCAGTGCTTCCACCGTGTGACGAGCCAGGCGTCATGTCGACTAGTGACAACCCGGCTCGCGAAAGATAATCGCCAAAGCTTGCGCTTCTGACCGGGGCTGCAATGCTGTCTAAAACCGCCTCGCCTGCACTCAAGAGAATTCCGTCGACAGTGTAGAAGGCATGTTGGAGACGCGGTAATCCGTCTGTCGAGGCCGATCCCGCGTTCGGTTGGGAAGTACCCCCAACCGTCGCCACCACGATTGAATTGGCACTCGAGGCGCGGTCAGGTTGACCGGCTCCCGTAGGAGACTTGAGGGCGGCGTCTGGCGGCTGGGGTGATTTGGTTGACGGCAACTCGGATAGTGGCACATTGGCGGGCGTTGTCGGCGGTAGCGTCGGTGGAAGGGGCGCGGTCGGCGCTATTGGCGGAACGTTCAGCACCGGCGCGTCGGCGGGCGGTGTAGTTGGTAGAGTCGGTGGAAAGGGAGCGATCGGTGCTACTGACGGAAGGTTCGGCACCGGCAGGTCGGGACGCGTTGTCGGGGGTAGACTTGGCGGAGGCGGCACCATTGGGTCCGTTGGTCCCACGTCTGGAGGTGCGATGGACGGCGCCAGGGGCGCAGATTCCGTGGTCGGTGTCGTCGGTGCACTATCGAGCGGCAACGTGTCGTCGGGTACGGTGGATGGCAGTACGGGCGAAGATGGCACGCTCGGTACAGAAGGTGGGATACCAGCGTCCGGCACATCCGCGGAGGCTATAGCTGCTGATTCAGAGAGCGAAGGCGCGACCGGCCCGCTGGCCGCGTCAGAAACCGGGGCTACGGTTACGGTGTCAAGCGGAGATGCGGGTTCAGCACTGGCACGCGCGGTAAAGAACGAGAAGCCGCCTGCGATAAGGGCAACCGTTATGAGAACTACGGCCAGAGGGCGCGCCATGCTCTTAAAACTCCGGTATCTAAGGGGTGGCGTTCCGGTAAGTAAAGTGAATGCTACTGCAAGACATAACACCGGTCAACGCGGGGCTGACCGCTCAGGCATTAGAAATCCGTAAAATTCTCGCGGTTACTCTTGCGGTCAGAAAATCGACGCCAGTCGGGCCACGACGACAATGACGAAGAGTAGCAGCAAGATCAAGTATGGCGCCCAAATCCTCTTCGCAAACTCAAGCGCCCGCGGCCGTCGCGATGCCACCGCCAGTTCATGGCAGACGGCCGTAAAGACCGTTGCTACCGTGATTCCGGCGCTTATCGGCGAGTCAGCTATGGTCTCGATAAGGCTCAAATTGCTTCACCGACTTCGAGCGTTGGACCTTCTTGTCGAGAAGGCCTTGCACTATCCCTGCGTAGTTACAAGCGCCGTAAAGCGCATAGTAGGGCACGAACTGCGGGTGGCGAAGGAGCGAGCGGCCGATTCCGAGGACGGTGCCTCCAGCGGGTATAACCAGCGTCGACGCCGCCGGCCAGCCGTACTTCCGGACAACCCGGCCAAGACCGGAGCCGTCGGCCATCCACTGACCGAGCGCGAAATTAAACCCGCTGCCGAAGCGATGAGGGACGACCACTTTACCTGACAGGCCGATCTTCGCTCCGGACTTCTCGAGGCGGTATCGCAACTCAATATCTTCGCCCGATGAGAACGTGGGATCCATGCCGTAATGAAGAAACGCGTCACGCACGAACAGGCTGGCAACCAGGCCGAACCAACTCTTGCTGCGCCCGCCTCGGTGGTGGGAGACAAGCGCTCGGCTCCAGTAGTCGTTTCCGCCTACGCTCCGCAGCTGCGCCTGAATCGCCTCGAGCTTGCGCTCTTTCAGTTCGTCGAGCAGTTCGCTCAGCGCCGTGTCCGGCAGCTCGATATCCACGTCAACAAAGGCCACGTAGGATTGGTTGGAGGCTTCCGCGCCCATCTGGCGAGCGTAGGCCACGCCGCCGCCTTCGTCCGATAGCACTGCATCGGCATAGCGCCGGGCGATCTCGACGGTCTCATCGTCAGAACGCCCATCGACAACGATGGTCTCAGCCGGATTGTTCCTTTGAACGGCGGCAAGACAGCCCTCGATAAAACCAGCAGCGTTTCTGGCGGGGACCACAACCGAGATAGGCAACCGTGCGCCGGGTAGCGTCATTAGGGGGTTCCCTGAGCGGAGGCGGCAGGGGCGCACGTAGGACGCCACCGGTATAACGTGAAGTCACCGTTGTCAAAGAGCAGGCTGAAGTTACACCTGCGCGAGATTTCCGCCTTGAGCTTGTCGATGAACTCAGGCTGGTTGTAGAAGAGTCGTGCGGCGGCAGCGTCCCCCTGGCTGAGCGCGACATAAATCGGCCAATCATCGTGCCGCCAGCGGTTGCGGTCCGGGCGGAGGTAGCCCTCGGCGTCGGGTGGCTTGTTCTTGCCGGGCTGGATACCATACCGCCAGTCGAGTTGAATGGTGTTTTCGAAGGTCCCCGCCGGGTAGGCGCCGTAAATGTTGGCCGGGCCGATCGAGGCGACGTAGTTGAAGCCCTCGACTTCCTTTGGGGAGACGTAGTCATAAAGTTCATTGCCGTAGCGGGCTACCATGTGCAGGGGCGCGACAAGAGCCAATAGGGCCACTACCGCGATCACCGGGGTCCGCCATTTGAACGCGCCCGCGACAAGGAGCGAAAACGCGGGCAGGCTAAACAGCAGCGCGCGGATCAGCATTTCACCCCCGTAAACATAGAGCGGAGCGACGATGGCGAGAGCGATGAAGCAGACGACCGCAAACGGCGCGGGCTGCCATAGGTACATCAGGCTCCTCTGGCGCATTGTCCCAATCGTCTGCAAAGTCGTACCAGCGCCACGTCCCATCAGTTCGAGACTTCGCCTGTCTTGCCGCTCTGTCAGACGCATCAGGAAGCAAATGGCCGCGACACCGGCGGCGATGAGTGTCATCAGCATCCGAAGCCTTCCTACCACGACGTGATCGGGCGTGCCCGCCAGGCGCGAGCCGACATTGAGGTTGAAGAAGTCCTGAATGTCGAGGATGTTGTCTTGGATGCGCTGGTGCGAAAAGTCGAAGAATGAGGCCGCGCCGTACACCTGCCAGGCGAAAAACATGACTGCCGTCGCGAGCAGCAGGCTCCGCTGCCGCATCTGCCCGCTCGCTGTTAGCGCCAGGATGATGGCCAGAACGATACCTGCGGTGAGTACGTGCGTGACAACCAGGGAGCCATAAATGGCGAGCGTCAGAGCCATCAGCGGCACCCCGAAGTAGCCGTCCCGATGCGCTACCATGTGCGCGAACAGGGCCAGCAGGCAGAGGAACAGGAAGAAGGCTAGGGCCTGCGGGGCGAAATAATCCTGCCCCGTCCAGTTGAACAGGTAGAAGAACCAGACGCCTGCCCACCAGCCGTTCCCCGCTGGCCGGAAGACGCGCAGCAGGTAGGTCAAGGGGAACAGGTATACTATCTGGATCACGAACGGGAACAATCCCATGAGTTGCGTGGGCGATAGGCCGGTTACCTTCAACACACCCGTCATAACTATGGGGAAGCCCGGCCAGTTGTGGTAGACGACGAGGTCAGGCGCAAACCCATGGCCAGCGGCAAGCCAATCGACGGCACTGAAGTTCTTGTAAGACGAGCGGAACCTCGCCGTTGACTCAAGCAGATATGGCGCCAGCCAGATCGCGACCATCAGCAGCAGCAATTGCGCCAGAACGATGGCGTCGACCTTGCGGTTCGTGAACCAGAGGCATGACGAAGCGAGTGGAAGCAGGACCAACCCCACATAAAACGAGAGCGGGAAGCTCCTGGCGATGCCGTAGTCCGTCAGATCGAGCGACGAGGTCGCCATGCCGAGTACCAGACAAAGTACGCTGAGCACCGAGGCAACAATGGAAGCGTTGAAGAGCAGCGTGTCGCGATCGATCCGGGAGGGTTGCCGGGCCTCAGGAACCGCGCTCTCGAGTGCAGCCGCTTGAGGCGTGGACGCCGCCGCGGCCAGCGCTTGCGCCCTCTCGCCGTCGTAGCGCCGTCGGCTCGCGGGGTTTCGGAGGGTGGCAAAGGCCTGATCGAGCAGCTCAATCAGCCTGGGCGCCCCATCGCCGGCTTGAATGACGGCCTGGTAGAGCTCGCGCATGACCGGATAGGCCGCTTCGATGACGGAGCGCTCCGCGGCTGGGTCTACCCTCAATACCTCGTAGTAGTCGATTGACGGCAAGTGATCGTGATCGTCGTCCACCCGTTTTAAGGCAGAGCCATCGCTCTCGAGCCCCGGAATTGGGGCATTCGAACGAATATTCATGGCGCTGTCGTAAGCGGCACGCTTCTCGGGGTCTGAAAGCACCTGGTAAGCGCGTTCCAACTGACGCACACGGCCGCCGGCGGCGCCTTCGCCCCGGCTACTGACGCCTGCGCGGCCAACGAGGCGCCAGTATACAGCCGTTATCAGTTCGAGCGGCGCCGCTGGATGCACCTGGAGCAGCGCGTAAATGTTTGATCTACTGGTTCTCGTCGTCGCCATACTTCCCCTAAATGGTAAACCATGCGGGCGTGCTGTTCACTCGCACCGCGCGGCAATCGATTAGCAAGACGGAGTGCTCCGACCGGCGTTACTAACGTCCGTCTCGGCATCTGGTTCTGCATCGGTATGACAAGCTGGTGGGCCGGTGGCCTATTGCCGGCGGATTCGTCCACGCAGAAACTCAAGCGCGAACCCCGCCCCGACAGCGCCCACGCCGAGAGCAGTGATGCCGATGCGCGCCGCGCCGCCGCTCGCGTCCTTCAGCATGACGACATTGCGAGCGTCACGCAGAATGGCGCTCGGCAGCGTTCGCGAGAGGTAGCCTACCTCCGTGCTGGTAGCCGCGGCTCCCCAGAGTCTGCGCACGACCACTTTAGAGACCCCCTCAAAATAGCAGCGCCTGGCGAAATAGCTGACCGTTTGCCGCGACCGAGATGCGTGATGATGCACCAGCGCTTCCGGAGTGTAGATGATCCTCTTACCCGGCCAGCGTTCTAGTGCGCGAATGCAAATTTCTGTCTCCTCACAGCCAAGGGGCTGGCTGCCCAGACGGCCGATGTCCGGACTGAAGGCGCCTACTTCCGCAAACACAGACGCTCGGAACGACATATTGCAGCCGATCATGTTGCGAATGCTGCCCTCTGTCATGCCGCGGTAGGAGCAGCCGATCACCCACAAAAACTCCTCGGGCAACCAGCCGGGCTGCCTTCCGCCTTCCCAGACGGGCTCGATCCGGCCGCCGGCACCGATCACATCAGGGTCCTGATAGCACGCCACTAGTTCCTCGAGCCACCTGCTTTCAGCAGCAGCGTCATCGTCGATGAACGCTACGATCTCGCCCTGGGCGAGCGCGATGCCTGTATTGCGGGCGTTCGCCAGGCCTCGGTCCCCGCTGTTCGGCGCGATGCGCAGGCTGTCGCCTGCCGTCTTCTCGAGTTCCTCCTGGAGCCCCGGATTGTGGTCGATGATGAGCACGATCTCGCTCGGCGGGTACGTCTGCTCCTGCAGTGACGCGATGGTCTCCTTAAGTTGAGACAGGCGCTCGTTTGAATAGGCGCAAACGATCACGGAGGCTCGAGGCTTGAAGTCCTCCGCGGCTCTGGTGGGTCCTTCTTCGGTCGCTTTGATCATCGGGTTACAGCCGCCCGCTGCTTAGCAATTCGCGAAGGCGTTTTTGCCGTTGCAAGCCAAAGATTGTCAGGACTACAGCCGTTGCGGCCGCAATCTGGGTAAGGGCAGTCAGCCGAGGCGATAGCCCTGGCGCCCCCGGAAACTCGAGACCGAAGAGCGGCCACAGAAGCGTCCCCGGCGACCGAATGACAGGGTCGACGAGCAGGTGCGTCATCGCGGCTCCGCTCATGGACAGCAGCCGCGCGTCCCGACGGCGCCTCCAAAAGTACATTCCGGCGAAAAGCAGCGGCAAGTTAAGTAGCAATGTATGACCCAGGAAGTGCTGGTCGGGACTCGAACGGCGTACTCGAAACGCGGTGCGCTGAGCCCGGTCAACGAGGTCCGGAAGCAGAGACCCGATCCCCGTGCCGTTCGCGAGCTTCCGCCCATGTTTTTTGGAGGCGAGGAGCCGGGACCCGGCCCAGATGGAGCCGCAAGCAACAGTGATATGCGGAAGAGAACGCATTACTCGATTAAGATTGGATAAGTCTAGTCTACGTTGCATGCGCGGCCGGGGGAATGGTCCCGCGTTATCGTCAATCTCCGCCGCGCGTTTAGTATCATGAAAGTCAGGGCGGAGATCTATGAACATTGACTACGACATCCACGGAGTGCTTGGCCTCCGTCTGATCAATCCCACACCCTCGCTGGCTCGCCTCGTTGCCCGCCAGTTCGACCCCTGGCGCCCTGCGTCCCTGGCGTCTGAGCCTGACGTTTCAATCTCGCGTCTCACACCCCCTTCCCCCCGTGAACGCCGCTATCGTCTCGGCGATGCGGGCGATAGTCAAGAATGCGATTTCGGCGAATCAGAATTCATTCTGCGCAAGGGAACGATGGCCGTCAGCATCCCCTTCGCCTTCGTCGGATCGGGGTGCACTATTGGCTGGTCAGGCGCAGGCGGAATGCGGCGCCTGCTGATTGACTACGTCCGTCCCGCGCTCCAGATAGCGCTTCTGCCGAAGGATCGATTGGCACTGCATTCCGCGGCCGTCAATTACGGTGGGAAGGGGATCCTCCTTGCCGGCTGGGCCGAAAGCGGGAAGACCGAGGCAATGTTAGGCTTCTTGCAGGCCGGGGCCGCGTTCGTCTCCGATAAGTGGACGATCGTTGACGGTGACGGCTCTTCCATCCACCACTTTCCTACGCCCATAACCGTCCGCAACTGGATGATCGATCTGATCCCTGGGTTGCGGGACCGCCTTAAAGCTACGGAGCTTCTGCGGGCGCGCGCAGCCGGACTCGTGACCTCAGTGATTCGCGCTGAAGCACTGAGCCACGCACCCTTGACCACCGGCGTGAAAGGGCTGGCCGACTTGGCCGGTCGCGTGTCAGTGACTCCTAGTCAACTCCTCGGCAAGGACGGAGACGGGGCCAGCCAATGGCGGTCTTCTCCCTCGGCGCCGCTGGCGAGTCTGTTCCTGCTGGTCACCAGCGGAGAGGACAGAATCGCTGTTCGTGAGGCAGACGTCGACGAGGTGGCTTCCCGCCTTGCCGATTGCGCCGCATATGAACGGCGCGCCTTTTTCGGGCTCTATCAGCGCTTTAAATACGCTTTCCCGGGCAGGCGCAACCGTCTGATTGAAGAGGCGCGTGAAGCTGAGTCAAGAACGCTCGCAAAGGCCCTGTCTTCGAAGCGTGTATTCGTGGTGGAGGCGCCCTTTCCCTTCGATCCTGCCGCCCTCTACCGAGCAATTCAGCCGTTCTGCTGATTATGCCTCAATCGGGGGAACTTTCGAACACCCGGACCTACGGGTTCCCCTCCGGCGTCACGCTCCGGCTGCAAACCAACGCGCGCGAAGTCCTCAGCCACCTGGATGCCGAATACCGAAGCGTTCTGGCCAAGGTGCCAGGCGAGGCGGACATTGATGTCTATGCCGGTCAGTCGGCGATCTCGTCCTCCCCGGAACGGCCCGAATTCAACCAAGCGTACGAGGGCCGCCACAAGACAGTAACATGGCGGGTCGCGGTCGGTGGTCTGGATGAGCGCACCATCCGCGTCCTGTTTGAAGGCCGCGGCCAGCTTGTCGTCTCCTTCCTCCAGACCTTCTATATCGAGCCGTTGCTCCGTCTGAAGTTTCTCAAACGCGGTCATGCTCTCGTCCACGCCGCCTGCCTCGCAAACGGCGACTCATCGATACTTTTCCCCGCCGGCTCCGGCGTCGGTAAGAGCACGCTGATGCTGCGACATGCCGCTTCGGGAAAGCGCGTGCAGGGAGACAACTACGTCATCTTGAGCGGCGAAGGACATACAATTGCGTTTCCAAGACGCCTGCGCATCTACTCCGATCTGGCCGCGGTAAGCCCAGATATCTTTGGCCGGCTTCCCCCCGCCGAGCGCTGGCGGCTGCGCGTCGCCGGTCTCATCCGAAAATTCTCGCTTGGCTATGCCAACCTGCCGAGAAGGCTGACAATCGAGGAGATCCTCGGGCCTGGGCGTCTTTGCCCCGAGGCAACGCTCGAGTCCGTCTACTTCCTAAAACGGCATGGAGCCGACAGACTGGTCGGGCCCCATCCGGTATCGCATGGCGAGGCCGTCGCCCGCATCCAGGCGATCAATCAGGAGGAGGGCAAGCGGCTGGAGGACGCGGTCGCAGGACGCCCGGAAGCAGGGCCGGTCTTTCACGAGGCGGCCCTTCTGGAGCGCCGCATTCTGGAAGGTGTTCTCTCAAAATTGCCTATCTTTGAGCTGCTGGTGCCGCGCGTCCGCAACCCTTCGGCCTTGGTCGCAGAGATCAGTCGCCGCTGTGGACTCGGCGGAGTGTGATGGCAAACACCAAGAAGGGACCGGCGCCAGCGAGCCGTCCTGGGCTGGAAGCCGCGGCTCGGCGCCGGCCGGTCTTCCGGCCGCTGGGCGCTATAGCTTCGCTCGGTCGCATCCCTCTCTACCGGAGCGCCACAGCGCTGGTGTTGACAACAGGCGCCAATGCCGGCCTCGGCCTCATCTTCTGGACGCTCGCCGCCCGCCTGTACTCAATCGAGGAAGTGGGACGAGGCGCAGCGACTATCGCGGCGCTCCAGCTCGTCTCGATGCTGGGATGCGCGGGCCTCACGCCGGCATTGATCAGGTTCATCCCGCCCAGCCGCCTGAGTACACGGCGGCTGGTCGAGATCACGTATCTAGCTGGCGTCTCCCTGGCGGTATTGTGTGGCGCCGGCGTGCTCATCGCGAGCTATTTGTTCATTGAGCCCCTGTCAGTCCCGGGCTTTGTCTTTTTAGGAGGGGTAGCAGTATTCGCCGTCTTCACCCTGCAAGACGGCGCTCTGATCGGTCTGCGGCGGGAGGGATGGGTGCCTCTCGAGAACGCAGGATTTGGGATCGTGAAGATCCTCTTCCTGGTCGCCTTCTCGGCAGGCGGCGCTTGGGGAATCTTCGTTTCCTGGTCCATCACGACGGCGATGGTTGTTGTCCCGGTGAACCTCGCCCTGTTTCTCAGGTTCATTCCGGCGCATGGCGGCCGCGGCCGTGAACATGAGCGCGAGTTCACCCTGTCCGAAATCGGCCGTTTCTCTGGAGCGAATCATCTCAGCGCGCTTCTGATGGGACTTCCAGACTTCTTGATGCCGGTTATCGTGTTGCAGATCGCCGGAGACAGGGACAACGCGTTCTTCTACGCAGGCTGGTCGCTCGTTTGGCCACTACGCTTGGTCGCTGTCAATGTCGCGAATGCCTTTACTGCCCACGCCGCAGACGATGAGAGCCGCGCCGGCGAGCTGTCGATCAAGGCCGGTCTCTTGATTCTCGCTATCTTCCTGCCTCTCGTGTTATTCCTGACGCTGGGCAGTCATCCGCTCCTCCAAGTGCTCTTTGGACGAGAGTACGCTAACCACGGCGATATCGTCATGCGGCTCCTCGCGCCTGGCCTGCTCGCCTACGCGGTTGTGAGCCTCGGTGTGGCGATGGCCCGCGTGCGCCGCCAGCTTTCCCGGCTCCTGGTACTATCGGCTGTCTACGCCGCCGTCAGCCTTCCCGTGAGCATTGCGCTCGTTTCCCATTACGGGATCGGAGGCGCGGGCGCCGCCTGGTTGATATCGCAGCTCGCCCTCGCGGCGATCGCCGCAGCCATCTGGTCCGGCGGCCTATTTGACCGTTCCGCTGGCCTGCCGCTCGTGGAAGAAATGAGCTCTCAAGGTCCAGCCGGCGACGTGCTAGCCTCCCGCTAGTCCGGCCCGCCTCCGTCGGCGGCTTAGCTACAACCGTCCCGAACTTGACGGAACATTTACGCCAAGGCCGGTAACCGCACCCCACAGTGCGCGTCTCCTCCTCTGAACCTTTGGAGGAAGGCGGTATGTGCCATGCAACTATTTCCTTTCCGGGTAAAGCTATCGCTTCCGGACGCCATCACTCACCGCAGGTCGAAGCAATCAGCGGTCGGCGGGAGCGCTAAGGGCCGCAGACGGCTCCCCCCTGCTCGCTCTCCGTTTTGGCCTGCGCTGATCGGCGGCAGTCTCATTCTTCTCACCTTTGTGCTCCTTTCGGAGCAGTCCAGCGGGGCACTAACCTATACGGCGACCTTCCCTGCAACCGAGGACACGTACGTCAAAAACACTCGTGCCACCACCAACTACGGGCAAGACACGACATTACAGGCGGACATGGAGCCCAGCATCGAGCGGGCCCTCATCCGCTTTTCTCTGGCCGGACTTCCGAGTAACGCGGTCATTCAGTCGGCAACTTTGAGGCTCTTCGTTGTCGATCAGTCCAACCAGTCGGGCAGCGTCCAGCGGGTCAACGGCTCGTGGGCTGAGAACACAACCACCTGGGCAAATGCGCCCGCTATTGGCGGTCAGGTCGCGATAATTGCGGGTCCCGCGCAGGAGAGCACCTGGAAAGAAACGAGCGTGCTACCCGCAGTCACTGGAAACGGGCGGGTCGATTTCTACATCGTTACCGCCTCAACTGATGGCGTCGACTATGCGTCCTCTGAGAACGCGGCCTATCAGCCGACGCTGGTTATCCGCTGGTCGGTACCAACCAGTGCACCCTCACCGACTCCCCAGGCGACGCCCGGCGGTCCCGGCGCGACAGGCACGCCCGGGTCGACCCCCGGCGCGACAGCCACGCCCGGCACGCCCGCGTCGACCCCCGGCGCGACAGCCACGCCTGCACCGACGCCGGTCGGCGGCGCTATCGGCGCGACGTACTTCGTCGACAATGCTGCGGGCAACGACGGCAATAGCGGAACGAGCGAATCCGCCGCCTGGCGGACGGTGGGCAAGGTCAGTAACGTGACTCTGGCGCCAGGGGACCGCGTGCTCTTCAAGCGTGGCGGCGTCTGGTCAGGCCCGCTGACTCTGGCCAAGGCTGGGACGGCGGACAGGCCCATCACAATTGGTTCATACGGCAGCGGCGCTTTGCCGGTCATACAGGGGCCCGGCGACTGCGTCGACGTCAAGGGAACCCGGCTGATCGTAAGTCAGCTGAATGTAAAAGACTGCGCCTGGGCGGGCATCAGGATTTCCACAGGCGCGACGTTCAACCGTATAGACGGCGACCTGATAACGGGGAACGTTGCGGGCGTGCACGTTGCGTCGGGCGCCTCGGACAACGTGATAGTGGGCAATACCCTTCAGAACAATAACAAGATGTCGGTCAACACGCCCGGCGGTTACGACGACAACGGCGCCTTCGGGGTCCTGCTCAACGGCGATCGCAACGAGGTGATGAACAACTCCATCTCCGGAAGCGACGCCTTCTCTTACGATTACGGACGCGACGGTTCGGCAGTCGAAATCTACGGCGGGCAGGGGAACAACGTTCATCACAATCTCGGCGTCGACAACGACGCGTTCAGCGAGCTTGGTGATTCGCGGGCTCGGGACAACACGTTCGCCTACAACGTTGTCAGGTCCTCGGTGCCTAACTCCACGTTTATCGTTACGAGGGGCGGGCAGAATGGGTACGGCCCTGTCGCCAACACCCGGCTCTTTAACAACACAGTAGTCATGACGGGCGCCGGCACTCAGGGCTTTGTTTGCTATGCCGGCTGCAACAGCAGCGTTTTGATGATGCGCGACAACATCATCGAGGCGGTTCAGAAGGTCGGCTACGCCGACGCCGCCTTCGACGAGGACTACGACATCTATGCGGGTGGCCAGGCGCAGTTTCCGCTCGGCGCCCACAGCACGGTCGCCGACCCGATGTTCGGCAACGTCGGAACGGGCGACTTCCACCTCGCTTCGGCCAGCCCGGCCGTAGACAGTGGCGTGAATGTCCGGCTGACTGCGGACTTCGAAGGC
>VBJT01000066.1:16298-17189 GCA_005880075.1 Chloroflexota bacterium
CGCCAACCGCAACCGCGGGATCGGCGCCAACACCCACTCCGCCACCGCCGCCCGCCACCCCGCGGGCTACGCCAACTGCGACAGCGGGATCAGCGCCGACTCCAACGCCGACAACCTCGCCGCGCACTACGTCGACTGCGACAGCGGGATCAGCGCCGACTCCAACGCCGACAACCCCGCCGCCGGCCACCCCGCGGGCTACGTCAACGGCGACAGCGGGATCAGCGCCGACTCCAACACCGACTCCAACGCCGACTCCAACGTGGGCTCCAACGCCGACTCCAACGCCGACGAGAACGCCTACGCCTGTAGCGACCCCGACGCCCTCTCCGACCCCGACGCCCTCGCCAAGCCCAACGCCCTCCACCTCACCGGGCGGCTCGGTCAGCTCTGGCACGCCGTGCGTGGGCGCAGCACGGCCCGCCCAGTGGAAGCACGTTGTCGTGCTGATGTTCGAGAATCACACCTACAACCAGGTCATCGGAGCGCTAGATTCAAGCGGCAGCCTCGAGGCGCCCTACATCACCGGCCTCGCCCGCAAGTGCGGCTCCTCCCAGAACTGGTACGACGCCAACTACCGGGTCAACGGTATCGTCGACGGCAACTACAACTCCAAACCGAGCTACGCCACTCTCACCAACGGCCTGCCCCCTTCCGTTCACGGCCTTCTCGACGACACGAGCAGCACCAAGACCTCGGTCGACAACATCTACAACGAGCTGCGCCTGGCGGGGAAGAATGGCAAGGACTACTACGACGCCTCGGGCTCCGGCTGCAGCACCGGCTTCAACGGCAGCTACCACGACGCCATCCGCTACTACACGGACATCGATTCCACATACTGCAACAGCAACGACGTCAGCCTGAGCACGTTCATGAACGATGTAAACA
>VBJT01000279.1:0-1651 GCA_005880075.1 Chloroflexota bacterium
GGCGCGGACGGCTGACCGTGCCGGATGAGGACGAGCTGGCGGACGCGGCGTAAGGCTAACCGAGCCATTTGAGGTAGGCGTTGGCGCGACTGAACCCCTGCCTCTCGTAGAACCGGTGCGCGTCAGCGCGCCGACTGTTTGATGACAGCTCGATGTGAGTGAGGCCGCGCGCTCTCGCCCAGTTCTCGGCTGCGCCCATCAGCTGCTCGCCATGCCCTCAGACCGCCTCTCGTTATCGACAACCATGTCCTGCAGCCAACACTTGGGACCGAAGCCCAGCGATTGAATGTCCGCGTAGACACTCGTAAGCCCCACAGCCTCGTTGCCATCAAAGGCCAGAAGTATGTCGGCGTTCGGTTGCTCCACGGCCCAGCGGAACGACGCCGACGAGCGCTGGCGCGTGTAGTCGGGAGGCACGCCGCCGGGCGGCTCGAACAATTGCTCGAGCAGGTAAAGCGCGCCTTCCTCGTCCGAGAGGGTTGCCGGGCGTATCTCGATTCCCATGTTCAGATTCTACGGAAAGGACGAAATATGCGACTAGAAGGCGTAGCCAAAGCCGGCTACTATCCCACGCCGCCGTCCGTCGTCGGGCGGATTGCGGCGCTCATCAGACCGGCGCCGCCTGCGCCTCGGCCGCCGCCCGCCTTGCTCTGGTCGCCAGTGGATAGCCGTGCCAGGCAGCAGTGATGGACGAGGCAGAACCAGGCCCCTGAGACTCAGCTCTGCTTAGTCCCGGAGACTGCACGTTGGCGGTTGTCGAATGCCCCCCGCGCGGCCTGGATATCCAGCCGGTACGTGAGCGCCCAATTCGCGAGCGCGGTGACCGGTATCAGAATCGTACGTCCGAAGTCGGAGAGTGTGTACTCCACTTTGGGAGGCACGGTCGGGTAGACGGTTCGTTCTACCAGGCCGTCTCGCTCGAGCTGACGCAGCGTCAGCGTGAGCATGCGCTGAGAGATGCCGTCGACAGAGCGTTTGAGCTCTGTGAACCGCAGCGTCCCCTGACCGAGCCGAGAGATGACCTGGAGGCTCCATTTGTCACCGACTCGAGTGAGCACCTCATTGATGCTCACGCACTCGTCGTTACTGTGAAGCTGTCCCAAAGTTCTTTCGTTGTTCCTAGGGCACATTAAACTGCCTTCTTCCTTTCTCTTCCACAGTGACAGAAGATGTTGTTAGGCACAAGTGGTAACCAGAAAGGACAGCAACTCAAACCATGCAGCAAGTTTTATCGCCTAACCTCAAGTACGCCGCCCTCGCTTCAGAGGCTAGCCTCGAAGTAACCGCCGCCCGCCTCACCGAAAACGGCATGACGGCCCACATCGTCGAGACGGGCGCTGATGCGCACCGCCTGGCGCTGGAACTGATCCCAGACGACGCCGAAGTATTCACGGCCACATCGCAGACGCTCGACGAGATCGGTCTCGTCGCCGCAATCGACGGTTCAAGCGAGCTGCGGTCGGTGCGTTCGGTGCTCAGGGGCATGGACATGGCCACGCAGTGGCACGAGATGCGCGCGCTGGGAGCCCGACCCGACGTGATAGTGGGCAGCGTTCACGCGGTCACTGAGCAGGGCGAAGTGGTCGTCGCGTCCGCCAACGGCAGCCAGCTTGGGCCCTATGCTTCCGGCGCAGGTAAGGTCATCTGGGTG
>VBJT01000279.1:1666-2841 GCA_005880075.1 Chloroflexota bacterium
GCCGCTGGAGGATGAGCGCGTCCAGCTCGCCTACGGCCAGGGCAGCTTCATCGGCAAGGAGCTGATCTCGTACAGGGAATATCTGCCCGACAGGGTCCACGTCATCCTGGTCAAGGAGAAGCCGGGCTTCTAGGGCCCAACAACAACGTATGAAGGGCCTTGCCACGCGGGGCAGAAAGGAAAGACCAATGACAACCACAACTTCTAAACTACGTGAGGCAGCACTCGTCAGCGACCGCTGGCTGCGACCGATGATGGGTCTGGGGGTCTGGGAAGCTCTGCCGGCGCGCGACGTGCCTTACGAGCTGTCCGACCCTTACATCCTCCTGCACGAAGCAACCCTGCGCCCTTCGCAGATGGCCGGCATGGACACCGAGCACCCGCACCGGGGGTTTGACAACCTCTGGTACATCCTTAAGGGCTCCAGCAGCACCGGCCACACTACGGGGCCGGGCGGCGCGATCGAAAGAGCGGATTTGCCCGAGGGGTCGCTTCTGTTTCTGCGGACCGGACGCGGAGCACGGCACGCGGAAAAGATCGGTGCGGACCAACTGCGTAAAGGCGTGGATGAAGAAGTCCGCACGGTCCTGTTCTGGGTGAACCTCGCGCGAGTGACCCAGGAGGGAGACGCTACCACCCGTGTCCTCGTCGGCGAGGGCTCGCCGGTACAACTCGGCACGCCGGGGCTTATCCTTGATGTAGAGTTGGCGCGCGGCGGCAACACGGCGCACCACGTGCCGGCCAGGTTCCAGGGCTTCGCCTATCTTCTCGACGGTGCAGCCTCGTTCGGCACCAACGGTGCGCGAGCCGAGGTCGGTCAGCTGGCGCTCATGGGACCGGGCGAAAGCTTCGTCGTGACAGATGCCATGCCTGGGACGCGCTACCTACTGATGGCCGGTAAACCCTACGGGGAACAACCCCGCTTCAACGGCCCCTATGTCGATTAGAGGACGCGCTCTTGAATCCCACCTCAAATCTGTTAAGGTCGAGGTCGAGGCAGCCCGCCTCTGGTCGCCAGCGGATAACCGCATGAGGGAGCTAGTGATGGACGACGCACAGATCCTGCAGCAAATCGAGAAGCTCGTCGACGAAGAGCGAGGGCTCCGCGACCGGGCGAAGGACGAGTTGGCTGCCGAACAACACGCGCGCCTGGAATCGCTCGAGATCGCCTTGGA
>VBJT01000067.1:0-4187 GCA_005880075.1 Chloroflexota bacterium
TACGCCTTGTAAGGGATGCGGCGCAGGAAGGCAGCATCCGCGAGGTCGGCAGGGTTGAGGTTCGTCGAGAGCAGGAGCGTGATGTGGAAGGGAACGTCGATGCTCTCGCCCGTTCGGAGAAGCAGGTTATCGCGCCCGCGCTCCATCGCCATAATCCAGCGGTTCAGCAATTCCGTTGGGCTGACCTTCTGGCGGCCGAAGTCATCGACAACTAGGAAGCCGCCCTGCGCCTTTAGGTGCTTGGGCGCCTGGTAGAAGTGCGTGAGCGGGTCGTAGCCCAACTCCAGCGATTCGGCCGTCAGCTCGCCGCCGACGATGAGGCCCGGCCGCCTGATCTTCACCCAGCGCCGATCGACGAGATCATCGCGCGCGACCGTTCGCTTGAAACCCTGGCCCACTTCCTCTCGTAGACCGGCCTCGTCGCGTATCTGGGTATGGTTCAGCGGATCATAGATGCGAATTAGTTGGCCGTAGGCGTAGATGAACTCCGTGATGACGTGCGTCTTGCCATTTCCCGACGGGCCAAAGATCATGGTCGAACGGCCAGAGTGGAAGGCGCGCGCCAGGAAAGTGGCCGCGGTCTCGTCCAGGATCAGGGATGATAGAGCCTCGTTGATCGCCTCCAGCGTAGGGCGCCTGCTCACCCCCATCCCGCTGATCACGCGTTCGTACTGCTCGATGGTGACGGGAGCGGCGCCGGCATAGCGACAGTGTGCGAGCGCCTCTTCGGCGCGCGCTTTGCCCTTCTCTGTCAGGCGAAAACGGTATGTGCTGGAAAGATCGTAGGTCGAGCCGCCGATGATCTCGCACATGCGGTCGCTCTTCAGGGCGTCGAGCAGCTCCACGATGTGGCGAGTAGGGAGGCCGACGACGCGGGCAACGTGCTCGGCGGTGGGAGTTTCTGCATAATGGATGACCTTGATAACGTGCTCGAGCAGGAACGAGGGAGAGAGGCCGATATCATGAACGGTTTCGGGCGCCTTCGGCAGGACAACGGAAACTCCGTTCTGCTCGACTGTCGGAGCTGACGTCGAAAGTATTTCGGCCTCCGTTGACTTCTTCGGAAGCGGCGGCCAGACCGGTCTGGGCTCGGCTGGGACTGCGGGCGTGTCTATCTGGCCGTCTTCCATGGCGTTCACCCTTTCGTAACCTCCGTTAATACGGACGCGACGGCGAGCAGTCACGTTACAGCGGTTCGCTCCGGAGAAAGAACTAGGGCGCCCGTAGGCGCCCCAGCAGGGAGACTGCTCGGTTAGGCCTAGCCGCAGCCGCTGGTCGTGCCGCAGTTCTCGCAGCGGTAGCAGGCTCCGGCGCGGGTCATGATCCAGCCGCAGTTGCTGCAGGGAGGCGCGTCCGTCTGCGTGCCGTGCGGGCGGCCATTATGGCCGTTCGATTGCTCATTGCCACTGGCGCCCAGGTCCTGGCCGTACTCGGCGGCCATCATCTTCGCCTTCACCGCCGGCGAAAGCACCCCAAATTCCTCCTTCTCGGCTTCGGTCAGGAATTGAGAGGCCATCCAGCGGAAGATGTAGTCGACGATCGACTGGGCCACCGGGATCTCGCTGTTCTCGGTGCGGCCGGAGGGTTCGAAGCGCATGTGCGAGAACTTGTTCACGAGGTCGCGCAGTGGGACGCCATACTGGAGCGCGATGGAGACAGATGTCGCGAACGCATCCATCATTCCGGAAAGAGTGCTGCCTTCTTTCGCCATCGTCAGCCAGATCTCGCCCGGCTTGCCGTCTTCGTAGAGGCCGGCAGTCAGGTAGCCCTCGTGACCTTCGATCGAAAACTTATGTGTAACTGAGCCGCGGGTGGCCGGCAGGCGCCGCCTGACGGGTTGTCCCGTTGAATCTGGCGACGCGTCCGTCGCGCCATCTTCGTCTTTCTTGGTGCTCAGCACCTGCGCGCGCTTCGAGCCATCACGGTAGATGGCGAGCGCCTTCAGCCCATGGCGCCAGCCCTCGATGTAGGCCTGCTCGATTTCTTCGACAGTCGATTCCTCGGGCAGATTGACGGTCTTGGAGATGGCGCCCGAGATGAACGGCTGTGCGGCGCCCATCATCTTCACGTGGCCCAGCCAGTGAATCGTGCGCGAGCCGTTCTGGGCCTTGAAGGCGCAGTCGAACACCGGCAGGTGCTCTTCGGCGAGGTGCGGAGCGCCTTCGATCGTTCCGGTCTCGTCGATGTAAGCAATGATTGCGGAATCCTGAGCTTCCTCGTAACCGAGGCGCGCCAGAGCACGCGGCACGGTGTTGTTCACGATCTTCATACGCCCGCCGCCGACGAGCGTCTTGTATTTGACCAGGGCGATGTCGGGCTCGATGCCGGTCGTATCGCAGTCCATCATGAAGCTGATCGTCCCGGTGGGCGCGATCACGGTGGTCTGCGAATTGCGATAGCCGTGCTCGCGGCCGAGGGCGAGGGCGTTTTCCCAACACTCCCGGGCAGCCTCCTGAAGCCAGAGGCCCGTTGATTCGACCTCCGGGATCTCGTCGACGGCCGCGCGGTGCTTCTCGATCACGCGCAGCATCGGTCCGCGGTTGTGGTCGAAGCCGGCGAAGGGACCCATGCGGGCGGCAATCGCGGCGGACGTGGCGTAGGCGTGGCCGGTCATGATCGCCGTGAGCGCGCCGCACCAGGACCGTCCCTCGTCAGAGTTGTAGGGGATGCCGAGAGACATCAGCAGAGCGCCGAGGTTGGAGTAGCCGAGGCCGAGCTGCCGGTAGGCATCGGCGTTTTGCCGGATCTTCTCGGTCGGGTAGGAGGAGTTCGAGACGATGATCTCCTGCGCCGTGATCGAGACGGCGATCGTTCGCTTGTAGGCGTCGACATCGAAGGAGCTTGGAACTTGGAAATTGGAACTTGGCCCCACTTCTTCTTCCCCAGGTTCGTGGCTCCCAGTTCCTTGTTCCTCAACCGCATCAAGGAATTTGAGGAGGTTGATGCTTGCGAGGTTGCAGGCGCTGTCGTCGAGGTGCATGTACTCGGAGCAGGGGTTGGAGGCGGTTATCGGACCTGTGTTCGGGCAGGTGTGCCAGTTGTTGATCGTCGTGTCGTACTGCATGCCCGGATCGGCGCACTCCCAGGCGGCCTGTGCGATGTCGCGCATTAACTTCCGGGCCCTATAAGTGTCCGCGATATTTCCTGTTTGGACGTAGCTTGTCTGCCATTCGCCGTCGTCGAGAACGGCGCGCATAAACTCGTCGCTGACGCGGACGGAGTTGTTGGCGTTCTGGTATTGGATGCTGATCCAGGCGTCGCCGTCGAGCGAGACGTCGTATCCGGCCTCGCCAAGGGCGTAGGCCTTGCGCTCTTCCTTCGCCTTGCTCCAGACGAACTCCTCGATGTCGGGATGGTCGACATTGAGGATCACCATTTTCGCCGCGCGGCGGGTCTTGCCGCCCGACTTGATGGTCCCAGCGACGGAGTCAGCGCCGCGCATGAAGGATACCGGTCCGGAGGCGAGGCCGCCGGCGGACACGTGCTCCTTCGAACTGCGCAGGCGCGAGAGGTTGATGCCGGAGCCGGAGCCGCCCTTGAAGATGCGGCCTTCCGTCTTGTACCAGTCGAGGATCGAATCGATCGAGTCGTCAATGCTCAGGATGAAACAGGCCGAGCACTGGGGCTGCTCCTCGATGCCGATGTTGAACCACACGGGCGAGTTAAAGCAGAGGTACTGGTTGACGAGCAGGTATTTCAGCTCCTGGCGAAACGTTTCAGCCTGGTCGTGCGAGGTGAAGTAGGCGTCTTTGCGTCCCCACTCGGTGATCTGGTTGACGACACGGTCGATGAGCTGCTTGACTGACCGTTCGCGGACCATTCCGTCCTTCGGTATGAGCGGGCCGCGGAAGTACTTGGAGGCGACAACATTGACCGCATTCAAAGACCAGCTTTTCGGAAACTCGACATCCGACTGCTCAAAGACAGATGCGCCGTCTGCTCCGCCGATGTAGGCAGTACGCAGAGCCCACTCGATCTCGTCGTATGGGTCCACCTCCAGCTTGGTGAAGTAGCGCTCGATCGGGAGGCGGGCCTCCTCGCGGGTTGGTGCTTGCGTGGGTGCGGAAGCCTTTGTCTGCCGTCGATCAGGTGCCAGAGTCATATTGCCTCCTCGTCTACCCCGTTCCGCATCATCTGCGTGCTGCCGCCGCCGGGGCGGAAGAATTCCCACTCGAACGAGGGCGACA
>VBJT01000067.1:4193-11047 GCA_005880075.1 Chloroflexota bacterium
GGCGACGAAGAGGGCGTTGCGGGCGGGCGCGTTCGAGTCGCCTGCTAGATCCCGCCGGCGGTGGTACGCGTACAGCATGCGGAACTGGTTCTGGGTCGAACCCTTATGAGAGCGCGGGATGTGGGAGAGCTCTTCGTCGATCAGGCGGGTCATAACAGCTGCTTTCACGAGCCTCTCTCGCTTGCTCGCGCGCCGGGCTCCGGCTGATTCGATTCGAGATATATGTACGCAGGAGACTTGAGGAAGACTGTAAATTGGTCCTCGGTGGCGCCGCTATACCGGTGTATGGCGACCATCCCCATTGCCTCAGAAGACTTGAGAACGAGACTCGCATCTCGCAGAGACATTCCCAATGCTTCAGCAATTTCACCCATAGTAGGGATCCCGGCTTTGCCAGCGTGCTGACGCTCCTCCAAGAGCCGAAAGATTCGAAAGCGTGGATCTGTCATCACTTAACGGTCGCTGTCCCGGCCGCCGATGGCCGCTCGCCAGGACCAGATTCGGAGGGCGATAAGCGCGATCGTGGCCAGCTCTGCAGGTGTCATTGAGCCCTCCTTTGCTGCTTCTTCTCCGGCTCGCTGTCGGTCTTGATGCGGGCAGACGCTCGCCCGCCTCGGCGGCGGACCCGCAAGATACGCGCAGAGACCGTCTTCGGCGTGAGATCGGGCAGGAGGGCCAACTGGTCCGGCGGGATGTCCGGCCGGCGCCAGCCCGCTTTTAGCGCCTCCAGCTCCTGCTCCAGTTCGTCGACGTCGGCGAAGGCGCGGTAGACTGAGGCGAAGCGGATGTAGGCAATATGGTCGAGCGACTTCAGGCGCTCCATGACTAACTCGCCGACGACGCTGGACGGCACCTCAGCGCGGTTCATGGCGGAGACGGCTTGCTCGACCTCGTCCGCCAGCGCCTCGACCGCGCCGGACGGGATCGGCCGCTTCTCGCAGGCCTTGCGTACACCGGCGATGACCTTCGAGTGGTCGAATGCCTCGCGCCGGCCATCTTTCTTCAGCAGCACGACGCCGCCGAGCTCCGCCCGCTCAAGCGTCGTGAAGCGGCGGCCGCAAGCGAGGCACTCGCGGCGCCGGCGAATGCCCTCTTGCTCCGGGCGGGAATCGGTGACCTTGGTCTCAGCCTCTGCGCAGTAGGGACAGTTCATGCGATGCCTAGGGAAGCTGGACCCGCCGCCGGGGTTTGCTTACCGTTCGGCCGGGTCGATTCAGGGTGCGGCTGGGCAGGCTCACGGTCCGTCCCCGGAACCTGAAGCTGCGGGTGGGGATATGGACGGTGCGGCTCGGGATGGTTACATCTCGTGCCGGCAGATGCCTGGTTGCTTTTGGTTTGTTTGGCATTTTTGGAGCCCTCTCGCCACCTGCTTGCACTTGGTCGGCGGCGCAAGACGAACACTAGCACTACATGTTGTGGCTGTCAAGGCCACTGTATCCATATTTTGTGGTTATCCACATCTGTTGAAAGCCCTGTTGGCGGATGTGCGATGCTATGCTCGCCGATGTTGAGACATGCGCATCGCTATCGACACTAATGTCCTTATCGCTGCCCTCACTCGGCCGGGCGGTACGAGCGCGCGCATCGTGCAGGCCTGGCTCGACGAGCGCCTGGAAGTCGTGGCGTCGAGCGCCACAATCCGTGAGGCGGAGCTTGTCCTCGGCGCCGGCTGGCTGGCGAGAATGTTGGAGCCGAAGCTAGTTGAGCGGCTTTTGGACGCGCTGCGGACGCGAAGCTTCCTGATCGAGCGGCCGCCTTCCGTCCGGGACCTTCGGTTGAAGGACGCCGGTGACTTGCGGCTCGTCGAAGTCGCTGTCGCGGGCGGAGCTCGCTACATCGTGACGACCGATCGCGAATTCCTGCGGGCGCGCGGATATGCGGACGTTGAGTTTGTTACGCCCGCGGAGTTCGAGCGCCTTCCGGAAAATCGGCGGTGAGTGATAGGAGATTGCAAGCCGCCCGGCTAGACCTTGCATGGCGGTTCGACTTCGCCGCTGCGCAACATGGAAACAATTAGAGTGACATTACGAGTTTCGATGAGGAGGAGTACTGTGTGGATGCTTCCTCGCCCGCGCGGGCAATATATAGCCGGCGCGCTGGCTGTTGTTGTCCTCGCGTCAGCAATGCTAGCCGGCTGCGGCGAAAGCGCCGACAGGAGCGTGAAGATCGTGGAGCCCGCGGAAGGAGCCACGCTTAACGCCGGCGACATTAAGGTGGCCGTCGAAGTTAAGAAGTTCAACATCGTCGACAAGATCGGTCAGGCAGCGGTTGATGGCGAAGGCCACATCCACTACTACATTGACGCCGGCGAGATCCCTACGAAAGACGGACAACCGGCGGTCACGAAAAGCAACAACACGTACCACGCCCAGGCCACCAAGGAATACACTTGGCCAAACGTTTCAGCGGGCGAGCATACGTTTGCGGTGCAGCTCGTAAACAACGACCACACGCCACTCAGACCGCCCGTGATCGCGCAGGTCACCGTTACTGTGAAGGCTACCGGTGGAACGACCGGCCCCACTCGCTCGCCGAGTACTTCGCCCAGCCAGACGTCGTCGCCTGCGGGCGAGACGACGACCCCGACCAGCGGCGGCGGCGGTGGCGGTGGAGCGACCTCACCCGCCTCGACCACGGCCGCCACCACTCCGACGGCCACGCGGCCGAGCGCCACGCCGACGCCTTAGGAGCGATGGGTGACGTGTTTACGACCCGCGGGGTCCGTGGGCGCCTAAACGATGCTGTCTTATAAGTACCTGATCGCCGGCGCCGGCATGACCGGCGACGCGGCGGTCAAGGGGGTCCGTGAGCTCGATTCCAGCGGGACCATCGCGCTTGTGGGGCGCGAACCGCACCGGCCATACAAACGTCCGCCGCTCACGAAAGATCTCTGGAAGGGCAAGCCGGTCGAGAATGTGTGGCTGAAGACGCCGGAAGATGGCGTTGAGTTTCAGCTCGGGCGGACCATTTCTTCGGTTGACATCCTAAAGAAGCGGGCGGCGGACGATCAAGGCACGGAGTACTCGTACGAGAGACTGCTCCTGGCGACCGGCGGCACGCCACGCACCCTGAGACTCGAGGGAAACGGCGCCGGCGAAATCATCTATTACCGAACGTTCGACGATTACATTAAGTTGCGCGATCTAACGGGCGCGGGTGAGCGCTTCGCCGTTATCGGCGGCGGCTTCATCGGCTCGGAGATCGCGGCGGCGCTGGCGATGAACGGCCGGGAAGTCGTGATGATCTTTCCCGGTCTCGCAATCGGCGAGAACGTCTACCCGGCAGGACTGGCCCGCTCTATAAATGACTACTACCGCGAAAAGGGTGTCACGCTGCTATCCGGGTGCAGCGTCTCCCGCGTCGAGAAGCGTGATGGCAGGCTAATTGTCACGGCACGGGGGAAAGATGGTGGCGAGCGGCCGGCTGAGGTGGATGGCGTTGTCGCCGGCATCGGCATCGAACCAAACGTCGGACTCGCCGAGCAAGCGGGACTTCCGGTCGACAACGGAGTCGTCGTCGATGAGCAGCTCCGGGCGGGACATCCGGACGTCTATGCGGCGGGCGATATGGCTTCCTTTCAGAACCCGGCGTTGGGCAAACAGCTGCGCGTCGAGCACGAGGACAACGCCAAGGCGATGGGGCGTCAGGCCGGCCGCAACATGGCCGGCGCGGAGGAGCCGTATCATCACTTACCCTTCTTCTACTCGGATCTCTTCGATCTTGGCTATGAGGCGGTTGGGGAGCTGGACTCGCGGCTGCAAACAGTAGAGGACTGGACCGAAGAGAACCGAAAAGGCGTCGTGTATTATCTCCGCGATGGCCGGGTGCGCGGCGTGCTTCTCTGGAACGTATGGGAGCAAGTTGAGGCGGCGCGCCGGCTTATCGCAGAGCCAGGCCCGTTCCAGCCGGGCGATCTCGCCGGCCGCCTGCCGGAGAAGGAGCAGTCTTAGCCGGTGCAACTAAAAGAGGATGTCGAGGAGTTGGACATTAGCGCAGCGATGCATCTGCGCCCGCGTCAGCTCTCGCTTGAGCAGACGAACAGGTTCGAGGCCTATATCGCGGAAATACTGACGGCCATGGGCATGGACCTAGATACTCCGGCGACGGTCGATACGCCCAGGCGCTACATACAGGCGCTAATCGACGCGACTGACGGCTACGAAGGAGACCCGAAACTGCTGCGCGTCTTTGAGACGGAGTGCCGCGGCGGGCCGGACTGCAGCAGCAGTCAGGCAATCGAGGGCCCCGTGCACTTCTTCTCGCTGTGTGAGCATCATGCGCTGCCCTTCTTCGGGCATGCCTATGTGGGGTATATCGCGCACGCGCACATCATTGGCCTCTCCAAGCTGACGCGCCTCGTCAGAATGTTCGCCAAGCGCTTCGCCGTGCAGGAGCGCATCGGGGAGGAGATCGCCGATACGCTCGAAGCAATGCTCCAGCCGCATGGCGTCGCGGTCTACCTGGAAGCGCACCACCTCTGTACGCAGATGCGTGGCGTGCAAGAAGTATCGCCCCTGACGCGAACCACGTTCTGGCGCGGTGGCTATGACGCCAATCCGGCCCTGAGACAGGAGTTTCTCGCGGCATGCGGACGGGACCGCTGACGGGCATCAGGCCGCTTGAGCGGCTGTACGACGGCACCGTCGGTGAGCTGCTTCCGTTGCCGTCTCAACTGGTGGGACTTTACGGAGAACTGCGGCTGCCGAATGTTCGCCGCCGCCCGTATCTGATCTCGAACTTCGTTCAGTCTCTGGATGGGGTGGCGGCGCTAGGCATTCCGCAGACGAGCGGCGGCCAGATAAGCGGATCAAACCCGCAAGACCGCTTCGTGATGGGCCTGCTGCGCGCTATCGCCGACGTCGTTGTCGTCGGCGCGGGGACGGCGCGGTCCGTGCCCGGGCATCTGTGGACTTCTGACTACATCTTTCCGGCCCTGGGGGACGAATACGCGGAACTAAGGCGAAGACTCGGCCGGGCTGAGCTTCCGCTAAACGTAATTGTCACCGCCCGGGGCGAGGTCGATGCCTCGCAGCGGGTCTTTCAGGGAGAGGTGCCGGTCATGGTGGTCACGACCGAGGCGGGGCAGCGACGCTTGACGCAGGAAGCAGGTTTCGATCCGTCGCTCATTCGGACGGTCGGGGAAAGCGGGGAGGCGAGGGCCAGAACTATATTCAAGACGCTGAGCCGAGACGACGATCCAGCCGTCGTTCTCCTGGAGGGCGGGCCGCACCTGATGGGCGACTTCTTCGGCGAGGACCTCGTGGATGAACTGTTCGTTACGGTGTCGCCATTAATCGCGGGGAGGGATGGCCACGAGAGGGCGGGAATTGTCGCGGGCCGAGAGTTCGCGCCGGACGGGCCGATTTTGGGGGAGTTAATCTCGGTCAAGCGGGCGGACAATCATCTGTTTCTCCGCTATGCTTTCGCAAGCAGGAACGATCAAGCCAAGCAATCAGTTCAGAAGGAGGTTTGATATGTGCATCACGTGCGGTTGCGACGAGCCTGAAGCCAACCACGGCAACCCGAAGCACATCACGCTTCAGCAGCTGAAGGACGCTGCTCAGGCGGCCGAGGTGGACATCAACCAGCTCAAGAAGAACATCGACGAGGGGTTGAAGAAATACGCGGGAGCGCAGTAAAGCATCTTCGCCAGCCCATAACTAACGGAGAATAATCGACCGGCGTAAAGCTGGTTGACTGCGCGCGTCTGCTCGAGGAGGTCCGCCATGGCGACGGGAAGCATTTGGAGCCAGAGGCCGGTTGTGGCTGGGCGCTGGACATTGAAGGACGTCGTCCAGGGCAAGCCGTTCGGGCACCCGAGCCATCCGCCGTTCGTGCATTTCCCATCGGCTCTGCTTCCCTCCGCGTTGGTCTTTGATGTCGTCTCTAGGCCGGACGCCGACCTAACCCTTACGCGGGCCGCGTTCTACAATATCGCGCTCGGCTTGGGTATCGCCGTATTTGCGGCCATAACCGGCCTGGTGGACTACCTGCCGATGGTCGGCGGCTCTCGCAAGAAAATCATCGGCACGCGGCATCTGATCGCCCAGGTCTGCGGCCTGAGTCTCTTCACGCTCAGCTTGCTCGTTCGCAGCTTCGACTTCGACGCTACGCAAACGCCGCTCACCGCGGTGCTTCTGGCCGCGGCCGGCGCCGTCGTACTGAGTGTCGGCAACTACTTTGGAGGCACGCTGGTGTATCGGCAGGGAATGCGGGTCAGCGTCGAGCTCTAGAGTCTGCGAGCCGAAGGAGCCACCCACGATGACTTCACGAGAGAAATTGCTCGAACCGTTTCCGTTCTGCTAACGACATACCGTCGGGACGGTACGCCTGTTGGTACGGCCGTTAACGTGGCAGTCGATGGAGGTCGCGCCTTCGTGCGCACGCCGCACAGGACGGGCAAGGTGAAGCGTCTCCGCAATGACCCAAACGTCGAGATAACACCCTCGACATTCCTCGGCAAGCCGACCGGTCACGCTATCCGCGCGCAGGCGAGGTTGCTCTCCGGAGACGAGGCGAAGCATGCCTCCAAGGCGCTGGCGCAAAAATACCGGATTCTACAGGGCGTTCTCGTTCCGCTCGCGCACCGGCTGACGCGCTCCAAGACGATGCACTACGAACTGACACCGGTAGAGTCATAGCGTAATCAGCGTCTGCGGGAGGAGTCCCGCGCTTGGCCGACTGCCACAGCCCGCTCGCAGCGCAGCAAATCCGAGTCGGTTGTACCTTGCGCCTCGACCGTTGTTATGAACTTGCAATGAGAGGCGGTACCAGAGCATGTTTTCTGTTCGTTTGAGATATTTAGATAACAATCGAACAAGAAGGAGGCACTGATGAAGCGCCACGATGTTCTT
>VBJT01000068.1 GCA_005880075.1 Chloroflexota bacterium
GTCCGCAAGCGGTAGCCCGGGAAGCCGTAGCGGAACGGCTACTTCCTCAGCCGGTGGGAGCGCAACCAGCGGCGCCGCAACCAGCCGAAGCGGCACCGCCACTTCATCGGCAAGCGGATCGGCGGGGGCAAGCCGTTCAGCGACCGCGACGCCGTGTGTTTCACCGAGCGCGGGAGCCAGCGGGAGCACGACGCCGCGAAGTACAACGAGCGGCTCATCTTCGCCTCGCGCGTCGACCGGAGCAGCCACGAGCCCGGCCGC
>VBJT01000032.1:0-8624 GCA_005880075.1 Chloroflexota bacterium
TAACAATGCCCTGCAGCGACCAGCACTTCATACCCATCCTCGACGAAATCCGCGCCCGGCCGGACCCCGACGATCCAGAGTCCAGTGTCCTGAGTCCAAAGTCTCGGCCCAAGCGCCGCGGCGGCCCGCGGCCCGGATCAGGCCCGCCGAAGGGCAATCTCAACGCCCTCAAGCACGGACGCTTCTCCCGCCGCCACAAGATCATCCTCGAGGCAATTCTCGAGGTCCCCGAGGCCCGCGAAGCCCTCATCGGCGTCATGAAGCGCAACCGCCGGCGCCAGAAGCAGGCCGAGCTCGAAGCCGCCTACATCCTCATGCGCTGGCTCGCCACCAACAACCCCGCGTTCCTCCCCGCCGCCCTCGACCAGGCCCGTCCTGAGTGGGAGGCGGGCACCGGGGGAGGACACGAACGGGCCGCCCCCAACCTCGAACCCGCCGCTGAGCCTCGTAGCCCAGCACCTTCAGGTGCGCTTCCAGCCCAAAACGACCAAACACAAATCGACCAGCTCACCGCCTCCCTCAGACGTATGAACGAGAGCCTAAACCGAAGACTTCTCCGAAAAACGACCAAAAAGCGCACCCCCAAACCCAGGGAACGACCAAACCCGTAGGGGCGCGGGCTTGCCCCGCCCTCCAGTAGGGGCGCGGGCTTGCCCCGCCTCAGAAATCCGCGGAGGAGCGCCAGCGGCGGAGGGGCATCACGAGCATGACGACATCGTGGAGGCGGCCGTCGGGGTCGATGGCGCCGCCGTGGACGAGGCCGAGCCGGATGAAGCCGAGGGACTCGGCCGCGGCGAGCGCCTGGGCCTGGACGTCGGCGACAGCCTCGAAGAGGACGCCGTTGAGGCCGCTGTCGCGAGCGACGTCGAGGAGCTCGCTGAGGATGGCGGTGCCGAGACCGCGGTGGCGGTAGTCCTGGGCGACAACGACGCGCAGGTCGGCGAGGTGGCCGCGGGCGGCGCCGCGCCGGCGGACGAGCGCGGCCTCCGCCAGCACGCGGCCGTCGTCGACGGCGATGAGGGCGAAGGCGCGGCCGCCGGTCCGGTGCGTCGGGGAGGGCTCCGGGTCGGGGCGCTCGGCGTCGCGGACCCAGCCGCCGATGAGGTCGGGGGAGCTGACGTCGTCCTTGAGGAAGAAGCGCTCGGCCTCGGGGATGGCCTGGAAGAAGGCGAGGAGGGCGTCTTCGTCGCCGGCGGCGAGACGGCGGACGAGAACCTCGGCGCCGTCGCGGAGGGCGACGGTCTTTGGGTAGGCGGCGTCAGGCCAGGGCATGGAATGAGAGTACAGGAGAAAGGAGAAAGGAGAAAGGAGCCGGAAAAGGTGAGGTGTTAGGTGGTAGGTGTTAGTCGAGGCGCTCGCGGGTGCGGGAGCGACTTCGTAGACGAAGTTGGGGCCGTCTTGGTCGGAGGCCTTGACGAGGGCGATGGCGATCAGCAGGAGCTGCTCGTTGGTGAGGCGCTTGGTTTCGGCTTCCCGCATCTATGCAACTCTTCCCATAATCTGTTAATTGCTACGGTAGCGGCGAGAAGTGAACAGGCCGTAGGAATTCCCACAGAAATTGGTTGGAAAATCGCGTTAGCGGGCGATAAAGCGAGTATGGGGCTAGCATCACGAGGGAGGGCTCGGTACGCTAGTCATAACATGCACGCGCTAATCATTGCTGGAGGCGAGGGGCAGAGGCTGCGGCCGCTGACGGACGACCGTCCGAAGGGGATGGTGCCGGTGGCAGGAAAGCCGATCCTGCAGCACCACATCGAGTGGCTGCGCGATAACGGAGTACGGCACGCGGTGATCGCCTGCGGCTACCGCTACGACGTGATCGAGGATTACTTCGAGGACGGGTCTCGCTTCGGGCTCCGCGTGACTTATTCGATCGAGCGGACGCCGCTGGGACGCGGGGGCGCGCTGAAGCAGGCGTTCGAGCAGGTGCCGCAAGATGTCCCGTGGGTCGTCGCGACTAACGGGGACAATCTCAACAGTCAGCGCCTGGCGCCGCTGGTGCGGCAGCACCTGCGCACGGGCGCGGTCGCGACCTTGCTTCTGACGCAGCTGCGCAGCCCGTACGGTATCGCGCAGCAGCGGGGGAAACACATCACCGGGTTCCACGAAAAGCCGCTGCTGTCGCACTGGCTAAACGCGGGGGTGTACGTGCTGAATCGCGAGTTCCTGGAGGCATGCCCTGTTGTGGGCGACCACGAGGACCACCTCTTCCCGACGCTGGCGGAGGAGGGGAAGCTGTACGGGTTCCGCTCGAGGGCGTATTGGAAAGCGATCGATACGGTGAAGGACCTGAAGGAAGCTGAGAAGGAGCTGGGGCAGTTGGCGGGAAAGTAGTTCGAGCGAGACGAGGTACGAAGTACGAATTGCGATAATCTCATTGCTTATCAGGTGCGGTCGCCGTTCGGCAGTTCAGCATCGGAGTCCCCGATGGACCGGGGGCTTTTCTGTTTCTGATGGGTTGGTTGCGCCCTCCATGCGGCGAGGCTCTAAGATTACAGGCGTGACTGCGAACGCGGCAGACAGCCACGGTCGAAGCAGAGGCGGCGGTTGACGGACAGAGCTGAAGCTTTGTCCGTACGGGCGAAGAGCGGAACGGCGACGTGAGAGATCGGGCGAGTGACCTCGATTAAGTTCGGGACGGACGGCTGGCGGGCGATTATCGCGGATGAGTTCACGTTCGCGAATGTGCGGGCGTGCGCGCAGGCGACGGCGCGGTACTTCCTTGACGCGGGGGTGGCGTCGCGCGGGATTGTCGTCGGGTACGATACGCGGTTCGCCTCGGAGGAGTTCGCGGCGGCGGTTGCGGAGGTGCTGGCGGCGAACGGGGTGCCGGTGCAGCTGTGCGACCGATCGGCGCCGACGCCGGTGATCGGGTTCAATATCCGCCGGCTGAAGGCGGGGGGCGGGATTGTGATCACGTCGAGCCACAACCCTGCGTTGTATTCGGGCTTCAAGGTGCGCACGGAGCAGGCGAGCGCCGCCGCGCCGGAGATCCTCGCGGAAATAGAGGCGCGACTGCCGGAAGCGCTGAGCGGAGCGGTCGGGCGGATGCCGATGGATGAGGCGAAGGGAAAGGACTTGGTGCGAACGTTCGACCCCAGGGCAGACTATCTGCGGCACCTGTCGGAGCTTGTCGAGATCGAGCGGCTGCGTGAGGCAGGGCTGCGCGTGGTGGTCGACCCAATGCACGGTGCAGGGGCGGGGTACCTGCACGAGCTGCTCGCGGGCGGGCGGACGCAGGCAATCGAGATCCGTTCCGAGCGGAACCCAGCGTTCCCGGGGATGCACAATCCCGAGCCGATCGCGCGAAACCTCGAGGCGACACGCGAGGCGGTCGTCCGGGAGCACGCGCAGGTGGCGCTCGCGGCCGACGGCGATGCGGACCGCATCGGCGTGATGGATGACCGGGGCGAATTCATCGATCAGTTGCGGGTGTTCGCGCTGTTGGCGTACTACCTGCTGGAAGTGCGGGGGCTGCGCGGGCCAATCGTGAAGTCTGTGACGACGACGAGCATGGTCCAGCGCCTGGGCGAGCTGTACGGCGTTCCCGTGTACGAGACGGGCGTGGGTTTCAAGTATCTGGGACCGAAGATGATCGAGACGGACGCGCTGATCGCCGGCGAGGAGTCGGGCGGTTTCGCCTTCCGCGGCCACCTGCCGGAGCGTGACGGGATCGTATCCGGCCTGTATATACTCGACTTGATGGCGCGGCGCGGGAAGAGCCTCCCCGAACTGCTCGAGGAGGTCTTCGCGAAAGTGGGGCCGCACTATTATGACCGGATCGACATCACGATGACGCCGGCAGAACGCGATCGCATCGCCGCGCTGCTGCCGAGGCTTGAGCCTCAAGCAATCGATGGGCTGCGGGTAACCGGCTACGACCGGACAGACGGCCTGCGCTTTCTGCTCGAGGGCGGCGCGTGGGCGCTCATCCGGCTTTCGGGCACCGAGCCGCTGATGCGGATCTACACCGAGGTGCGTGAGGGCGAGCAGGTGCAGCCGCTGCTGCAGGCCGTGCGCGAGCTGACCGGCGCGTGAAAGCACCCGCCTGGACCGAGCTGTAATCGGCCCGAAATGACCGCCGAGCAGCATCAGGTTCTCGATGATCCAGTTCAACGAGCACGACTAGACCCCGGCGACATGCTCGGCGCCGTGT
Source organism: Chloroflexota bacterium (assembly GCA_005880075.1). Classification (GTDB taxonomy): domain Bacteria; phylum Chloroflexota; class Dehalococcoidia; order SM23-28-2; family RBG-16-64-32; genus CF-163. Next base: position 4,157 of record VBJT01000032.1, read on the forward strand.
ACGGGCTGCCGGAGCAGTGCCGGGAGGCGTGGGACGGGGCGAGGGCCTTTGAGCTGCCGTGGAAGGAGGCGCCGCGACGGATAGTGATCCTCGGCATGGGGGGCTCGGCGATCGCGGGGGACTACTTCCGAGCGCTGCTGTCCCTCGAAGCGCCAGTGCGCGTATTCAACGTGCGCGCGTACGACCTGCCCTCGTTCGCGGACGAGGAGACATTGGTCATCGCCTCGAGTTTCAGCGGCGAGACCGAAGAGACGCTCTCGGCGTTCGAGCAGGCGTTCGCGACGCCGGCCAGGAAGCTAGCGATTACGACGGGTGGGCGGCTGCTTACTATGGCGCGGGCGAACGGCGTGCCGGCGTTTACGTTCGCGTACCACGGAGAGCCGCGGGCAGCCATCGGTTGGGGACTGATGCCGTTGCTGGCCGTGGCGGAGAAGCTCGGGCTCATGCAAGGAGTCGAGGCCGATGTGCAGGAGGCGATCGCCGTTCTCACTTCGCTGCGCGAGGAGTACGTGGCGGAGACCGCCTCCTCCCAAAATCCCGCAAAACAACTTGCTGTACGGCTGCACGAACGGCTGCCGGTGGTTTACGGAGCGGGTGCGCTGATCGAGGTGGGGCGGCGATGGAAGACGCAGCTGAACGAGTCGGCGAAGGTGTGGGCATTCTTTGAGGAGCTGCCGGAGGCGCAGCATAACGCCATCGTCGGGTTGGCGCTGCCGAAGGCGATAGCGGGCGCGGCGACGGCCGTGCTTCTCCCATCGGACAGGCTCGATCACCCGCGGGTGGCGCTGCGATATGACCTGATGCGACGGCTGTTGGCGGACGCCGGGATCGATGCAATTGAGGCGCCCGGGCGGGGCAAGAGCGCGCTCGCGCAGATGCTATCGCTCACGCTTCTTTGCGACTACGCGGCGACGTACCTGGCGCTGCTTTACGGGACCGACCCCACGCCGACGACGGTGATCGACGAACTGAAGGCGTCGCTGGCAAAGGCCGAATGGGCAGCGTCGTCGTAATCATAGAGGGTGGTTTGCACCCTGCGAAGCGGCGTTGCTCGCATTGCAGCGCGGTGTGAACATAGAGCTGGAGGCGCAAATCCGCAAGATGAATGACCGCCCGGCCGAAGCAACGATAAGCGAGGCATTAGCAGAGAACGGCGGCAAGAGCAAGCCGCGGGTGCTCCTGGTAGATGACGACGCGCGTCTACTCGATGCACTGCGGCGGGGCCTGTCCTTGAGCGGTTTTGATATAACGGTCGCCAAGGAGTCCGGGCAGGCGCTGACATGCGTCGAAAGCGGCTGGCCCGATGTGATGGTGCTCGACATCATGATGCCCGGGCTCGACGGCTTGAGCCTATGCAGGCTGGTGCGCGAACGCTCGCCTGTGAGAATCCTAATGTTGACGGCGCTCGATAGCGTCCCTGACCGCGTGGCCGGGCTCCAGATGGGGGCTGACGATTACCTGATCAAGCCGTGTGCTCTGGACGAACTAATCGCCCGGATTCAGGCTCTGTTGCGGCGATCGACAACGCCCGCGGCGGGGGAGGAGCGTCTCTCCTTCGGCGATGTGACGCTCGATACGTCAACCTGGGCCGCGTCGCGCGGTGGCGTTCCCTTGCCGACAACGGCGAAGGAGTTTCGTCTCCTGAGAAAGTTCCTCGAAAACCCGGGGCGGGTATTAACGCGCGAGGACATACTGAACGCGGTTTGGGGCGAGGACGCAAAGGTGGAGTCGAATGTGATCGACGCGCACATCGCGAACCTGCGGCTAAAGCTCGAGAGCGGCGACCGAGCGCGCCTGATCCATACGGTGAGGGGAGTCGGATACGTCCTGAAGGAGGCCTAGTCTGACACTGCGACTGCGCCTCACGCTCCTGTACGTCGTGCTACTGGCGGCCGCACTGGCGGCTACGGGCATCACGGGCTACCTGATCGCGTCGCACAGGATTCACGCCAGTCTGGACGATAGCCTGACATTAAGGGCGCAGGCCGTGGCCGGAGCGCTCGAGCCGCTTGGATCGGATTTGAGTCAAGCGGACATCGAACACAACCGGGGCGAACTGGATGACCTATCTTCCCCGGACCTGCTGTTCCAGGTGAGGGACACCGATGGGGCTGTCCTCTATTCGTCTGCTCAGCCGCCGAGCGGGAGCCTGCCGCCACCGGATGATACGCGGTCGTTGGTGGGGGGATTCTCAACGAAAGACGTGCGTGGCCAGGATACCCGAATCTTGTACCAACCGCTCCTCATAGATGGTTCGAGACAAGCAACGATCGAGGTCGGGGAGTCTCTGAGCGGGGCCAACGGGGCAGTCAGTGAGATCCGCGACATCATCCTTCTGGGGAGCCTGGCTGCGCTTTTAGTGACCGCGGTGTTGGGGTACACGTTGTCGGGCAGGGCGCTTCAGCCGGTGCGGAATGTCTCACAGGTGGCGAGAGACATTGAAGAGACGGCCGATTTCACACGGAGGCTTGATCAAAGCGCCGGCGAGGGCGAAGTGCGCGAGCTGGTAAGCGCATTCAACGCCATGATTGAGCGGGTGGAGCAGACGCTGGCGCACCAGAAGTCTTTCCTTGCTGATTCGTCTCACGAGCTGCGCCGTCCGTTATCGGTCCTGCAGACGAACGTCGATATCTTGAGCCGGCCTAATCTCTCGCAGGCCGACCGAGAACGCTGCGTCGAAGAGGTGCGGGCGGAGGCGCAGGTGATGAGGAAGCTGATCGCGGACCTTCTGATGCTGGCGCGAGAGGAATCGCAGTCCATCGAACGGGCTCCAGTTGATTTCAGTGCGGTGTGTAAGCGGGCGCTGGCGCGAGTGCGTCAAGAAGTATCTCCTGAACTCGAGGAGCAGATTGAGACCGGCATTGTCGTGGTGGGCGATGGGGAGCGGCTGGACCAGATGGTGGGCAATTTGCTGGACAATGCGGTGCAATACACACCGGGGGAAGGAAGGGTAGCGCTGGGGCTTCACCGGTCGAACGGCCGGGCGCAGCTGGAGGTGAAGGACAGCGGTTCGGGGATCAAACCGGATGAGATTGCCCATGTGTTCGACCGCTTCTACCGCGGGGAGTCCGCGCGCGAGAGCCGGCCGGCGGGGACCGGGCTGGGACTCGCGATTGTGCGGTATGTCGCGGAGGCGCACGGCGGCACGGTGTCGGTGGATTGATCTTCCGATCGCGGGAGATAGCCGGCCGGGCGGTGCGTAGGTATTCTTCATCGAAATTTCATCGATTATTGAGACCGGCTTAATGTTGGGAAGCGAGCGTCCTGCGAGCATTGCTATGTGGCCCACCCCTTCGGGTCGCAAAAAGTTCGGGAGTGTTGCGGATGTCCGGTCATCGGAACGAAGGACGAGAGGCTGCAAGCTCTCGGACGCATTGTCTCCGGTCAAGCCCGCTCCGGGAGCAGAGCCAGCAACCGGAGCGGGCGGGCCCTCGCCCTGTTTGGCTGCCCTAACCACTCTCGATTGGCGAGCACGGACGCCTGCCCCGCGTTCGTGCTCGCCCGGCGCCAGGATTACATTTCATTCTCCTGCGATAAGCGTCGCCTTGCCGTTATCGCCGCCAGCAAGGTCGACTATAGTAGCCGGACCTTTGACAAGCGCCAGGTTACCGGGAAAGAGCAAAGGCCTTATGCCTTCTCATCGCCGATTGCGGAGCATCATGGCTATCGGCGCTGTTCTCGCGGCCAGCTTGGCGGCGCTAGCCGCGTGCGGTAGCAGCAACAACACCTCGACGACGACGACCTCGGCGGCCTCACGATCAGGAGGGAGTTCAACAGCGACTGGGCCGGAGGTAAAGATGGTGCCTTCGACGAAGTTTGAGAAGACGGACATCACCATCGACGCCGGCAGGACCAACTTTTCGCTTTACAAGACGAAGGAGGATGCGGATGCGGCCAAGGACGAGCTGGCCAAAACGGACATCTGCACGGCGCCTTGCCTGCAGACCGCGGATGTAAATGTGACGGCCGGGGAGTACTTCTTTCACTGCGATGTGCACCCGAGCCAGATGACGGGAACGCTCACGGCAAAGTAGTCGCCCAGGATGTGCTTAGCGCTTGGTGTACTGAGGGGCCTTGCGCGCGCGCTTGAGACCCGGCTTTTTGCGCTCTTTGATGCGGGGGTCGCGGGTAAGCAGGCCGGCCTTGCGCAGGGCCGGGCGCAGCTTCTCGTCGTAGGAGAGAAGAGCGCGGGCGATGCCGTGGGAGATAGCGTCGGCCCACGCGCCGATGCCACCACCGGCCACCTTGGCGTAGACATCGAAGTTGCCGAGCAGCTCGGTGGCATCGAACGGAAGGCGTAGCTTGTTTTGATGGAGGGGCCGCGTGAAGATGCCCAGATATGGGCGCTCGTTGATGTAGTAGTTGCCTGAACCGGAGTAGAGGCGGACGCGGGCGATCGTGGTCTTGCGGCGGCCGGTGCCGTAGTAGTACTGGCCGGTGGGCAGGGTAATTGCTGTCTGCTCTTGGG
>VBJT01000032.1:8643-9606 GCA_005880075.1 Chloroflexota bacterium
GGTTGGGCCAGCGCGCGCGCGGCGTTTAGTGGCGGCCGGTTGCGGAGCGGCCTCGGCAGCGGGTTGGCGACGCGAACGCGGCTTGGGCCGTGGAGACAGCGGCTGCGGGCGACCATTGACCTGCGCTTCATGCGGATGGTCAGGCCCGGCGTAGACTTTGAGATGGCGCAAGAGATGGCGCGCCAGGCGGTTGCGGGGGAGCATGCCCCGGACGGACAGCTCGATGACGCGCCGGGGCTGGCGATCGAGCATATCCCCTAGGGCCGTCTCTTTGAGGCCGCCCATGTAGCCGGTGTGGCGGTAGTAGATCTTGTCGTCGAGTTTTTTGCCGGTGACGCGGATTTTCTGGGCGTTGACGACGATTACGAAGTCGCCCATGTCGAGGTGCGGGGAGTAGGTTGGCTTGTGCTTGCCCATGAGTAAAGTGGCTACGCGTGTCGAGAGACGGCCAAGGGTCTGGCCGGTGGCGTCGATCACGTGCCAGGATTTTCGGATGTCTTTCGCGCTGAGGCTATAGGTTTTGGTGTTGTTCATTTGTTTGGTTCCTCATGCTTCGCCGGTTCCCAACCCACGCCCAAACGGAAGGTGAGGGACGCGCCCGGGCTCTGCGGCGCTATAAGTCTAACAGCAAGCGGTGGGCTACATGCGCCAGCGCCCGGCCATTTCGCGACCTCGAGGCGCGCGCACTCGGCACACGCCGTGGCCACGGCGCCGACCCCTCGATACACCGCGGATTGCGGTACTCGGGTCGAACGGTTAGCGACCGCCACCAGTTCGTATTGCCGGTGGGCACCGGGGTTCGCGGGCACCAGCCGTCTAGTCTAGCGGAGTTTGGCCGAACGGAACAGCCCCTCAGGCGAAGGGATCGGGCTGGTAGCGGACGTGCATCAGGCAGAGGCCGCGGGCAGGGGCGAGGAAGCTTGCCGCACCAAGCCGTGGATTATCGAGGAGGGAGAGGAAGTC
>VBJT01000032.1:9645-14190 GCA_005880075.1 Chloroflexota bacterium
CGTTAGCCTCGATGTCGAAGAGCGCGAGTTCGCCCTTTGCGCGCAGGTCCGTGCGGGTCACGAAGCGGCGGGTCAGGCGGCGGCGCGCTTCCGAGGGCTGAGCGAAGGAGGCGAAATCGTGGCTGCCGACCAGCAGGCGAGCCGCCTCGGTCATCGGAGCGAGATCGAGTGTAGCGGGTGGGTGCCAGGCGAAGTTGCGTAGGAGGCCAGGGCGCTGACGCCCGAGATGGAAGGTGTAGCGGTAGAGACGGCTGCGGGCGTGGCGCCGCGGGTCGAACTGGGATGGGACGTCTGCGACCGCGCGAACGCTGATGTCGAGCGGGAGGAGGGCGTTCGTACCGCGCGCGAACGTGTCGAGGGTGAGGCAACTGCTGGTGTTGAAGGCGGCGACCTGCCCCCTGGCGTGGACGCCGGCGTCGGTGCGGCCGGCCAGCGCAACCCTGATGGACTCGCCGGTCAGGTTGCGGAGGGCCTGTTCGAGCGCGCCCTGCACGGTCGGCGCGTTGGCCTGCAGTTGGGAGCCGGCGTAGGCGGTGCCTTGGTATTCGATGAGGAGGGCAAGGCGGCGGATAGACTGGTCCTCGCGCTGCTGTTCAGAGAGAGCAACCTGCTCCATTCTCACAATTAGATTAGCGAGATACTGTTCTTCCCACCCGCCCAGGTGTTTTTCGAGGGCTGTGTCCCTCAGCAGTCCCCCGCTGACACCAACGCCCCGTCTGACTGACCCAAATACGATATTGGTCAGTCCGGTGGCTAGCCCCCGGCGATTAGCTCGAGCTGGGCCATGCGGGCGCCGTCACCCTGGCGGGGACCGAGCTTGACCATGCGGCTGTAGCCACCGGGGCGGCTCGCATAGCGGGTGCCGAGCTCGCCGAAGACCTTCTCGACGACTTTCTTGTCGTAGACGAAACCCATCGCGCGGCGTCGCGCGGGCAAGTCACCGCGCTTGCCGAGCGTAATGACGCGCTCCGCTAGACCTCGGACCTCTCTCGCTTTGGCCTCTGTGGTAATGATCTTCTCGTAACGAAGAAGGTCCGTCACGAGGTTGCGAAAGAGCGCCAGGCGGTGGTCAGTGGCGCGGCCGAGCTTGCGACCGTCGATGCGGTGGGCCAAGGCTACTCCTCGGTCTGGGCCTCGCCGGACTCGCCGGTGAGCTCAAGGAGCTTGCGCTTCCAGTCCTCGATCTCTTCTTCCGATCCCTCCGAGGCCTCCGGAGAGGTTTTTGCCTTTGCCTTCGGCGGCTTCTTGCGACCGAGGGGCGCGGGCTCAATGGATGGAGGTGCGGCAGGCGTCTCGAACTCGGACTGGGGCGGCGCCTCGGGGGGCGGCGGAGGGATCATAGGCGTCTCTTCGGCGGTAAGCGGCAGCGCTTCAACGAGCTCTTCGCCGCGGTCGATGGGTAGCAGGCCGAGCTCATCGAGCTTCTCGCGCAGTTCGTCGTAGGACTTGCGACCGAAGTTGCGGAGAGCCAGCAGCTCCTCCTCGCTCTTTTCGAGCACCTGGGCGATCGTAATGAGACCGCTCCGGCGGAGGCAGTTGTAGGCGCGCATCGAGAGGTTGAGGTCCTCGATGGGCATGGCGTACTTGTCGGCTGGAAGCTGAAGTCCGGCGCCGAGACCTCGTTCGACGATGGGAAGGGCGGGGCGGCCCATGTGCGAGAAGAGGCGGAATTGGTCGATGACGACGTCGGCGCTGCGGCTGACGGCCTCGACTGCGCCGACCGTGCCGTCGGTCCTGACCTCGAGGGTGAGCTTATCGTAGTTGGTCGCCTGACCGACGCGCGTGTTCGTGACCTTATAGTTGACCTTACGAACGGGCGAGAAGATGGAGTCAACGGGAATGACGCCAATGGTGGCGCCGTCAACCTGGCCGGCGGGGGAGTAGCCTCGGCCCTGTTCGACGTTAAATTCGACGTAGAGCCGTCCGTCGGGAGAGTCGAGGGTAGCCAGATAGAGGTCCTCGTTAACGATCTCATAGTGTTCGGGGACCTGGAGGTCAGCGGCGGTGATGGGCCCCTCGCGGCCGCTGATGTCGAGAGTGAGGGTCCCGGGCCGGTCCGACAGGGCGCGGAGCCGCAGCTCCTTGACGTTGAGCAAGAATTCGATCGTGTCCTCCCTGACGTTTGGGATCGTCGAGAACTCGTGGAGAACGCCGTCGATACGGACAGAAGTGACGGCGGCGCCTGTGAGCGAGCTTAAGCGCACGCGCCGCAGAGCGTTGCCGAGGGTGATGCCGAAGCCGGGCGGCAGAGGCGCGGCGACAATTCGGGCGTAATCGCCCGTGTCACTCGTCTCTTCGACGTCGATAGCAGGCTCTTCACTGGGCGGTGGAGTGTGCGGCGGGGCGAGGGGAGTAGACGGCTGGGAACCGGGCCTCCGATAGAGCTGGGATTCTAACATGACCTTCCTTTAGCGCGAGTAGTACTCGACGATTGTCGCTACATTGAACTTGGGACCGATTTCTGCGACTTCCGGCAAAGCCAGGATGCGTCCCGTTAAGCTTCCGGCATCGAGGCTGAGCCAGGAAGGAATGCTCTTGCTCGCGATCTGTTCGCCCACGATCTTGAAATACTCGCTCTTCTTGGCGCGGCTGGTGAGACTAATGACATCGTTGGGCTTGAGCACGTGGGACGGGACGGCCGACTTTCGCCCATTAACCGCGATATGGCCGTGCAGAACGAGCTGGCGGGCCTGTTGGCGCGAGTCGGCGAAGCCGAGGCGATGGACGAGGTTGTCAAGACGGAGCTCGAGCGTTCGCAAGAGTGCCTCGCCCGTTACGCCATGCCGGCTGGCAGCAACTTCGTAGTACTTGTTGAACTGGCGCTCGAGGATACCGTAAATGGCACGGGCGCGCTGCTTCTCGCGCAGTTGCAAGCCGCGATCCGAGACCTTGCGGCGGCGAGGGGAACGCTGTCCGGGGGGGTAGGGCCGCTTCTCGAACGCGCATTTTGGCGTGAAGCATTTCTCACCCTTGAGGTACAGTTTGTCCCCAAGACGGCGACATAGACGGCAAACGGGACCGGTATAGCGGGCCATAAACTCTCCTACACGCGACGGCGTTTGGGCGGACGGCAACCGTTATGGGGCATGGGCGTGACATCGCGGATGTTGGTGACCTGGAGGCCGGCGGACTGCAAAGAGCGGATCGCTGCTTCGCGGCCGCTGCCGGGGCCCTTGATGCGCACATCGACCTGTCTCAGACCGTGCTCCATCGCCCGGCGGGCGGCAGCCTCGGCGGCGAGACCGGCCGCATACGGGGTGCTCTTGCGAGAGCCCTTGAAGCCGGCGGTGCCGGCAGACGCCCAGGACAGGACGGCGCCGTTGGGGTCCGTAAGGGTGATGGTCGTATTGTTGAAGGTGGAGGCGATGTAGGCGCGCCCAACGGGTACGTTCTTCTTCTCCCTCCTTCTTGTGCGTGTCTTCCGATCTGCCACAGCTGTTACTTCCTCACTTCTTAGCGATTGCACGGCGGCGGCCGGCGACCGTCCGGCGGGGGCCTCGCTTCGTTCGAGCGTTCGTCCTCGTGCGCTGACCGCGCGCTGGAAGGCCGCGGCGGTGACGTAGGCCGCGATAACTGCCGATCTCGATGAGCCGTTGGATGTCCTGTCGCACCTGCTTGCGGAGCTCGCCTTCGACGGTGTGGTTCTTGTCGATGTATTCGCGGATGCGCGCGACTTCGTCGTCGGTAAGGTCGCGAACCTTGGTCTCTAGCGGGACATTGGCGGCCGAGCAGATCTTGTGGGCGGTCGGGCGGCCGATGCCGAAGATATAGCTTAGAGAGACCTCGACCCTCTTTTCACGCGGTATATCGACGCCGGCGATACGCGCCAAGGACTACCCCTGCCTCTGCTTATGGCGAGGGTTCGAGCAGATAATACGCACGACGCCGTGGCGGCGCACGATCTTGCATTTCTCGCAGCGTTTTCGGACTGAAGCCTGGACTTTCATTGCCTACCTGAAACGATAAGTAATCCTGCCCCGGGTGAGGTCATAGGGGGACAATTCGACCAGTACCTTGTCTCCGGGGAGGATCCTAATAAAGTGCATCCGAATTTTTCCGGACGCATGGGCCAAAACTCTGTGCCCATTTGCCAATTCTACACGAAACATCGCGTTTGGCAAATTTTCTTTTACCGTGCCTTCAACCTCAATCGACTCTTTTTTCGCCATTCAGCGGGTAGTTTCCATCACCTCCCGAATTCGGCCATCCAAAAGAAATAGTCTACTGAATTGGGGGGACTGGGGCAATGGGGTGCGAGCCGGAGCGCAGCTTCGCCTTCCTGAAGGAGGGTGGGGGACACCCCCCGCACCCCCGGCCTGCCGGCGCTGCTGAGAGACTACGGCAGGGTGAGCACTTCGGCTTCGGCGTCTGTGACGGCCAGGGTGTGTTCGAAGTGGGCGGAAAGGCTGCCGTCGAGGGTGCGGACCGTCCAGTTGTCGGCGTCGCGCCTCGTGCGCCAGTCGCCAACGTTTACCATGGGCTCGATCGCTATCACCATGCCGGGGCGGAGGACGGGGCCGGAGTCTGGAGTGCCGTAGTTGGGTA
>VBJT01000033.1 GCA_005880075.1 Chloroflexota bacterium
ACGCCTTCCGTTATCACAGATGCCTCGAAGGTCGCGCTCTGGTGCTGAAGGGCCGGGCGCATGTCGTTGTTGTTCTTGTAAATCCAGACCTTGATTGGATAAGTGATGTTTCCTCCAAGGAGCTTCGACATCGAGCCGATGGTTTCGGTGGCTGTCTGGAGCATCGCCTGGGCATCGTCCTGCGAGCCGGAGTAGTAGTAGATCGTGACGCCGCTCGCTTCGAGGGGAGTCCATTGAAAGCGGACGTCGTCGTAGAAGAAGCTGGCGGTGTCGGTGCGAGACTGGTCGCCGTCCGCGTCCGTGGCCTCCCAGTGATACTCGATCACGGTGCCGGGCGGGAGGTAGAGACCGGCGCCGAGATCGAAGGTCGCGGTGACGGAGGTGCCGGGCTGGAACTTGGGGCTGGCGTTAGCCGAGGTGCCGTCCGGCAGGACCTTATAACGAATCTTCAGGTCGTTGATGGGCGAATCGCTGCTGGCGGATACAGCAAAGGTCATGCCATCGGGAAAGCTGTCTTTGACGCCGGCGTCGGAGACGGTGGGGGCAGTGCCGGCGGAGACGCGGGCGGGAAAGAGTGTCGTTGCGGACATAACAATGGCCGCGGCGAGAAGGAGGGCAGGAAGAAAGGAGAAATGGGAAATGAGAAATGCGAAAGTGGATGCCGGGCGTCCCGGCCACGAACGCACGACTATCCCGCCCCAGATATGTTCGCGCAGGGACGTTTTCGGAGCGCGGAAATTTGGTTGGTCCCGAGAATGACGGGAGGGTTCACTAATCACCTAAAGTGGACTTCTGATATGCGCGTAGCAGCGGGTCAAGGTCTCCGTCGAGGACGAGTTCGGCGTCGCTAGTTTCGAAGCCTGTGCGATGGTCCTTCACCATCTTATACGGGTGGAGGACGTAGGAACGGATCTGGTTGCCCCATTCGGCGGAGACGTGCTCGCCTTTGAGGCGCGATTGCTCCTCTGCCCGGCGCTCTAGCTCTTTCTCGAGCAGACGCGCTTCGAGGACTTTAAGTGCGGACTCTTTGTTGCGGCTCTGAGAGCGCTCGTTCTGGCAGGTGACCACCATGCCGGTCGGGATGTGGGTGATGCGGATGGCGGTGGCGTTCTTCTGGACGTTCTGGCCGCCGTGGCCGCTTGCGCGGAAGGTATCGATGCGCAGGTCGTCCGGGTCGAGGCGCACTTCGGCCTCGCTTTCCACTTCGGGCAGCACTTCGGCGAGCGCGAAGGAGGTGTGACGCGACTTCGAGGCATCGTACGGCGAGATGCGCACGAGGCGGTGCACCCCGCGTTCGCCGCGGAGGTAGCCGTAGGCGTTGCGGCCGCGGACCTCGACAGTCGCGCTCTTGATGCCCGCCTCTTCGCCGGTGGTCATGTCGAGGACATCTGTCTTGTAGCCGCGCTTGTCGGCCCAGCGAAGGTACATGCGCAGGAGCATCTCAGCCCAGTCCTGCGAGTCGGTACCGCCAGCGCCGGCGTGAATAGCGAGGATGGCGTCGCGCCGGTCGTATTCGCCGGCGAGCGCGAGGGCAAGCTCCATCTCCTCGAACTCGCGCGCCAGTGACTGCACATCAGAGCCGATGTCTTGCGATAACTCTTCGTCGGACTCATCGCGGGCGAGCTGAAGCAATTGCTGAAGCTCTGTCGCGCGGGACTCGAGGCCGCGCCAGGTGTCGACCTGTTCGCGGGCATCGGCGAGGCGGCGCATGACGCGCTGCGCGGTCTGAGGGTCGTCCCAGAAGCCGGGAGCGCCGGACTCTTTTTCGAGACGGGCTATTTCTTGCTCGCGGCGCGGGACGTCAAAGACGGCGGAGGACGTGCCTCCGCTGAAGACATTATATCGGAGTGCTCGGTTATCAGTTATCACTTCAGTAACCCAATAGGCTTGAGTGAATATAGGGCCGGGGCACAGTATATACGCGCTGAACGACCGAGATCGGGATGACCGACGCGCGGAATCAAGATTCGGCGGAGATCCGTCGCGGTTCGGTAAGCTCGGGTTCGAGGCCAAGCGCCAGGTCTTCCAGAAGCTTCATCCCGAGCTCTCGGGCCGTCATGAGCGCCCTGGTGAGGAGTTGCCCCGCCTGCGTTCGACCGACGGGATCACCGCGCCGCGCGAGCATCTGCGCGTACTGGTACTGCGTCCAGGCTACCCAGGGCGGGCTATCTATCCTGGCGTTCATCACTAGGGCGTCTTCGAAGTGGCATTCGGCGTGCTCCCAGCGATGCATTGTGGTGGCGAGGAGGCCCAGAAAGCGCGACGCCGACCCGTAGGAGGCGACAGCATTCGCGATTACGACACAGCGACCGGCATGGGGACGCGGGAGGCGGTAGAGCTCGGCAGCGCGGGGCGCGTCACCGAGGAAGGCGCAGACCTCGGAGAGGAGGGAAATAGACCCCATCCAAAGAAGGTCTTCAGGTATTTTGTCGAGGCCTCCGGAGAGCATGAACTCGAACTGGGCGCGCGCGTCTTCCTCGCGGCCGAGACTGCTGTATATGTAGGCGAGACCGATCCGCCACTGAGGTACGGAGCCGTATGTCTCGACGAAACCCCGGAAGGCGGGCTCGATCTCCTCAACGCGGCCTTGTTCCCTGCGCAGAATGCCGAACTGCACACCGTAGGTCTGCGCGGCATCGAAGATTTGCGATGTCTGGCCCAAAATCAGAGCATCCTGCGCTTGTGTTTCGACTTCGTTGAAGCGGCCGGCCATAAGCGTCCGCATTGTTCGGAAGATGGCGGCCCACCAGAGGTGTTGTGGAATGCGCAGCTCTTCGGCCAGTGCGGCAAACGCCTCGATCTCTGCATCTGCGGCTGCTGTATCTCCGATCTCGACGAGATTGACGATCCGTAGTGCCATCCCCACAAGCGCCAGCTCTTTATCTCGGGACTGCTCAGCGAGCCGCAGAATCTCGGAGTACACCGCCGCCCGGTCCTCGATTGCCTCGGGCCCGCCCACGGAATAATGTCTGCTAATTAGGACGTGAGCTAATGTCACGGGATCGCCAAGCCTGCGGGCCATCTCCAGAGCCTGCTGACTGAGCGCCAGCCTCCGGTCCTGCTGGGGCGACCAGTGGATGGCCATCGAGAGTCGTGCCAGGACGCGCGCCCTGAGCGGCGAGTCGGCATCGCCGAGGGCGATGAGCGCGTCCTCCAGCAGTCCGACGAGAGTCTCATCAAAGACTCCGACGCGAGCCACGAAGCCCGCTCCTCCGAAGTATAGGGCCGCGATCGCGAGTTGCTCCGCATTGCTAAGACTTTTGGCAACGACGGCTGCCCGCTTGAAGGTTTCGAGCGCTTGTGGGGTATTTCCCGAGCGCCACTGATTCTCTCCGAGAAAAAGAAGCAGCGCGCAAAGCTGATCGTCCGTTTCGGCAGAGGGCTCCAATAACTGCATCGCCTGGAGCGCCCGCTCGTAGTGATCGGTCGCCTCCTCATAGGCGAGTAACCGGCCTGCGCGCTCGCCAGCTCTCGACGCATACAGGACCGCCTTGTCCGCGGCGGCTTCTTGGGCCGCCTGGAAGAAGTGGTGGGCAAGCTCAGCCAGGTGAGGTTCGGGGTCCAGAAGATAAAGAACCTCAAACGCTTCTGCTACGCGACGGTGCAAATGGCGGCGGCGCGGGGCGCTCAGTCCCTGGTACAGAGTCTCTCGGATCAGCGGGTGCGCGAACGCGTAACCGCCGCCCTCCTCGCGCAGAAGCTGGGCGGCGAGTGCTTTCTCGAGAAGGTTCAGGGCGGATTCCTCGTCCAGCGCCGTCGCGGCCGATAGCCTTGGCAGGGACAGATCGCGGCCAATTACCGCCGAGTAGACCAGAACGCGCCTCGCTGCCTCGTCCAATCGCCACAGGCGCCTTTCGATAACTTGCCGGATGCCTTCCGGCACTATCCAATCGCTAACCTTGGACTGAGCATCAGTCAGGTCACGACCCTGCTCCTGAAGATGGCGCACGAGCTCCTCAATGAAGAAGGGGTTACCCTCGGTTGCAGCGAAGAGGGCATCCGCCACATGGTGAGCGGGAACGTCGCCGAGCGCGGCCTCAGCGAGAAGCGCGGCCTCATCGCGCGGGAGGGGCTGGACCGAGAGACGTGAGCCGAGGCGCCGCCGTGTCAACTCCGTCAGCAGGCCGGCCAGAGGGTGGCTGGGATCAACTTCTGTGTCCCGGTATGTGCCGATAACGAGGAGAGGAGCGTCAACCAGGCGGCGGGCCAAATGCTGCAAGAGAAGCAAGCTGGCGTCGTCCGCGGAGTGGAGGTCGTCGAGGGATAGCAGCAACGGCTTGCCCGAGGCCACTGTCAGAAGGAAGTCGCTAACGCCCTCGAACAGGCGATAGCGCTCCGCTTCAGGGCCGAGGGCGGGCGCTTCAGGAATATCGGGCAGGAGCTGGGCCAGCTCCGGCAGAAGCCGCACTAAGTAAGCGGCGTTCCCATCAACGGCCGCCCGAAGCTGCTCGGGACTACGGTCGCGAAGCCACGGTTTGAGGGCTTCAGTGAAGGGCAGGTAGGGCGGCATTCCTTCGGTCCCATAGGCGCGGCCGGTTAGGACGTCCAGCCCTCGATCGCTGGCATAGATCGCCAGCTCGGAAACGAGCCGCGTCTTCCCCACGCCCGGGCCACCCCCTACGAGCACCAGTGCTCCCTGGCCATGTGTAGCGGCTTCTAGATGGCGCCGAAGTTGCGCCGCCTCGTCGCGACGACCCACGAAGGGGGTGAGCCCGGTCCGGACTCCTTGCTCCTGCGGCCAGCGAACCTCAAATAGCGGAACGGGAGCTCGAAAGCCCTTCAGACTCCGCTCGCCGACGCTCGTGAACTCGAGGTCCTCGTGATGGCGTGTCAGCAGGTGCGTCAACTCCGAAACGAGGTCCTGGCCGCCATCCGCTTCCGCCTCGATGCGGGCAGCTAGGTCCACATCGCTGCCGAGCAGATCGTGGCCTTCTGTCAGGGGCTCGCCCGTGTGCAGACCGACGCGGACCAGGAGCTCCGGGTAGCGGCCCTCGCGATGCTGCGCCTCAATCGCCTGTTGCAGCTCTGCGGCACATTCGACGCCCTGGCGCGCTGACGAAAACGCGACCATAAAGCCATCACCCGTGCCCTTCACCACCCTGCCGCCGAAGCGAACGAACTGCTGTTTCAGGATCCTATCGTGGGCCCGGCGTAACGCCTGCGCCGCGGCGTCGCCCAGGCGATCGCCCAGACCTGTAGAGTCTACCAGGTCTGTGAACATGATGGTGACAGTGCTCTCTG
Source organism: Chloroflexota bacterium (assembly GCA_005880075.1). Taxonomy (GTDB): domain Bacteria; phylum Chloroflexota; class Dehalococcoidia; order SM23-28-2; family RBG-16-64-32; genus CF-163. Next base: position 5,242 of record VBJT01000033.1, read on the forward strand.
GCCCCCCCATAGCGGTCGTATTATAACGGCATCGCAAGGCACTGTGGTGGTAACTGGGTCCGATCAGTGGTCAGGCCCCTTCTTGACGATCACGAGGCCGCTTTTCGATCCTTGTCGAGCCTAATTTTTTTTGAGTTGTATATACACATGCTACACGGCGCCTTTAGTCCGATTTACGGTTCTGCAACCCTGCTCTACAGATACTACCCGTTGTTCCGAGATTTTGAGGAAAGGAAGGATATTGCCCAATGGATGCTATTCAGATGATCCGCGAGGACCACCGACGGGTCGAGACACTGTTCCGTGACTTCGAGGAAGCTCCGGACGCTCAGACCAAGAAGGCCGTCTTCGACAACATTTTCATGGAGCTGGACGTCCACGCGAACATCGAGGAGGAAATTTTCTACCCAGCCGTTCAACGGCAGGGTGAGAAGGAGATGATCCGGCACGCCGAAGAAGAGCACGGCATGGTAAAGCAGCTCCTGAACGAGATAGTGGCGATGGACCCCAAGGACCCGAGCTTCGAGGCCAAGTTCCACGTGCTGAAGGACAATGTCCAGGACCACGTCGCCGAGGAAGAGTCGGAGATGCTTCCGAAGGCGGCCGAGGCCGGGATGTCGCGGCTGATGCAGCTGGGTGAGGAGATGGAGCGCCGCAAGCAGCAACTGATGACCGCGACTAACGGCCGGCGGCGGACGGCCGCGTCGCCGCGCAGGCGCGCGACGACGACGAGACGACGGACCTCGACGGGCCGTTCGTCGACTGCGCGAAAGTCCACCTCTCGCGCCAAGGCGAGCAGCCCAGCGCGCAAGACGACTGCGCGCGCGAAGCCGGGCGCGAAAGCATCATCGGCACGCAAGACGACGGCGAGCCGGTCATCCTCCACGTCCGCTCGCTCGCGAACGACGACGAGCCGATCTCGGGCAACGGCCGGCGGCTCACGCTCGACCGCGCGAGCGCGGGCGACGACGCCCGGCGGGAGCACGCGCAACAAGCCGGCAGGGCGCCGCAGCGGTAGCCGCTCGGGCGGAAGCCGCTAGAGTCCTGACGGGTTACAATTCGAAACGAGAACACGACCAGCCGAAGGAGGAACTGAACCGATGGGTCAGAGGATCAATCGATTTGTCAGCACAATGAATGAAAGCTCGGACGCCATGCTGGACATGGCGGACATGGGGAATGAACGGGTCTACAAGTGGGGAAAGGTCATGGTCGAAGAGGCCCGCCGGACGCAGCGCGAGCAGGCAGACCTGACGCGCATCTGGCTGGAAGCACCCACGGACGCGATCGGGTTCACGAAGGCCGCAATCGAGACATGGACGAGGCGGCAGCGGCGGCGCTTCGAGTTGGGGCGCCAGGCGATAAGCGAGATGGCGGGCGTAGGCAGCGAGACGCGAGATACGCTTCAGCGCGTCGTCGAGGCTAACCGCGAGGCGGTGCAGGTGGGCGTCGAAGCGGGGCGACGAGCGGCGACGCAGGCCGGGCGTGAGGCGCGTGAGACGGCGAGCCAGGTAGCCCGCGAGGTGAGCGAGCGCACCGAGGAAGTGGCGGACGCCGCCGAGAAGGCTTCTCGCAGCAACGCGCGGCGGCGCAACGGCGGATAGACGCTTCTCGCGTAAGCTGACGGAATAACGAGCGCGCTCATCCATCTGCAAAACGTGGGCTGACCCGCTATAGTCATTTGCATCGGCTATACCGGGGAGGCTCGCTATGACTTTCGAGTCTATCGATTACAGCGCCGCGGATGGCATCGCGCGCATCGTTCTGAACCGGCCGGAGCGGCTGAACGCGATGAACCGCCGGCTGATCTCCGACCTGCGGGAAGCGGTCATCGCCGCGAATGAGGACGAGGCCGCGCGAGTAATCGTCTTCAGCGGCGCGGGCCGGGCATTTTGCGCCGGGTACGACCTCGACTGGGGCACGCGGGCGGAAGACGCGACGCAGCGGGAGATGGCCGGGCACTGGGACCCGGTCCGCGACTACGAGGGGATGTCGCGCAATGTCCGGGTGTTCATGTCGCTCTGGGAGAGCCCGAAGCCGGTGATCGCGCAGATACACGGCTGGTGCGTGGGCGGCGGAACCGACATGGCGCTTTGCGCAGACCTCATCTATATGGCCGAGGACGCCCAGATCGGCTATCCGCCGGCGCGGGTCTGGGGAGAGCCGACGTCGGTGATGTGGGTCTACCGCTTGGGCCTCGAGCACGCCAAGCGGCTGATGCTCTCCGGCGAATCGTTGTCGGGCGCCGAAGCGGAGCGCATCGGCCTCGCTTCGAAGGCTGTCCCGGCCGCGGACTTGCCTTCAGTCGTCGAGGAGATGGCGCGGAAGCTGGCATCGATCCCGGCTAACCAGCTCGCGCTGAGCAAGCTGCTGGTAAACCAGGCCTACGAAAACATGGGGCTCCGTACGACGCAGCTGATCGGCACGTTCTTCGACGGGATCGCGCGGCACACGCCGGAGGGAATCGCCTGGCGGGACCTTGCGATGAAGGAGGGGTTCCGGGAGGCGGTGAGGCGGCGGGACGCGCCGTTTGGCGACTACGGAGAGGGGAAGCGCGCGTAGGCGGCGCGAGCAGGTGCGAGATTCCTCGCCGTCTCCGTCTAC
>VBJT01000280.1 GCA_005880075.1 Chloroflexota bacterium
GGCCTCTGCGGCGAGGGCGATTTCGAGCGGGCCGTTCACGATGAGGGCCGCACGGTCTCTGGTCACGATGCGCAGGCGCCGCGCGAGAGGAAGCAACTCGTGCGGGGGAAGGTCTTTTTCGCGCAACTGGACGGCCTTAACGCCGCCATCAACCGCTTCGTCCACGGCGTCAACGAGCGCGTTCGATCCTCCCGCGAGGCGGCGGTCAGTGATGAGCATCAGGAAGGGCAGCGTCAGCCTGGTCTCAAAATTTAGTGACATCTGATCACTGACTCCCGTTCGCAACCATTTCTAGGATGCGTTTGCGCCCCGGTAGCTCAGCTGGATAGAGCCGGTGTCTGACTAACGCCGAGGTCGTGGGTTCGAGTCCAACCCGGGGCGCCTCTTCCGATTGGGAGAGCACGATGGTGATACAATCACAAAGCGCTAGTCAGAGGCTCTTGGTCCTTGAGCTATCGGGACTAGAGTTACGGAGCGGGCCGCTTGGTTCGCTCCGTTCGCATTTTGCCTTCATTACGTCGGCCGCGCGACGCCTTCAAGCGGGCTGGAGGCCTCGGCGAGCTGTTTGCGCGCAATGCGACCGGCGAGGTAAGCCTTTCGGCCCCCTTCCACGCCAAGACGGAACGACTCTGCCATTCCGACCGGGTCCTTGGCCTGTGCAATCGCAGTGTTGACGAGAATGGCATCGGCGCCGATCTCCAGCGCAAGCGAAGCGTCCGATGGTGCCCCAAGCCCCGCATCAACGACCACGGGCACCCCGGCGTTCTCGATGATGATCTCGATCTCCTCGCGCGTGAAAATGCCGCGCCCCGAGCCGATAGGGGAACCGAGCGGCATGACCGTCGCGCAGCCGATCTCTTCGAGACGCCGCGCGAGGATTGGATCGGCGTGGATGTAGGGGAGAACGACGAAGCCGTCCCGGATCAGCTGTTCGGCTGCCTCTAGCGTGGCGATCGGATCGGGTAGCAGGTACTGCGGGTCAGGAATCACCTCGAGCTTTACCCAGTTGGAGCCGGTCAACTCGCGCGCGAGGCGCGCCGTGAAGAGCGCCTCTTCGGTGGTCTTGCAGCCAGCGGTATTCGGCAGGATCGTGTAGCGGCCCCAGTCGAGGTAGTCCATGAGATTCTCCTCGTCCGGGCGGTCGAGGGGCAGACGGCGGATGGCGACGGTGACCATTTCGGCGCCCGAGGCGTCGATAGCGTCCCGCATCTCTTCCATCGTGCGGTACTTGCCGGTGCCGACGATCAGCCGTGAGCGGAACTCGCGTCCGCCGATGATGAGTTGGTCATTGTTGTCATTCATTGGCCGACTTCCTTCGTCTTGAGGCGTGTCTTCATTGTATCAACCAGGGAGCCCCGCCTTGGGTTCGGCTTTCGTCGCGAGCGGCTGCACCGTCTGCATCGACGAAAAGAGCCGTGCCCCGGCCAGATACGCGACGAAGCTGAAGATAAACGCAGGGAACGTGCCGCCGATGTGAGTCGCCCAGGCGGGGACCCAGGAGATGAAGTCGAGGTGGTCAAGCAGCCAGGGCGGCTGGCCGGCAAAGCCAGACGGTAATAGCGACCGGATTTAGCCCTGCGGCATACCAATAAGCACCCGATTGGCGGTACAGCTCCTCGACAGCGTAGTCCCGTCCGCGCAGGACGAAATAATCGGCCAGTAAGATGCCGAATACGGGGACGAAGACCCCGCCGATCAAGAGCAGGAACGTCTCGTAGCCGATCAGGTCCAGATTCGCGGCCGCGACCGTCGCGACGATACCCACAGCCAGTGCAAGCAGCCATACTTTGAGCTTCGAGGCGAGGTTTTGGATTGAGACCGCCGTCGAGTAGATGTTGGCGAACGCTTCGTCAGTCTCCCCGACGAGGAGGACGATCAGCGCCAGCCAGCCCAGGGCCATCGGCAGCAGCATCGTAACGAGCGAGTTGATGAACCCACCGGGGTCCGACTGAAGAGCCTGCACGTAGAGCATGCCGAGCGCGAAAAACCAAGCGTTGGCTATCGCGTATCCTATGTACGTCCCAACCGCAGACGAGCCGGCGCGGCGTCCAAATCGATTGTAGTCGCAGACGAGGGGTAGCCAGGAGACAGGCAGCGCGATGACGAGATCGATGCCCTGGAAGAAGTTCGGGAAGCCGCAATGCCAAGTAAGCCAGGCGGAGGCCCCGATCACGACCCACACTCCGAACTTCTGCAGCCATTCGCGCACGACGAGGATGGGCCCGCCCATTGCCATCAGCGTCCCGGCCACGCCGAAGAACGCTATCCAGAGGTAGTAGCCACCGAAGCCCAGGTACTCATCGCTAAGCGCTTCCGCGGCCTGCGCCATGATGATGATCTCGAGGGCGGCCCAGCCGACGAGCTGAAGGATGTTGAGGCCGGAAGCAAGATATGACCCCCGGACTCCAAACGGCGCGCGCAATGCGACCATGGTAGGGACGCCGGTGTTCGTGCCGATCATTCCGGCAAGGGCGAGGAGCACGGTCCCCAATGCGGTGCCGATGATGATGACGAGAATGGCCTGTTGCGTTCCCAAACCGGGAACTAGCAGCGTTCCCGCGACCATTACCAGCAGGCTTACAGCGAGGTCGCCCCACAAAACGGCGAAATCGAAGGCGCGCAGGGCCCGTCGCTCGATGGGGACGGGCTGCACCCCCCAGTCCTCAGGCGCTCTCACGCTCAGCCTTTCCGCTATCGCGGCCATCGCTCCTCCAAGAAGAAAATTGCCGCGGGCTCTGCCGGCGGCAATTTTCTTCTTTTCGGCTCCCTCCGCTGGCATTACCCAGATCAGGTTCTGCGGTCGCCCCGACCAGTCGAGGCCTCTCAGCCCGGCCTTCCCACCGCGCGGCAGGTCACCCCGAGCTCCCGCTATTCGGTTCGGCCTCAGCCTAGCATCCGAAATCGATCAAGTCAACGCAAATCCTCTGGCTTCTTTACCGGGCATTTACTGTCACCGAACGTCTACCACCCCGTTCCGTGCAATTCATTGACGAAGTATCGGTGACCACGCATAGTGAGGGTGGAGGGTTTGGGGCCGATTCTTATCACTCTTGCCGAAGCATGTGGACTCAGACGTCGTAAGTCGTGATTTCGATGCGGTGGCCATCCGGGTCGGCGACGTAAACCGACTGCGCGATCCCATGGTCTGCCGGTCGAAACTCAATTCCGAGATCGCGGAAGCGGCGCTGAGCCGCCTCGAAATTGTCCCGGTCGACGCGGAACGCGATGTGATGCAGCGAGCCAGTCGCGGGCTGCTCAACTGCGCCCCGATCGGGCCGATCCGAGACAAATAGCGCGACACAAGTCTCCCTCACGCACATCATCGTCGGCACGTCGCCCCAGGCCTCCTGAAAGCGCCGCTCGAGGCCGAGGACGTCTCGATACCAGGTGATCGAACGCTGAAGATCGCTCACGGTGATGGCGATATGGTCGATGTGCTGGAGTTGCATTCTCTTAAGCCTCCGCGACTGCCACGGTGAGCAATAGCACGCTCGGCTCTTCAGCGGTGATGTCGTGTGGCATTGCGGCTTCGGCGACGAGCACGTCGCCGGTTGTCAGCCGGTGTTCCTCCTCGCCGATGGAAAGCGCCACGCGCCCGAGCAGGCATTGGACCGTGAACGGCCCCTCTAGCACGTGATCTTCGAGCTGACCGCCTTGATCGAAGGCAAGCACACTTAGTCGTA
>VBJT01000034.1 GCA_005880075.1 Chloroflexota bacterium
ACATCCGTAACGTTAGGCAGCGACGCGATGAGCGACGTGTCCCCGTTGTCGGGGTTTAGCTTGGTGGGTCCGGCACCCGAATCAGCAACCAGCAGTTGACCGTTTTGACCGACGTTCAGCCCAAATAGCAGGCCATGAAAGTCCTGCGATATCGTCCTCCAGCCGGGGCCGTCCGCGCTCGCGATACTCGCCGTCAGCCCGAGCACAAGAACGGCCGCAATCACAGGCACACTCCGCCGTAGCGCCTTTACCATGGGGCTTACCTCCTTCTGAACTAGCGGGGCATCAGGGGGCAGGCAACATTCGACCATCGCTATGCACGATATGTCAAGTGACGGCCCCTGAGCACGTCCGTATGCGTGGCGGTTGCGAGAGTTCTCTTACGGCCCGTTAAATCGATGAGGCCCCGCGCGGCTACGAACGAGACGCTTCGTCTACCATCCCCGCGGTGCCAGGCGCTCGCCTTCCGCCATCGCGTTCACCGCGATGCCCACCATCGGCTCACCCAGCCCACGAGAGACCTCGGCCAGGATCGCCGGGTTGTTGTAGTTCGTTACCGCCTTCACGATCGCGTGGCCGCGCGCCGCCGGATTGCCTGACTTGAAGACCCCCGAGCCAACGAAGACCCCGTCCGCGCCCAACTGCATCATTAGAGCCGCATCCGCCGGCGTCGCCACGCCGCCCGCCGCGAAGTTTACGACCGGCAGCCGCCCCAACTCCCGTGTCTCCTTGACCAGATCGTACGGCGCGTTGAGCGCCTTGGCCTCCGCCATTAGCTCATCCTCCCGCAGCGAGGGCAGGCGCCGGATCGCCGACTGCACGGCCCGCATATGTCGCACGGCCTCTACCACGTCACCCGTCCCGGCCTCGCCCTTCGTGCGGATCATTGCCGCCCCCTCGCCGATGCGCCGCAGCGCCTCCCCGAGGTCGCGGCAGCCGCAGACGAAAGGCACCTTAAAGTCATGCTTTTCGATGTGGTGAGCTTCGTCGGCCGGCGTCAGCACCTCGGACTCATCAACGTAATCGACACCCAGCGCCTCGAGGATCTGCGCCTCGACGAAATGGCCGATGCGCACCTTCGCCATCACGGGGATCGACACAGCCTCCATGATCCGCACGATGATCTCCGGATCTGACATGCGGGCCACCCCGCCCGCCGCTCGGATATCCGCAGGCACGCGCTCGAGCGCCATCACTGCGCACGCACCCGCCTCCTCTGCGATCTTCGCATGCTCCGGCGTGACGACGTCCATGATCACGCCGCCCTTGAGCATCTGCGCCAGCCCGCGCTTGACGGTATCAGTGCCTGTCTCGATGGCCATCTCTCAGACCTCCTTTGGGGGTGAATCCAGTATAGCGGAGGCGTGACGGTCGCGTAGGGCCGGTTTCGTACCGGGAACATCCTTCTTCGTGCGACACCCGTTCGTCTACCAACCTCGATGGCTGCCTAACGCCAAACGCACCCCTACTTCTCTGGACCCTACTCCTTGTTCCTATCTCCTATCATGTAGCCATGCGCATCGGCCTCATCTCTGACACCCACATACCCACCGCGGCCAAAGAGCTGTGGCCGCAAATCTTTGAGGCGTTTCATGGCGTCGACCTCATCATGCACGCCGGGGACCTCATGGTCCCGGAGGTGATCGACTGGCTCGAGGAAGTCGCCCCCGTCATGGCCGTCTGGGGCAACGGCGACTTTCGCGGCTGGCAGCGCACCGTGCCTCCGGACGACGCGCGCCTTTCTGAAGCCAAAGTGCTGCCGGTCGGCGATCTGCGAATTGGCCTCGTCCACGACCTTCAACTGCCTGAACACCCGCCTCTGCGAACCCTGGAGGGGCAGATGCACTACTACTTTCGCCGCCCGGTGGACGTCATTGTGCGCGGCAGCACCCACGCCGCAGAAATCAGCGAGCTCAAGGGCGTCCTCATCGTGAACCCTGGCAGCCCAACATTCCCGAATCACCAAAGCACACGCCTGGGCACGATCGGTTTCCTCGATATAGAGGAAGGTCAGGTAACGCCCTCAATCCTGCAGTTGGAATAGGCCTTCGGAAAACGTCGGTCTTCTCGTGGTGCCTGAGACGCTGAAGGCTGCCAACGGTTCGGTTGATTGGGCTACAGGCCGCGAATATAATCGTTTGGTTTGATAATCTAGACCGAGACGCGCTTGGATTACGACTCGCTGAGGATTAAGAATGTACTGGTGCCGGTTGATGGCTCAAGAGCGGGGTTCGACGCTCTTGCTCTGGCCTGCCACCTCTCGAAGCGAAATAAGGGCACCGTCTACGCCGTTTACGTGATCGAAGTAGCGCGCAACCTGGCCCTGGACGCTGAAATGTCCAGCGAAGCGAGGTCTGGTGAAGACGTCCTGACCGAGGCGGAAGAGGTAGCGGACCGGGTGGACTACAAGGTCTCCGGCGAGTTGCTGCAAGCCCGCGACAAAGGTCACGCGATCGTTGACGAGGCAGCCGACCGCCAGGTTGACGCCATCGTTATGGGCATCGGCTACGAGCGCATTCTCGGCGAATTCCAGATTGGCACGGCCCCACAGTATGTCCTCACCCACGCGCCATGCCAGGTCATCGTTTTCCGAGAGCCGGTCCGGGAATAAGTAGCCGATGAAAGTCGTCATCATGGGCTGCGGTCGAGTCGGCGCCACTCTGGCCACCTGGCTCGATAGCGACGGACACGACGTCACGGTGATCGATATCCGGCCCGATGCGTTCAAGCGCCTGCCCACGGACTTCAAAGGTCGCAGGCACGCGGGCAACGCGATCGACCAGGACGTGCTCGCCCGCGTCGGCCTCAAGCAGGCGGACGCCTTCGTCGCCGTTACCCAGGGCGACAACCGCAACGTCATGGCGACGCAGATGGCCAAGCACCTCTTTGGCGTTCGCCGCACGCTCTGTCGCATCTACGACCCCATTCGCGAAGAGATCTACCGTGACCTCGGGCTCGAAACGATTAGCCCGACCCTTGTGGGCGCGCAGCTGCTCAAGGACCTGCTCGACAAGCAGCCGGTGGCCGCCGACGGAGAGACCGAGGCGTAGATGTACATCATCGTCGTCGGCGCGGGAAAGGTCGGTTATTACCTCGTCAAGGAGCTTCTGGAAGCGCCGGAAGGCCATGAGGTGCTTATCATCGAACTCGACGCAGCCAAGGTCGAGCGCGTCACCCAGGAGCTTGGCGACATCGCCCTCCGGGGAGACGGCTGCGAAGCGGCGACGATGGAGAAGGCCGGCTTCGGCCGTGCCGACATGGTCATCGCGGTCACAGGGGACGACGAAGACAATCTCGTGGTCTGCCAGGTGGCCAAGGCTAAGTTTAGCGTGCCGAGGACAGTCGCGCGCATCAACAACCCCAAGAACGAGACGATCTTCAAACAGCTGGGCATCGACACGACAGTCAGCGCCACAGCCGCGATCCTGGCCCAGATCGAGCAGGAGCTACCGACTCACCCGCTTATCCCGCTCCTTCGGCTTAAGGGCGGAGGGCTTGAGATCGTTGAGGTCAAGGTCCCCCAGCGCGCGTCCGTGGTCGGAAAGCGTATCGGCGAACTGCTGCTGCCTCAGCAGTCGCTAATCACCCTGATCGTCGACTCGGACGGTACACCGAGGGTGCCCAGCAACGACACAATGATCCGCGCCGAGGACCAGGTAGTCGCCGTAACGCGCCGTGAGAACGAAGATGCACTGCGTGCCGCGCTTACCAACTCCTCATCACCACCGGGCCCCTAGACCAATGAGCGGCCGGGCCGGAGAAGCAGGCGCGCCCCAGCAGCGGGCAAGCCTGCGACTGGCCTTTCTGGGCCCCGCCGGGACATTCAGCGAGGAAGCCGCCCTCAGGTACGATGCCGCGGCCCAACAGGTCCCGATGGCGAGCATCACGGCCGTAGCCAGCGCCGTAGATTCGGGAATGGCCGACCTCGGTATCGTCCCGATCGAAAACAGCCTCGAAGGGTCAGTCACTGAAACGCTGGACGTCCTCGTTCACGGTGCCGGAGCGCTGTCCATCCAGAACGAGGCGATCCTGGTGATCGAGCACTACCTGCTTGTCAAGCCCGGTACCGGAGCGGACGCGGTAAAGGTCCTCTTTGCGCACCCACAGGCGCTCGGTCAGTGCCGCGGCTTCGTGGAGCGCTGCTTCCCCAAGGCTACCATCGAAGCGGCGCTATCGAATTCAGCGGCCGTAGAGGAGATGATGGCGCGCGACGACGCCGCCGCCGTCGGCACCCGCCGGTCCGCCGACATCTTCGGCGCTGAAATTCTTGCCCGCGGCATCCAGGACCGGAGCCCCAATCTCACGCGCTTTGTCGTGCTTGGCAAACAGGACTCTCCGCCGAGCGGCGACGACAACACCTCCCTGGCGTGCGCCTTCGCCGTCGAGGACCGGCCGGGCCTGCTCGTCGGCGCGCTCAAGGAGTTCTCGGACCGCTCGATCAACCTCTCGAAGATCGAGTCCCGGCCCAGCCGAGAGAAGCTCGGCACATACATCTTCCTAATGGATGTGGACGGCCACCGCGCCGAGGAGCCACTGCAGACGGCGTTGGAGCGCGTCAAGGAACAATGCTCCTTCTTTCGCGTACTCGGTTCCTACCCTAAGCATCGAGAGTAAGGCGCCGATGCCCGAAATTCCAGATCTCGAAGGCTACCGCGCCTACTTCAACAAGCGCCTGCCCGGCGTCGCCGTGGAGTCGGCCGAATCGATCATCCCCTGGATCGTGCGAATGGGCCGCGACGAATTCGAAGCCCGGATGAAAGGACAAGTCTTCCAGCCTGTTGGTCGCAGGGCGAAATATCTCTTGTTTCCGTTTGAATCCAGCGACAATCTCGTCGTTCACGCTATGCTCACGGGCCGCTTCGAGTATGTCCAGCCGAAGGAACGGCGGCGGGCGAACACTGCCTTCATCCTGCACCTTGGCAACGGAATGGACTTTCGCTACTTCGACGATCGAAACATGGGCCGCGGTTATATCGTGCGGGAGGACGAGTTCGCCGAGAAGGTCCCCCGCTGGACCGAAATGGGGCCTGACGTGATGGACCCAGCGCTGACCGAGGACGTCTTTGTCGAGCGGGTAAAGAAGATGCGGGGCCAGATCAAGAGCGTCCTCACCACCGAGCGCTGTATTGCCGGGATCGGCAACGCCTACTCGGACGAAATCCTATGGGGGGCGCGAATCCATCCGTATCGCAAGCGCACCGAGCTCTCGGAGGAGCAGTTGCGCGATATCTTTCGTTCCATCCGGAAGGTAATCGACTGGTCGACGCCCATCGTGGCCGCGCTCATGGAGAAGAAAGGGCTGCCCGCAAATCACTATCGAGACCATCTCCGCGTTCACCGCAAGGGGGGCCAGGACTGCCCTCGCTGCGGGCATCGGATCTCGGAAATCACGTCGGGCCAGCGGATCACAAACTTCTGCCGCGGCTGTCAGGAGTAATCGCCTGCGAGCGTCGGACGACCAAGCGTGACACGAGCAATCCTCTGGGACATGGACGGCGTGCTGGTCAACAGCATGGAGTTCCACTACCAGGCGTATCGCGAGGTCCTCTCGGAGTTCAGGCGAGATCTGTCGCGGGAGGAGTATCTGGGGTCGCTTATCGGGCTGCGAAACTACGTCATCCTGCGACGGCTCCTCGGCGACCTGCCCCAGGAGCAAATCGAGCGGCTCATGGCGGCGAAAGAGGCGGCTTT
>VBJT01000035.1 GCA_005880075.1 Chloroflexota bacterium
GGCCACCCGCGGCGCGCTCGGCGGTCTCGCCGCGGCAACCAATGACGTTGTCACGGTCCTCGACGCTTGCGGGAAGGACGTCGTTCTCGTAGAGACTGTCGGCGCGGGGCAGGATGAGGTCGAGATCGCCGAGACGGCACACACGACGGTCGTCATAAACATCCCCGGCGCCGGGGACGACATGCAGGCCATCAAAGCCGGCATCCTCGAGATCGCCGACATTCTTGTCGTCAACAAGGCCGACCTACCGGCCGCGGAAAGCGTCTACAAGCAACTTCACATCTTCATGGATCTGGCCCGCTACGAGGGGTGGGAAGTCCCGATCATCAAGACTGTCTCCCACAAAGGCGAGGGAATCCCGGAGCTCCTCCAAGCAATCGACAAGCACCGCGCCTATCTGGAGACCTCCGGCCGCCTCGACCAAATGCGCCGCCAGCGCGCCCGCCGCCAGCTCCTCGCCGCTGCCCAGGCCGAGCTCCTGTCCGACCTCCTCGCCGCCGCCGAGTCCAACGGCCGCCTCGACAAGCTCGTTGACGCCATCGTTGATCGCGAGTTGGACCCCCACACCGCCGCTGAGAAGCTCATCATACCCACTGCCAACTGATAACCGACAACTGATAACTGCTATAATCCTACGCGGGGTCGGTCACGCGCCCGGCCCCCTCTTAGATGGACGACGTTTTATCAATATCCGGGCGCCTCGTCCTGGTTTTGGCGCTTGTTGCGGCCAACGGCCTTTTCGTCGCGGCGGAGTTCGCAATTGTCACCACTCGTCGCGCGCGCATCGAGAATCTCGCTGCTCAGGGGAACCCGGTGGCCACTATCGTTCACCGCTCCCTGACCAATCTCGGCAATTACCTCGCCGCCGCGCAGCTCGGCATCACTATGGCCAGCATCGGTCTTGGCTTCGTGGGCGAGCCCCTCCTCGCGGACCTAATCAAGCCGGCGTTCAGTTTTCTCCCGGAGGGCGGGAACGGGCCGGCCGCCCATGCTGTCGCAGTCCCTGTGGCCTTCGCACTGATTACCGCCATGCACATCGTGCTCGGCGAGCAAACGCCCAAAGTACTCGCGCTCCGACAGCCCGAACGTATCGCCCTGCTCACGGCCCCGCCGACAGAGGCCTTCCGCTACGCCTTCTGGCCGGCGATTTGGCTACTCAACGCGCTTGCTAACGTCATCCTCCACCCGTTCGGCCTGCGGCCCGCTGAAGGCGGTGCTCACAGCGTCCATACCGCCGAAGAGATCAACCTGCTCGTCTCTCAGAGCGCAGAGGCAGGGGTTCTGGAGACCGAGGAGGCCCAACTCCTCGCCAGCGTCTTCCAGTTCGGTGACCGGCGCGTGAATGAGGTGATGATACCCCGTACAGAGGTGGTCTGGCTCGAGAGGGGCACGGTCATCCGCGACTTCTACCATACGTTTGCCGAAACACCGCATTCGCGCTTTCCTGTCTTCGAGAATTCTCAAGACAACGTCGTTGGGATAGTGGGAATCAAAGACGTGCTCCGCGGCGTCGCCGAGGGCCAGCTCACGGAGAACTCTCCCATTGATCTCGCCATGCGACCCGCCATGTTCACCCCCGAGACGAAGCTGGTCGGAACGCTCTTCTTCGAGATGCAGCGCGCCGGCCACCAGATGGCGGTCGTCGTGGACGAATACGGCGGCACGGCTGGTATCGTGACGTTGGAGATGCTGCTCGAGGAGCTCGTCGGCTACGTTAGCGACGAGCTCCGCCGTCATGAAGACGAGTTCGTCACCGTCGACGAGCACACCTTCCAGATCGATGCAGGCATGACGATCCATGACGCCAACGAGCAGCTTAGTTTAGAGCTACCCGAGGGTGAGTATGAAACGGTGGCTGGTTTCGTCCTCAGCCGTCTGGGTCACATTCCTCGAGAAGGAGAGCAATTCACTTACAACGGGCTTGGCATTTCCATCACCCGCGTCCTCGGCCACAAGGTGGAAGAAGTCACTGTGACGCGCATTTAAGCATGGCGACCCGCCTTCGATTACTTTCCCGTCCTCATTTCTTCTTTCCTATCTCCGCTTTCTTCCTCGGATGAACATACAGCGGCTTCGCTTCCGTTATGCACTTGAGGCTGACGCCAGTCATCTAAGTCAGCGGGAACTGGTTACGGCTTGGCACGAAGCTTGCGCGATGGCCGGCCTGACAATAGCCGCTCAAGAGGGCCGCCGGCAGTCATCCCTACTTGCCATCGCTGCGTCCCTCCCTCGCGGGGTAACCTCCGGCTGCGAGGTCATCGATATATCGCTCGTCGATGCGGGTCCGCCCGAACTGGCGCTGGCGCGGCTGGCGCGGCAGCTCCCGCCGGGTATCCGATCGTTATCGGTCGAGGAGGTCGGCTCTAACTCCCCATCCCTACAGTCGCAGGTGCGCTGGGCCGAGTACCAGGCGTGCGTCAACGGTGTCGAGGCTGAGCCCCTTCGTCACGCCATATCGTCGATGCTTGGCGCCACGACGCTTCCGTCCGAGTACCGGCGGGAGAAGAAGGTCCGCGAATACGACCTGCGTCCTCTCGTGCTTGACATGCGCTTGACGAGCCACGCGAATGGCGACACCGTCGTCGTTATGCGCCTGCGCGCCGAGCCCGAACGGACTGCTCGCGCCGACCAGGTGGCGGCTGCGCTGGGTCTCCCCCCGACGGCTCAAATTCGGCGCACTCAGCTCGTTCTCGAAGAAGTCGCACCCATCCTCACCGCCTACCGCCGGGCGGGGCAGGGCGCGGAGTAGTTACGACGCGTCTCTTTTTGATACGGCACGGCGAAACGGATTCCAATCGTCAGGGACTGGCCCTCGGTCGCAGGGACGTTGCCCTCAACGAGACCGGTCGCTGGCAGGCCGAACGCCTGGCGACCGCGCTCAGCTCCGAACCGATCGTGGCTGTCTACTCAAGCCCGCTCTCGCGCACGGTCGACACCGCGCGGCCTATCGCAGCCGCCCACGGCCTCACCGTCGAGACCGAACTGCGGCTTATCGAAATGGATATAGGGGAACTCGACGGCCTGAGGTTTAGCGAAGTGCGAGAGCGCTATCCCGGCCTCCTCGAAGCCTGGCTCGCCGAAGGCGGACCGGCCCAGGCGATGCCCGGCGGCGAGCGGCTCCTCGATGTCCAGGAGCGCGCGGACTCAGCCGTTCGCTGCCTAGCAGAGCGTCACCCCGGTGCGGCAATCTGCGTGATCACCCACAACTTCGTCATTCTCTCGCTCCTCGCTGACATTTTCGGGATCGAGCTGTCGGGGTCCAGGCGCCTGAGACATGCAGTCGCAGCCGTCACCACCCTTGAATTCAACCGCGACCGCCGCCGGTTGCTTCGCTTCGCCGATACCTGCCATCTGGCCCACGCCGGCTAACTTACTGCGGGTGCCTACGTTTTAGTTATTGCCCGTAAGAACCGCGAAATGGTATCATTCGCGGCAATTAAGGATAAAGTGTCTAAGCACTTAACAACGTTCTCGACTACCAAGCTAATAGTCCTCATCACCGCTGTCGCTATTATTTACTTCTTGGTCACCGCCGGTTTGGGTGCCGTTCGCTCCTACCAGCTGCATCAACGTGAAGACCGTCTGCGTAATGAAGTGCAAGAGCTTCAGGTACGCCACGACCGTCTTCAGGCTCTCAAGGACTACCTCAACTCAGACGAATTTGTTGAGGCCGCCGCCCGCGAGCAGCTCGGGCTCGTCCGTGAAGGAGAGACCGGCTTCGTCGCGATCTCCTCGCAACCCGTCCCGACCCCAGCGCCGGACGATCCCCACCCCGAGCTCTGGTGGGACATCCTCATCCGCTGACCGGCCACAACTACGTGGGCGAGGCATCCAACGTCATCGTAACCTTGCTCTTGGAAAATGCTTTCGTCCCGAGATCCACCTTCGAATAAGGCATCCTATGGTCTGTTTTCCTCTGTGACTGCCGCCTCACGCTACAATCGAGATGAACCCATGCCACTGCAAACAAAGGCTCAGCGCATCGCTCTCGCCTCAACGCGCTTCCCCGCGGCCCTTGAACGCCGCGTCCTGAGTCATATTGGCAAGGAAGCGATCTTTCGGGCCGGTGAGCATATCCTCGTCGGGGTGTCTGGCGGCCCCGACTCGACCGCGCTTCTCGTCATCCTCGCCCGCCTTCGCGCAGACCTCGATGTTCGCCTCACCGCGGCGCATTTCGATCACATGCTCCGCACCAGCCGTGAGGCTGACGACGATGCCCGCTTCCTGGCCGAAATCACCGGAGCACTCAGCGTCCCCCTCGTCACCGGCGCCGCCGACGTGCGGAGAAGCGCCCGCCGCAATCACCACTCGCTCGAGGACGCCGCGCGCCGCCTTCGTTACGCCTTCCTTGGCGAGCAGGCGGTTTCCAGCCGCGGCTCCTGCGTCGCGGTCGGTCATACATTGGACGACCAGGCGGAGACCGTTCTTCTCCATCTGATCCGCGGCGCAGGGCTCGACGGGCTTGCCGGCATGCGCCCGCGCTCCGCCTGGCCCTTCGGCGGCGGCCCTGATATCGCCCGACCGCTCCTCGGACTGCGGCACAGGGACACCGAGCGATATTGTCACGACCTCGGCATCGAGCCGCTCGCTGACCCGACGAACGACCTGCCAATCGCTACCCGTAACCGCCTGCGACATGAGCTTCTGCCCCTTCTGCGCCGCTTTAATCCCCAGGTTGAAGAGGCAATCGCGCGGCTCGCCGATGCTGCCTCGAGCGAGTCTGATTACCTCGATAGTCTCGCAAGGTCATACTTTCCCGAGATCGCCTCGGTTAGCTGCGATGCGGCGTCTCTCAGTCGCCGGGAGCTTCTCGCTGCCCATCCGGCCATGGCGCGCAGACTTATTCTCCTTGCTCTCGAGAACATCAGTGGTGCGCGCGTCGATATCGAAGCGGTTCACTTGGAAGCACTTCTGGACGCTCTCCACAAACCTTCGGGAAGGTACTTCCTTGCTGCCGGCTTCGCGGCGACAGCTGACCAGCGCTCACTGATCATCCAGCGCGGACTCGCTCCGGCCGCGCGCGAGATCGTGAGGACGAAGCTTATCCTTCCCGGAAACACGAATGCCGGCAACTGGACGATCTCCGCTCAGATCACAAAGGTCCCGTCGCGACCCCGCGCAGCCCCTACCGCCGAAGCCTACCTCGATCTCGCCCAGACCGACCTCGAGCTGAGCGTCCGCTCCCGCCGCCCTGGCGATCGCCTCCGCCCCCTCGGCCTTGGCGGCGAAAAGAAGCTCCAGGACATCCTTGCGGACGCCAAGGTGCCCGCCCGCGAACGTGACGGCGTACCGCTCCTCTGCGCAGGCGACCGGATCGCCTGGGTCGTCGGCCACTGCATCGACGAACAGTTCGCCCTTGGACCGGATTCGCGAGAAGCGCTTCACCTCGTCGCGACCCGGAACGACATCCCAGCCGCCAACTGACACTTAATATCTGTCACCTGACACCCGGATTTTGCGTCGGTCGCGTTGACGGCCGCGGGGTGGTATGCGACAATGACGACGAACCAAAAAGTTCTTTAAAAGCCAACGCAGACGACGCCGGGTCGCGGGGCCGCGAAGGCTCCAAGCAGTCGACCAAATGATTGACACGCTTCTTCTCGGCGTTTACACTTGCTCGTTGGTAGGTTCCCAAACAAACAGCGACATCGCGAGGCTCGCTCGCGAAAGCGAGCGGACTCGCGGGTTTTTGTGTCTTGGGAGCGCACCTTAACAGCTGAATAGCGGATGGAAGTGCGAGGCTCTTGAATAAAGCTAGGTTAGACCTGAAGTCTTTTTGATGAGGGTTTGATCCTGGCTCAGGACGAACGCTGGCGGCGCGCCTTACGCATGCAAGTCGCACGGACCTTCGGGTGAGTGGCAGACGGCTGAGTAACGCGTAGGTAACCTGTCCAGTGGTGGGGGATAACCCTTCGAAAGAAG
>VBJT01000036.1:0-6052 GCA_005880075.1 Chloroflexota bacterium
TCCCACCCATGCGGCAGGTGGCGATGACAGGCATTAGCTGCGCAGCCAGAGCAGAGTTGTCGTTCTCGTCCTTCAGACCCAACAGCCGCAGCGTGTCGATGACCACAACGTTCTCATCGCCATCCTTCATCTCTCGCAGAAGTTGCGCCTGCGGTAAGCCCATGCCACATAGAATCGTGCCGCTCTCCCACTCTTCAAATTGCGACAATCGGTACTCCCAGAGCTGCCTCGGTTCTTCGGTGATGTAGAGAACCCGCTTTGTAGCCCAGGACATGCATAGCTCTACCAGGAACTGGGTCTTCCCTACCTTGGGATATCCAGCAATAAGGTGGCTCCATCCATCGACAAGGTAACCATCCTCACCGAGTAGCGGGAGATAGGGGAGAGTTGAGAGACCCGTCGATAAGGCCTCATCGCGGAGCGCCTTGGCATTGAACTTGTACTCAACCTCACTTCCAACTATTGAAGTTAAGCCGTTGTTGGTGGTGTCGGAACTTGGTACATACCGGGAACTTCCAACGATACCTATGTCTAGTGGGAAGTCGGGCGGATACCTAGCGATGCTCTTGGCGATGGCTCGGACTTCGTCCTCGGCAAGAGGCGGTTCACAGCGCTCTTCGTTGACCACAAGGAGAACAGGACGTAGGAGGTCTTCGCCGAGACCCGCACGGCGTAGGACACCCGCCAGGCTGGTTAGCGTCGCGTTTCTAGCGCCCTCGGGAACCACCGCTTCTGCCACGTGTGAGTACAATCGTCCGTTGTCTGAGCTGTGACGGTCGACCTCGGGTGATTTCGGGGGCGGGTCCCTCATTAGTTCTAGCAGCCACTCGGGAATCTGCGACAGTGGTAGGCTGTCAGGAGCAACGGCCCACTCATAACGTTGGCCGCTCGCGTGCAGACTGGGTGGGGCAACGATGTACCCGCCGTCGCCACGAACATCCAAGCCAGCCAGGAAGCTCACCCGATTCTTGACCTGCCCACCTGGGTGAACAAACAGGATGTGGTCGCCGCCGCCCCCAGTGCGCGACGTCACGGTCGATGGGAGATTGCCACTCTGAGCTTCAAGGTCGCGAAGCGAGACGTCACCGCCATGGCGAGGGTCAACGTCCAGCACAACCAAGCGACTCAATGCACCAGTGACGATGCCAACGTTCGCGTCAGGCCATCGCTTCCACCAACCCTGAATGGTCTCCAGGTCTGTCGATGCATCCTTCTGACCATGCTCGGTACGCGGGTGCTTTCCTGGTTTGTTGCAGTTGCTGTTGTGGCAGGAGCAGCTACCGCCGCTGATGGTGTGCAGCGGGATAACTCCCCACCCCCGCGCTGAGTAGACAAGGGCGGCTGTCAGGCAGGAGTTGACGCCGGTTTGTTCACGTGTTGAAGTCTTCATTGATGACTCCTTGTATCAAGGGGTTGTCGTCTCGAGGCTGCGGGTCGGGTTCCAATCGTTCCGCAGCCTCAATCCTTGTATCTCCACTTTCGGCGAAGAGCGGTCCCAGCTCCGGGTATAGGATCACCCAGCCAAGTGGCGTTCGCAGCTCGCGCGGCAGGCCAGGTGTCGTTCGCAGCTCGCCCAGAATTGATTGTTCGAGGAGTCCCCAGTGGGAATCGTGAGGCCCACGCCAAAACAGACATACCTCGTGAAACCCCCCAAACGCCCACCTCCGACGGGTAATCACGACGATGTCACTGCTCTCCGCCGAGAACCTTGCAGCCCTCAGAGAGAGCGTGCCGTCGTCCTCGTAAAGCTCGACGGTTCCATTGACGTTGGCCCGCGGCGGCTTTGGCTGCCCCCAACTTGCCTCGAGATCCAAGAAGTCCCGCTCATCCGCGTGGTCGGCCTCATTGCGATCGGACTTGTTGCTGGTCATTTTGTGTTCCCTTTCTCCGCCAACTGGCGGCTATCTCGACATGCGTTGCTCGGCTCGGGTCTATCATTGCAAAATGGCCGTGGGAGCCTATTAAGCCTAAGCGGCCAGATTACGCCGGGTTGTTAGGAGTGACGGCAGGATCGGGCCGCGCCGTTGTTCGAGATGCCGGCGTCGTTGTAGGCGGTGGCGATCCAGCGGCTGTTGCGGCCTCTAACCAACGCTCTCGCTACTGGGTCGAGTCGTCGATAGTGGGCCATATGGCGCCGATGAGACGCCTGAGTTCGATGACGCGGTCGGAGATGCGCTGAACTTGCTGAACAAGGACGATCTCCTGCGAGGTTGTTGTCCTGCTGTAGAGAGCATCAATCTCCCGCTCCGTCATGTTCTCCTCGAGAAATTGTTCAGCCCAAAACCTCAACGTCTCTCGCACGCCTAGGCCGCACGCCAGACGGAGCGTCGCCTTCGCCCAGGCTTCGACCTCAAGAGCGTAGTCCTTAATCTTGGTTTTGCTGTCGTAGAACTTCTGCCCTCTCCGGGCCAGTTTGAATGCCCGCTGGATATATGAAGGACGCGGCACCTTCCCTTCGCGCAAGTCGATGATGATCTCCAAAAACGGAAGATAACCGTCCCGCCAAGACGACTCGATAGGGGGCACCTGAGATGGCGAGCACACATCGAACATTCGTGTGAGATTGCGATAAACGGGCCGGATGTCGCGCACCTTAGCAGAATAGATGCGGATATATGACTCGTGATATAACTCAACCACTCCATCCCAGTCGCAGCTGACCAGGGCTCTGAGCTGCGGGGGGAATAGAGGCGTACCGCACACCAGTGCGGTGTATATGCTACGCGAAGTGGTTGGCAACATCTGCCCCAGCGCGTCCAGTCGATTCGCTACGCGCCCGAAGGCGGACGTCTTACCCCAGTCTTTTCCGCCACTGAAGGGCAGCGCAAGAATCATTAGGTGCGGATGCAAACTGGAGAAGGATGGCGGCTCCGAATCCAATAGGCCTACCTTTTCCAGGCCTCGTCCTATGCGAGCAGCGAGGTCGTCAGAGCGCTTCAAGAGCGAGCGACGGGATACTTCGGTCGCGGTGCCTCCCGAGTCCCGAGTAACCTGGCGGCTTTCCTTTCGGGACGGCGTGGCTTGGTCCATTTGATCCCAATACAGCGACAAACATTCTAAAGCTTCCCCTGCCTGCGCCGATGTCATCGGTATCGGCGGATCATCGCGCTCATAGAGCAGGCGCCGCATTGCCCTGAGTTCCTGCTGCAGTGGTTCATTGAAGAACTGGTGGAAAAATGCGAACTCAACTCCGATTAACCCCCAACTCGAGGGCTCCTCGAGCAAAAGGCTTGCCAGCTTCGCCACATCGTAGGGGTCACGTTCGCCGTAGTCCACGAGGGGCCCGGGTACTCCCTCGTGTACTGCGTTGATCTTTCGCCTCGCCATATCTGTACCCGAACGGATAGATGTGCGACGGGCTGGTGCAGTTACGACGACAGCTACGCGAATCACAACTGTAATTCCGGAACAGAGCGGGGGGACCGATCTGGTTGGATCTCCGAAGACTCGCGAGTGATTTCCCACCGGTTGCCCGGGTGACGCCGTATGTCAAAGAGTTCCTAAACGAGAGGGCCGCATTGGGCGTCGGAGCTGGACAAATATCCGAGGCCTGAACTGCTTGCATCGACTCTCGAGAAGCATGAGGACAGCCACCTCGCCTTTCGGCTCTGGTGCATCTTCCGTTTTGCCTTGCTATCCCGCACCATGCCCAAACCACCTAGCGTAGTTACGGTTGGTGCCCTCGAGATCGCCTTTGCTCAGGGATGCGCCATGGCAGAGGTGATCGAATATTGCCTCCGCGACGTAGAGCTGCCTTACTCGTCTGGTCCCGCGTCGCCCGCGATTGACGACTCGGCGCGCGATCTGCAGGCATCGCTCCCAGAATTGGCCGTACTTAGGATAGGTCTCATCCATGGCAGCAGCAGCCTCCTGCACGCGGACGAACGCTTCGAGCAACTTAGGAGTCTCTTCTAGCTGCCGGCCGGGAAGGCGTTGCTGCAACATCTCGAGAACGCGGCTCAATTTCGCGTCAGGACCATCAGCAGAATTGAGTCCTGAGCACACAAGATCACGCAATTCCGGGTATTCATCGTCGGTGACTCCTGAAAGCGTGCGGCGGAGAAACGCATCGATGCTGTCGTCCAGATCGAAGACCAAGTCCATTGGCTCGCCCGGAAGCGGTGCAAATGCCGATTTCGCCTTTGCCACCAGCTCCAATAGTTTCGTTGCCGCCTCTCCGCTGAGTCGGGGTTTGTATCCCTTATTGTTAAGTAGATCACGGAGATGATAGCCGTCATAGGGTGCGTAGTCATCGGGGAACAGCCTGTCAACATCGTCCTCGGTGACAGGCTTGGTGGTATACATCCGCGCAGCGGCAGCGAGGTCGGAGGCCGTTTCGAATTCGAGGCCGCTCCATTGCATAGCGCTTGGCATCTCGTCTCTAGCAAGATTCCCGATGGTGTCTTCTGCCGTCGGATAACCGTCTCTTACCTTGGGACGCTGCTACACCGGGCAACGTAACGTCGGAAAATAGCCATCGGGCGGCCTGCGCAGAAACGTCCTACCCGACGTAGGGCTGTCGGACGCACTCGCGTGCGATTCCGACCTCGAAGACGGTGGACGGGCTCATGCGCCTCCAGCTCCCCTCCGGCGTGGACATCGAGATCAAGCTCTAGCGATACGCCGGTAACGGCCGCGTGTTCCACTGTGCCCAGCAGGACGCTGGGATACATACGGGCGTGGGCCGCTCTACGTCTTTCATCGCGCTTACATTCAGGTTATAATGACGCCGATGTACGCTACGGTATTCGAGCGGCGAATCAGACGCCAATTCGGATTGTCTTCTTAGGGCGGCGATGTAGGGTTTATGGACCGCTAGGGAACCGGTTGCTCCAAACCTGATGCCGCCCGTTGAGGCGGTCTTTTTTGTTGGGTAAATCCATGTTGAGGTGGCAACCATCATGCAGGAAATTACCGAAGTTCTCCAATTAACCGCCGGCGCGACGTACAAGCGAATCGATCTCCATGTTCATAGCCCAGCCTCTCAGGACATAGCTCCCGAGTGGGTGAATGCGAAGCCAAGCGACCTAGTTGAGCTCTCCATCGGTAAAGGGCTGGATGCTATAGCTCTGACTGACCACAACACGGCGGACTGGTGCGATCGGTTGCGTGCTGCCGCTGAGGGGACACCATTGACCGTGTTTCCCGGCGTCGAAATCTCGACAAGCGAGGGGCATCTCCTAGCAATATTCAGTCCCGATGTAACGACGGCCCGTATCCACGAAGTACTGGTCCGCGTGGGCATCGATAGCGACAAACGGGGAATGCTCGCGAGCATGGCCGATAGGCGCATCGACGATGTAGCTGAAAACGTTCGTCAGGCCGGTGGAATCGCAATTGCAGCGCACGTTGATAAGGAAAAGGGATTCTGGACGCTGACTGAGCGAACTGGCGTGCGCCGGCAGGACATCTATGCCTGCCAATCCATTCGCGCTTTCGAGGTGGACGACCTCGAAAGGCGAGAACAGTTCCTGACGGGTCACATAGCAGGGTACCCGCGCCCAGTTCCGTGTGTTCAAGGTTCCGACTGCTGGCCCGTCGAGGGCGCACAACATCACCTCGACGCCGTCGGCAACCGATTTTCATACGTCAAAATGGAGGCGGTTACGCTTTCTGGTCTAAAGCAGGCCTTCTTAGACCCGGAAATGCGTATCCGGCTCGCGACCGATGCGTTGCCGCTCCCCAATGCCGCCGTAGAGGGAACCTGGGTCTCGGGTGGCTTCTTGGCAGATCAGCGATTTCGGTTCAGCGATTACATAACTTGCCTGATCGGAGGAACTGGAGCCGGAAAATCTCTAACGCTAGAGCTACTGCGTTTCGCCTTCGACCAGCAGCTGGATGCAGTGATCCTCGGACCTATTGCCGAAGGCATAGGGAAGTTGATGGCGTTTGCGCTCGGCGAGCTCAATACTGTCTATGTTCTTGTACGTAAGGGATCAGACCGGTATTTAGTCGAAAGGTCATGGGTCTCCGGCAGTGAGTTATTGGGACCGAAGGTGTCCCGCGTCAAAGTTGGTGCTGGTCATCCCGCTGGGGTCGTCGTCGAGGCCAT
>VBJT01000036.1:6095-11547 GCA_005880075.1 Chloroflexota bacterium
CTGATTGACGATCTGATCGGCATTTCACAAGCACAGGCCAACGGCGCTGAGGCAAAGTCCAGGCTCCGTGAGAACGCCGTCAGGATTCTCGAGCAACAGGCGAGAATGGCGGAAGCCGAAAAACGGCTTGAACAACTATCCGGGACAACCGAAGAAATCGCCCGCCTCGAATCGTTCTTCGAGGAGGCTCAAATCAAAATCCATAGCGCTTGGCAAGCTGAGCAGTCGGCAATGCGGGGAAGGCTAGCCGCTCTTAATCAGCTGATAAGCGATACCGGCACCGCGTTCCCGAGCTTTCACCCGCAGCCGCTTGAGGAAGTATTGCCCGATTCGCCTCCATCCGCGGACTTGTTCAACGAACTCGAGGCGCTCGACCAAAGAGTGGTTGAGATCGTCGATAGAACCCGTGATCGGCTCGCCGCCGACCTGCAGGCTGTTCACAGCGAAGTCGAGGCGTTGCACGGGCGCTGGCAGGAGCGATATGACGCTCACGATCGCGAATACCGGCAATTGCTTGCCGATATGGACCGTGACGGACGCGGTTTACCAGCTCTAGATAGTAAGCTGGAGGCTCTCCGAGCCGCACAAAGTGAGCTCCATGCGCTTCAACGGGCAATCAACCGGGAAATGGTCCCGAATGCCGAAATCTTGTCGGAGCAGCGAGAAGAGGCGCTCGACCAGCTGCAGAAGGCTCGGCGGACGATTACAAAGGCACGCGTGCTGAAGGCGCGTGAATTAACGCAGAAACTAAACCGACGGGTAGTCATCGACATCGAGGCGGACAAGCTAGGCGAGTGGTTCTTCGCGGGGCTTCAGGAGCTACGAAGCGGCACTCGCCGGGCGGATTTAGCGACGATTGCTGCCAATTGCCACCCGGTGCCGTTCGTCAAGTCTCTGCTGGCACGCCAGTTCCAGAAGCTCGCGGACATTACGGGTGTCGAGGCAACGGTCTTTGAGCGGTTACTTCGGTCGGTGGAAGATCATGAGCGGATCGACGAATTGTACGAGCTGCAGCTGGTGGATGTAGTCGACGCTATTGAGATTAAATTTGCCGTCGAGGGTCAAACGTACAAGGACCTATGCGATCTCGCACACGGGCAAAAATGTACGGTCGTGCTGATGATCTCGTTGGCGGAAGGCGAATGCCCGTTGATCGTTGATCAGCCGGAAGACGCACTTCACGCACCGTGGATTGAAGACTATATCGTAGCTAGCCTTCGGGCTGGCCGAGGCAATCGCCAGTGCCTGTTCGCGACCCGCAGCGCCAACGTGCTAGTCTCGGCCGATGCCGAACAAGTCATTGCGATGAAGGCCGACGCACATCGCGGCGTCATTGAGCGTATGGGTGCCATCGACTCTTACGACACGCGCGCGCTTATTCTCTACCACGTCGAGGGAGGAACGGAGCCGTTCAAGCGCCGGCAGGAAAAGTACGAGCTTGCGGGAACGTAGCGCCTGCAGAGGGCCAGTGCACTTCAAACCTCATACACCTTCAGCACCTCATCCCCGTAGTGGTTGATCACCTTCACAGCGATCTCCCCGGTCTCCGGCCGGTCGAACGGGAACGAGCGCGTCGAATACAGCGTCGACCACGCGCCCTCATCGACTTCCGCCCGCAGGGCGCGCTTCAACCGCTCATACGGTTCGTCCGCGCCTGTGAAGTAGGCGTGCCGGACGAAGAAGCTCTCCTCGTTGTAGTTCGTGTCGATGAACCAGCAGGCGATATCAGCCGTCGAGTCCGACCGAATCTCGCCGGTCGTCGGGTCGTAGACGTCGACGCCCCGGATTTCGACCACGATCTTCCCGTCCGAACTCTTCTCGATCGTCAGGTCCGGCTCGCCGAACACCATGAACAGGTTCCCCGCGCCCGTCTTCTTCAGCAGCTCGTCGCCCATCGCTAGGTCCGGGTTCATCTTGGCGAGCAGCACCGGCAGCTTACCGTACTTCTTGGCCTCCTCCGCGACGAATCCTTCGCGAGTCTTGCTCGCATCCGGCGAGAACTCCTTCGCCGTCTCCCCCGCGTGCGCGTCGAAGGCGAAGCCGCATACCACTAGTATGTCGAAGCCCGCGCCCCGCAGCGCCTCCTTCGCGGCCTCCTTCACCTGCTCCGAACCGACCGTCCCGTGCTCCGGCCCGATCGACACCGCGACCCGAACCAACTTCCCGCTCTTGTCTGCGTACTCGCCGTCTGCCTGTATCCACGTCCCCGCAAACGGCTCCAGACGGTCGAACACCAGCCGCTCGTCCTTTACTCGGTTCTGCACGCCCGCCTTTCGCAGGTTGTCGATGATCATGACCGTGAACTGCCCCGCCGTATCGCCGCGCTCTCCCTCCCGCTCGCTCTCCGGCCGCCCGTCGTCGGACGAGAGCACTCGGTGCGGCGACAGGCTCTCGACCGTGAACGGCCCCGACACGCGAATCCGCCGGTTGTCCTCGTACGGCTGGTCATACAGCGTCTCCGTCTCCGCGTGCCGCTTGACCGCCCGGTCGATCTCCTCGCGCGCCATCCCCTCCTTGATGTTCGGGTTGTTCGCAATACTCTTCAGCGTGACGTGCGGCACCCGCTTGTAGACAAAGCCCTTCTTGATGTCCCCTTCCGTCTTGTACTCCGGCTGGGTCTGCCCCGTGACCTCCGCCTCCCTCGCGATCCCCTCCGGCGAGTCCGCCAACAGGTAATACCGGTACTTCGCCGACATCAACCGCGTGCGCGCCAGCGCCAGCGCCACCCGGCTCGTGTCGATCGTGATCCAGCGCCGCCCCCACTGCTCCGCGGCGTAAGCGGTCGTTCCGCTCTCGCACGTTGGATCAAGAACGAGGTCACCGGGATCGGTCGTCATCAATACGCATCGCTCAACAATCGTCGTACCGGTTTGGACTACGAAGACCTTTACTCCACCGACGGAGCTGCTTACATCCGTCCATGAATTCGTGATGGGAAAAGCCGGAAAGTCATCTATGAACCGCACGTAGTTGAGCGTGTTGCCGTTCAGCACGATTCTGTCAGCAGCGATTAGTTTCTGGAATCCTTCCGGACCGGTTTTCCAGTAGCCTGTAGGCGGCCGAATGACCCGCCCCTGAAACTCTACCGGAAAGTCGCCGGGAGGACGCTGACTTCGCATGTCGCTGAGGCGGAAATACGTACCGTCGGACAGAGTCTTACCCTGCTGGAGCGCTTCACGAACCGATAACCTGTGACCGTCCGGCAACTGGATCCACGAGTATGCTTCACCACCTTCGCCACCCTGAACTTTTTCGCGGAACAACTGACGATACTTCATAGCGCCGCGCTGTTTGGCGTATAGGAGTAGGTAGTCTGACACGCCGGCAAGGAGCTCTGCGGTTGCGCTCGATGTCTTCATCACAGTGATCAGCGAAATGAAATTCTCACTCCCGAATACCTCATCGATGACGGATCGAACGAGATGAACATTCTCGTCGCCGATCTGGACGAAGATTGAGCCTGTTTCGCTCAGCAAGCCATGCGCAACTCGAATCCTGTCGCGCACGTAGCTGAGATACGAGTGAACGCCTAGCTCCCACGTGTCTCGGAAAGCCTTCACGACCTCCGGCTCTCGGGACGCGTCCTCCGCCCGTCCGTCCTTCACGTCGCGTTTACGGGTACTCACCTGCCAGTTGGACCCGAACCTGATCCCGTACGGCGGGTCCACGTAGATCATCTGGACCTTCCCCTTCAGCCCCTCCTTCTCCGCCAGCGACGCCATCACGTACAGTGAGTCCCCCAGGATCATCCGGTTCGACCAGTTCTGCTCGTGCTGATAGAACTCAATTAGCTCCTCGAACTCAATCCCGTTGAAGTCCGCGAACAGGTTCATCTGCTCCGGCTGGCCCGCCCGCGCCTGCGCCCGCACGTTCTCGATGATCGCCCGCGGCTGGATCTTCTCCTGGATGTAGATCGGGACCACCGGCACCGCCAGGTCCTCGCGGTCCTGCTCGTCCTTGCCCTTCCACACCAGCTGCGGGTCCAGCGACGGGTCACGCGGGTAAAGTATCGGCGGCGGCGCCGCCTCGTCCTTCTCCATGAAGTCATGCAGTTCCGCCGTCGGAATGTTCTTGCGCTTGTCGCCGTGCCTCAGTGCCTCCACCGGCGTTGGGCCAGCAGGCGGCTTTCGCGTCTTGCGCGTTCTATACGTCGCCATCTTGTTCCTGCGCGGGAGATACGTCTTTCATCCAGACCGCCTCCGCCAAATTCGCGAGCATCTGCTGCCTTCGGTCTATCGAATCGGAGGTCCAGGTGTCGAATTGAATCAGGTCCTTCACAGCACGATTAAGGCTCGTGTCAACGCCGACATGTGGCTTCTCGACAAGGGATTTCGTCAGCAAGAAAGAAGACTGGCCATAGCCGGCACACTTTTGGTCATAACTTGAGTTCGATACCGACGTGTTGATTGTCTTCTCCAGCAGGGTCAGATTACCGAGCTTGTACTTATAGTCGTTATATTCGTCCGGCCGGTCGAAACAATTGGCCACTTCGAACATCGGGGTTTGTGGAAGGATGTGCTCAATATTGACTGACCCGTGAACGAACTTACTGAGATCGCCATCGCTGGGGTTTCGCCACGCCTGCTCTTCGACGTACTGAGTAAGCTTTGCGAGTATGTAGCGAAGGCGATACTGCTGAATTCGCGCTTCTGTCAGTTCGCTCATCGCGAACCTAAATGCATTCAGCCGGGTCTGCATATCTGGCAAGAAATAGCGGCGGATGAAGGACTCAAGGTCCTCTTCAGTCTGCGCCGCCCGGAGCTCGCTGGACCATCGAGCGAAGTTTCGCTCGAATGTCTTCGTCGATTCCCTGGTTATGACATAGCAGAAAAACAGGTTCTCGATGTGGCGTGCCAACTCCGCAAAGAGGGGGGCTGGCAAATTTCGTCCGGCAAGAAGCAAAATGTAGTGCTGCCTTGCTGCACCGCTTAGCCAGCTGATATTCATCAGGTAGCGGTTTGGCGCTCCATCGATCCCTAGTCCCCTCACGAAGTTTCGCCACGCGCCCGCGCACGTCACTAGCTGCTCGACGAAGGCCAACGGCTGGGTCTCAATTCCGCACTCGAGTTTGTGCCCCACGAACCATTCGTAAATCTCGTCCTCACGTACTGGACGAGATGATTCGTCCAACTTGTAGTGGGACAAGATGTAGTAGCGAAGAAAGCGCAATGGCTTTTCGCGCGATGAATCAAGCGTGTCTACTAGGTTCTTCCACCGCTGTTTGAGCTTTGCGAATTCTGACGAAGGAGTACTCATGAAGAGCAGATTCTTCAGGAGGTCCATCGCGTTTAGGCCCACGCCTCGTTCGTTGATCGTCTCGAACACCTTCAAGGCATGCGCCAGACTTGGTGTCACAATCCGAATAAGCTTCACCCGCAGCATGAAGGCCGCCATGAACTTCTTTACCTGTACCGAGGAGTCCTGGAAGTTTGTGTTTAGGAAGTCTCGAATC
>VBJT01000022.1 GCA_005880075.1 Chloroflexota bacterium
GAGGTCCGGGGCAGTGGCGCTCGCGCTGTCTGCGGCGGCCGTGGGCGGCCTGGCGGCCGTACAGGCTCTGCGCAGGCGGCGTCGCTAGCGGGTGAGGGAGCTTTCGGGGCTGCCGGTGCGGGTGTAGTCGTCGGGGCGCTCGTCGAAAGCGGGGGCGCGATCAGGGGGTGCGGCGCTAGGTCTTGAGGAAGCGCTCGACGGGGAGGACGAAGACGGTGGCGCCGCCGACGCGGATCTCGATGGGCTCGCGCGGCAGGGCGGCGTCTGGAAACGGCGTCGCCTGCGCCGGCAGATATTCGGTGCGCGGCCGGCACTCCGTGCGGATGATGCCGAGGACGAGCTCAACGTCGCCGGCGCCGACGCCGGACAGGATCGTCGCGCTGCCCTTGCGCAGAAAACCGCCAGTGCTGCTTACCTTGGTCGCAGGATAGCCGCGATCGACCAGTTTGCCGATAAGTAAGTCCGCTTCGTCGTCATCGGTGATAACGATAACGAGCTTTTGCGGAATAGTGTTCAAGGGCGCTCGATAACCCGCTCGCAGCGTTCAGAGCTCAGACGGTCTCTTCCAAGTCGTCGATCTCTTCGCCGCCGCCCTGTACGCGCTCGCGGAGGGCGCGCCGCGTCTCGCTTCCCGGCTGTGGCGCAACGAGCAGCCCGACGGCAGCGCCCATGGCGACACCAAGGAGCAAACCAATCAGGAACCGCATGACGGACCTCCATTCACGCTGGAGAACGTTAAAATCGCTGAGGCCAGCCCGATGCTAGCACACGGTGGGCAACGGGTGTCAAGGAATGGGTCGCTCGTCGCCGGGGCGACTAGACTCCGGCCGGCGCCGGGTGTTTGTATTTGGGTACGGCGAAAGGCGCCGGTGCCACCGGGACGAGAGATCCGGAAAGGGAGAGGAGAATTCCGATGACAATTCGAGTGGCGGCCAAGATTCCGCTTCATCCAGCCCTCATTCGACATGCGGAGGAACGCGCGCGCGACGTTCAGAACCGAATTGCTCGTGAGTGGCATCGAGAGCTTCCCTTATGGCCTGCTGACGATGATCGTCTCGCTGGAGGCCATCTTCCTCAGCACGTTCGTCATGATTTCGCAAAACCGTGCGGACGAAAAGCGGCAGGCACTGGCGGATGATCAGTGGCAATTGGTGCAACTTGAGCAGAACCAGAACGAGGAACTGATTACGATGTCACATCAGCTGCTGGACCTCACGAAAGAGGTGCACAGGATGACCAGCAGGGTCCAGGAGTTGGTGCAAGGGCCGGGTGCCGCCCCGGGCGGACAAGGGGCGAGTGATCGCTAGGGAATGAACAGAGGGGCCATCACGAGCGTAATAGTGCTCAGCAACTTGATGAGCACGTGCAGCGACGGGCCCGCTGTATCCTTGAAGGGGTCGCCCACCGTATCGCCGACGACAGCCGCTTTGTGGGCCTCGGTGCCCTTGCCAAGGACCTCGACCGCGCCCGGGTTAGCGCTTACGGCCTTCAGGTTACCAGCCTCGATATACTTCTTGGCGTTGTCCCAAGCGCCGCCGACGTTGTTGAAGAACGTCGCGAGGAGGATCCCCGTGATTGTGCCGATCATGAGTAGACCGCTCACGGCGAGCCAGCCGGAAGCATCGTGGAGCCCGCCGTAATCGGCAGCGCGAACGTAGCGAAAAATCAGTCCGACGGCGATCGGCGTGCCGACGGCCAGAATGCCGGGAGCGATCATGTTGCGCAGGGCGGCGCGAGCCGTGATGTCGACTGCGCGGCCGTAGTCCGGGCGGGAGGTACCCGCCATGATCCCCGGGTCCTCGCGGAACTGACGCCGGACTTCCTGGATGATGTCCTGAGCGGCGGAGCTCACAGCCCGTATGGCGAGAGACGAAAAGACGAAGACGAGCATCCCTCCGATAAGGGCTCCAACGAAGACGTCCACGTTCGATATGTCGATCGGCAATCCTTCATTCAGTGGAATGGAGAGACGCTCCTTTACCTTGTCGAGGAAGGCGCTGAAGAGAAGGAAGGCGGCAAGCCCGGCCGAGGCGACGGCGTAGCCCTTGGTCAACGCCTTGGTCGTGTTGCCGACGGAATCCAGCGAGTCGGTGATGTGGCGGGCGCTCTCGGGCGCGCCGGACATTTCCGTGATGCCGCCGGCGTTGTCTGTGATCGGCCCGAAGGTGTCCATCGAGAGGATGTAAGCAGCGGACATGAGCATGCCCATAGTGGCGACGGCCGTGCCGAAAACGCCAGTCGTGAAGCCGCCGACGCCGGGGATGTCGGCCCGCGAGCCGAGGGCGAAGGATGCGACGAGCGCGATGCCGATGGCGATGGCGGTGGCGGCGGTGGTCTCCATGCCGACGGCGGTGCCGGTGATGATGTTTGTCGCGGGGCCGGTGCGAGAGGCGTCGGCGATGTCCTGGACGGGACGCCAGCCACCGGAGGTGTAGTACTGAGTGATGTAGACGAAGGCGATTCCCGTGCCGATGCCGATGAGGCCGCAGAAGAAGAACCAGTACCATTCATCGCCCAGCATCACAATCGTCGCTATGAACAGACCGACCACAGAGAGCGCTGAGACGATGTAGTAGCCGTAGTTCAGGGGGGTCATTGGGTCTTGCTGGCCGTCGTCGCGGGCGAAGAGAGGCACCGAAGTGAGCCCGGCGATCGTCGCGAAGATACCGAACGAGCGGAGGACGAGCGGGAAGACGACCCATTGGAGGTCGCCGGTGACTTTGTAGATGGCGACGCCGAGGATCATAGCGCCGATGTTTTCGGCCGACATGGACTCGAAGAGGTCCGCGCCGCGGCCCGCGCAGTCGCCGACGTTGTCGCCGACAAGGTCGGCCACCACGGCGGCGTTGCGGGGGTCGTCCTCGGGGATGCCGGCCTCGACCTTTCCGACGAGGTCAGCCCCCACGTCGGCGGCCTTGGTATAAATGCCACCGCCGAGCTGGGCGAACAGCGCCACGAAGCTGGCGCCGAAGCCGAAGCCGACGATGAGGAAGGGCGTGATCGCCTCGGAGTTGCCCAGCACTTTGCTATAAATGAAGTAGATGCTTGAGACGCCGAGCAGGCTGAGCGCGACGACGAGGAAGCCCGATACGGCACCGCCGCGCAGCGAGACGGTGATCGCCTCGCGAAGGCTGCGGGTCGCGGCGGAGGCGGTTCGCGAGTTCGAGCGAACCGAGATGTACATTCCAATGTAGCCGGCGAGGGCGGAGCAGGCGGCGCCGACGATGAAGGCGATGCCGGTGAGAAGCCCTTCCTCCCACTGGCCGACCTCCTTCTTGCCGTAAGTGACAGAGCCGGCGCTCGCAATGATTTCCTTGACGCCATCGGAGACCGCGCCCACGACCAGCGCAATGACGACGGCGGTAACGATGGCCAGCATCGCGATGGTGCCGTACTGCCTTCGCAGGAAAGCCATCGCGCCCTCGAAGATCATTGAGGCGACGTCCTGCATCTCAGGAGTTCCGGTGTCCCGGCGCAGTACGTCCCACGTAAGGAAGGCCGCGTAGAAAACGGCGGCCAGGCCGGCCACCGGAATGAGCCAGATCAGTTCCATATGTGTCTAACAAGGAGCAAGCCAGGAGAGTGGAGGTCAGAGCCGGTCGTTGCACGGCGTTGACAATGGGGGTGGGGAGGCGTAGTTTCGTGGACACTTGGACCGTTGTTCGCGGACGCACAAAGGGAGTTTCATCATGGGTCTTTGCAAGTCATACGTTTGCGGCGCGGGCGCTTCGCCGTTGTCTGGACAAACGATCGGGGAATACCTGGCGTCCGTAATTGCGCGGCAGCCCGAGGCGGAGGCGCTGGTCTCGCGTCACCAGGGAGCGCGGCTCACCTATGGTGAGCTAGGGCGGGAAGTCGAGAAAGTCGCCCGGGGGTTGCTCGGGCTCGGGATCGAGAAGGGCGACCGCGTGGGAATCTGGTCGCCCACGCGGGTGGAGTGGACGCTGCTGCAGTTCGCGACGGCGCGGGTGGGGGCGGTTCTCGTCAACATCAACCCGGCTTACCGGGCGGGAGAGATGGCATATGCGGTAAACCAGTCCGGGCTGCGGTTGCTCGTGACGGCGCCTGCTTTCAAGACTTCAGACTACCTGGCGCGGATCGATGAGGTGCGCGATCAACTTCCCCGACTTGTGGCACGAGATGCTCGCGGCGGGCGAGAACGTGAGAGCGGAGGACGTGCAGAGGAGAGAGGCGCTGCTGGACGCGGATGACCCGATCAACATCCAGTACACAAGCGGCACTACCGGCAATCCCAAGGGCGCGACCTTAACGCACCACAATATTCTGAACAACGCCCGCTCGCTCGCGGAGCTGCTCCGCTATACGGCCGCGGACCGCGTTTGCATTCCGGTACCGCTCTATCACTGCTTCGGGATGGGCGTTGGGAATCTGGGGTGCGTAACATCGGGGGCGACAATGGTCTACCCTGCGGAGTCGTTCGAGCCGCTGGCGACGCTGGAGGCGATCGCGGAGGAACACTGCACCAGCATCTATGGCGTGCCGACGATGTTCATCGCGCAGCTCGAGCACCCGCGGTTCGCCGAATTCGACCTGACGTCGCTACGGACGGGGATCATGGCCGGCGCACCCTGCCCGATCGAAGTCATGAAGCGCGTGATCAATGAGATGCACGCGAGCGAGGTCTGCATCGGTTACGGCATGACCGAGACGGCGCCGGTCTCGTTTCTAACGCGGCCGGAGGATAGCGTGGACCGGCGGGTAAGCACGGTGGGTACCGTCCTGCCGCACGTCGAGGCGAAGATCATGGACCCGGCGACGGGCCTTACGGCGACAACCGGCACGCCGGGCGAAGTCTGCACGCGCGGCTATCTGGTGATGCAGGGCTACTGGGAGAACCTCGAGGCGACCGCCGAAGCGGTCGACCGCGCCGGCTGGATGCACACGGGCGACCTTGGGACCATTGACGGGGACGGCTACCTGAATATCGTCGGACGGATCAAGGACATGGTCATCCGAGGCGGCGAGAACCTTTATCCGGTCGAGATCGAGGAGGTGATCTTCCAGCACCCGGCCGTGGCGAGCGCGCAGGTGATCGGTGTGCCGGACGAGCGCATGGGCGACGAGCTGATGGCGTGGGTAGTCGTTCGCGAGGGTGGCATTCTTACCGAAGACGAACTCAAGGACTTCTGTAGGGACAGAATCGCCCACTTCAAGGTGCCGCGGTACGTGAAATTCGTGGAAGAGTACCCGATGACCGTCACCGGCAAGGTGCAGAAGTTCTTGATGCGGCAGATGGCCATCGAGGAACTGGGTCTGGAGATGGCCGCGGCGGTCCCTACTGCGTAGAGTCTAGCGTGGGAACCGCGAGAAGTCAGGCTCGCGGCGCTCGAGGAAGGCGTTCTTGCCTTCGTCTGCCTCGCCGCTGCGGTAAAAGTCGGGGGTGATTTCGGCGACCCAGTCGCGTCGAGAGGCTTCGCGGAGGGGCTGATAGAGAGTTCGGAAGGAGGCCTTGAGAATCTTGAGGCAGCTCGGGCTCTTGGCGAGGAGCTCCTCGCACCAGTGGTCGACCTCTTTATCGAGCCTGTCGTGCGGGACGACGGCGTTGACGAGACCCATATCGAGCGCATCGTGGGCGGAGTAGCGCCGGCAGAGCATCCAGATCTCCTTCGCCTTCTTGGCGCCGACGACGTGGGTGAGATAGGCGACATAGTAACCCGAGGCCGGGCTGCCGACGCGTGGGCCGACCTGCGCAAAGGTGGCGCGCTCTGAGGCGATCGTGAAGTCGGCGAAGTAGGCGAGGTGGTTGCCCCCGCCGACGGAGAAGCCGTTGACGCGGGCGATGACCGGCTTCAGGCAGTCCTCGATGCCAGCATGCGGATCGACAGGGGCCGCTCCGACGGCGCCCTCGCGCTGGACTTCCTGAAGCCAGCGGACGTCGCCGCCAGCGCAGAAGGCGCGGTCACCGGCCCCGGTGATGACGATGACTCCGACCTCTGGATCGCCGGAGGCCGCTTCGACAGCATCGCGCATTTCCGTCAGCGTGTGGCCGGTGAAGGCGTTCATCACGTCGGGGCGGTTGATTGTGATCCAGGCGGCGCCGCGTACGCGGTGGTGCTTCTCGTAGAGGATGTCTGTGAAGTCAGGCATGGGAGCGCTCCTTTTAATCTCGTGTGGTCGCGATTATAGCGATGCGGATACTCAGCCGTACGGCCAAGTAGCATGGTCGTGGCTGAAGAAGACACGAACTGGTCGAAAGGACTTGAGCTTCTGTATTGACGACTCCTCTTGCTCGGCCTCGAAGTCTGCGGCGGTCTCGGTTACCTGACCGGCGATGACGACTGCGCCGTTGTCCGTATCGACAACGACAGACTGGTGGCCGGGCGTGTGGCGCGTCGGGAGGACACGAAGGCCAGGCATCAGCTCGCTGTCTCCGTCTAATAGCCGGTAATTGGCGCCCGAGAATTCGACCCAGTGAGGGAGGGTGTACCCCGGCGCACCGGCAGCCTCGTGCTCGCGTCTTTGCACGAGGAGTGGCCGCCCCGGAAAGAACTGGTTGCCGCCGCAGTGGTCGAAGTGCAGGTGCGTATTAATGATGAGACGGACGTCCTTAGGCGCGAGACCGAGGCCGGCGAGGGCTTCATCAAGCGGGTAGCGGACGGGTTTGTAGAGGCGGTCGATGAGTTGGTGCGGCGGGCCGATGCCGGTGTCCACGAGCACAAGACCATCCGGGTGATCGACGAGAAACGCGAAAACGGGTCCGGTCTCACAATAGCGAGGGTGGCCCTCGGGATAGATGAGGTCAGCGAGGCGGAGTGGGTAGACGGCGGTCGGCGACCGTGGGGCGGGTGGCATGGGTGCTAATGGGTGCCTGGTGCCCCCGGCGGGATTCGAACCCGCGATCTCCACCTTGAAAGGGTGGCGTCCTGGGCCTCTAGACGACGGGGGCCCGACTTGATTTTACAGGAACGCGGCGAAACGACAGACGAGGTACGAAGTACGAAGTCCGCGGTTACGAAGTGCGAAGACGAAGGGCGAGGCGAGGACGGAAGAATTAGTTAGGCCCGCGCGACTTACGGGCCGGCGTTGCCGGCGGGGATCGTGGTCGGCACGGGCGCGGCGGGCGTAGGCGTTGGGACGACGGCTGTCTTATCGAGGACGCGCGCGAACGTCGCCTCGAGGACGCCGTTCTGGTTGCGCCGTCCCCAGACGATCGCGCGGGCGCCGACGGTCTCCTCCGGCCCGGAGAAGTCAGCGGTTGAGGAGACGCGGACGGTGCCGAAGTCGACCGTCCAAATCGCTCCCTCGAGCTTGGTGATTGTGACATCCAGGCGGACCAGATTGGTGTCGTCCGGTGCCTGGATGCGGGTATAGGACTTGACCTCCAGGTCAGTACCGTGGCGGGCGAGGTCAACGAAGAGGAGGGTGCCCTCCAGCGGCTCGGCAGTACGCTCGGGCGGGACGACCTGGAGGCCAGCCACGTACCACACACCGCCCCGGGACCGGTTGAAGACGCCGATAAGCGCGGCGGAATCCTGGGGCGAGTCCGAGGCGAGAACGGTGATCTTGTGGGCGGAAAGCTTTTCATCCGCCCGGGTGGCTTCGACGAGGACGCGGGCACCGCTCTTCGCCTGGCCGGCGGAGGCGTCGATCGCCGTGTCAGGCGTGATGGTGAACGCGAGGCCGCCGATCTTCCATTCATTGGTGGGCTTCTTCACGTCGCCCTCGATCACGCCTTCGAACGTGAACTGAGAGGGCGGCTCCTGCTCGTCGTTCGCGGGCGCCGGGGTTGTCACCGGCCGGACGGTGGAAGCGACGACCCCCGTGTCGGACTGGCCTAACTTCACCTCAACCTTCTGCCCCTTCTTGACCCTGCCCCCCACGAACGTCTGGCTGTTAAAGGGGATAAGCTGTCCGGCGATGACGATTCCTTCATCTGTTACCTGCTCGATCTGCCCGGAAACGACCGATCCGCTGGGCGGTAGCCCGGCCGGGCTTATCGAGACGGTGAGAGCGCGTAGCTGTCCGCGGGAGTTCTTGCCGACAACGAAGCTGACAGCGGTGCCGTTCTCGATTTTCTGGCCGATGGTGGTCTGGTCGACACGGACCTCGAGCCCGCCTACGCTCCACAGGTTTTCGTTGACTTTCTCAGCGATGCCGGAAATGTGCTGGACGCCGTCCGAAAGCTCTTCCGGATGTATGGCGGCGACAGCCTGATCCGCAGGTAGCCGCGCATTGTGCGTGGCAGCAAGGGCTTCGTTATATGGCGCCCGGTCGGACTCTGAGACCTGCGGGTAAAGCAGAATCAGGTTAGTTTCCTGGGCTTCGGCTTGCTGTACCAGAGATGTTTGCAGGGCCGTCTCGTCCGGGTGCTTAGCCACGATATCGGCAGCGCGTTGGTTGCGGCTACGTAGCGCGGAGAGAACGTTGCTGGGGACCGACTTGTCCTGCCGGTTCATTTCTAGGATTTCGTCCATGCGCTCATTGGACTGGTCAACCAGAATCTCGGCCTTGTGCACGTCGTCGAAGACGAACCACAGTCTGACGTCTTCGGTAGCGAGCTTTACCGGGTAGAGAGGGCTATCTGGAAGGCTATTCTGGGCTGCGAGAACGGTGCCGCCTGTGGCTCCGAAAAGAGCCAGTAAAAGGGCCACAGTAATAGCCACGGGACGAAGCCAGGCGCCGTAATCAAAGCTGAGCGGGACCGGCTGCGGTTCCGTGCGAAGGTCCGTGGCCCGCTGGCGTATGCGCTGCCAGGCGGCGGCCTGCGGCCAAGGCCGCGGTAGCGCTGGAGGCGTGTTGCGGACTTTGTCCGCAAGGATAAGGAGCGGCTCGAGACGCTCCGCGTGCGCAGGATATCTCGCCAGGCAGTCGTCGAGGCTCTCGCCTTGCTGAAGAGCGGCGATACATTCGTCGAGAATGGAGTTGAAACTTCGAAATTCCATTTAGGCGGGATCCGAATAGAGGAGGCGCCGCAGCGAGCCGAGCGCCCGGTGTTGTAGGGACTTCACCGCACCTTCACTGCGGGCCATGATTTTGCCGACCGACCGGTTGTCGAAGCCCTCGATGAACTTGAGTACAATGACCTGCCGCTGTTCATCCGTAAGGTGCTTGAGGGCCACCTGGAGCTGACCGCGTTCGAGCGCCCGCTCGGCGAGCGCCTGCGGGCTGGCGAGAGCGCTGCTCAGGGTCTCGCTCAGGTCGACCTCACCGCGCCGCCTGCGACGGCGGTGCAAATCGATTAGGCGGTTCCGGGCGATACGGAAGACCCAGGCGCCGAAGGGTAGGCCCCGAAAATGGTACTTATTCATCGATTCGATCATCTTGAGCATCACGTCGGAAGCGAGGTCTTCGGCGGCCTGGACGTCTCCCATCTGGAGGAAGCTGTAGTTGTAGACCTTCGGGTAGTAGGCTTGGTAGAGGGCCTCGATGGCGGCGGCGTCGAACTGCTGAGCGCGCTTGACAAGGTCCCATTCCGCCAGTACGTCCGGGGAGCCGGCGCGCGCGGCGATATCGCCGGCCGGTTCTTCCCGTGCCGGGGCCTCCCTGGCCTTGTCCAGGGATTTAGCCAACGGTAGTGTCCAGACTGCCGCACGCATAACCTACTGCTAAAACGTGCGTCCAGAAGGCGTAGATACGGGCAGGTTTCGTCATGAACGGATGGCTAATCAGTCTAAAAGGCCCAGGAGCTGCCGCCTGGCTCGATCGTAGTGCTCCTTGGACCGCGCCTCGCGATTGAGAAGGCCCTTCAGTTTCGGCGGCTCCAGCCTCTGCCCCTCCAATAGCACTTTGTGCAAATCTCGCAGGTGGGCCTGCCAGGTCTCGTAGGCCTCGATGTATTCCTGATTTGACTTCGCCATGGGCCATTCACCGTATTGCCGTTAATCGTAAAGCAGTCAAGTTGTAGGAGAAAGGATGTTACAGCCAGCGGGAGCGGACATCCCCTTCAATAGCAACGTCTACGAGACGGGGTTCGTTAGCGTTCTGAGCCTCGCGAATGGCATCGCCGATGTCGTCCGCCTGATCGATGCGAACGCCTTTCACTCCAAACCCCGCTGCGAGCGATCGAAAGTCCACGGCCGGCTGCGTGAGGTCCATCTCGACGAACTGGCGTCCGGCGGCGCCTTTGCGATAAGCGCTGTTGTTGGCGATGACCCAGGTGACGGGAATGTTGTGATGAGCGGCAGTCCACAAGGCCTGGATCGTATATAGCGCTGCGCCGTCGCCGCTGACTGAAAGGACGGGCCGGTCCGGCCGCGCTAGCTTGATGCCGATTGGGTTTGGCAGGCCGGGTCCGAGCCCGCCTCCAGCGGCTCGATAGTGCGCGCTGGTCTCGGCGAAGCGCAGGTAGCGCATCAGATAGCCGCCGGCGGTCACGGCTTCGTCGAAGATGATTGTGTCTGGCAGCATGGCGTCGGCGATTTCGCTCATCATGCGGCCGGCACTGATTGGGGTGGCG
>VBJT01000023.1:0-11366 GCA_005880075.1 Chloroflexota bacterium
CCAGAACGTTGGCCCCGTCGTGAATTCGAGCGGACCGAGCCTAGGGTCCCGATTCGGGAGATCCCCCGGCCCGGCAAGTCCGCAGGTACCGTCCGAGTCTAAGTTGTGCCCGAGGGAGGTGATGGCGGCCGGTACGACACAGTCGGCGCCCTTATTGCTGCCGATGATGGTGTTCTTAAGCCGCGCCGTTCCGGAATTGTGCAAGCCGCTCGGCGCGTTGTTGCCGGCAATCGTGGAGTTCGTCGAAGTCAAATTACCGGCGACACTATTAAGTATCCCTGAGCCAGAGCTGCTTGCATTGTTGCTACTGATCGTCGAATTCGTGAATGAGATGTCACCATTATTGAAAATGCCCCCTCCATCGCCGGCCGCAGCGTTGCTGATGATTGCACTGGAAACGATCGAAACTGTGCCGCCGCTGACCTCCATACCACCCCCATTTCCAGCGGCAGAGTTGCCAATAATGTTGCTATTTAGGAGCGTGAGTGTTCCGCTGCCTTCGAACAAGACGCCGCCGGCGCTGACGGCGGCAGTATTGTCGCTGAGTGTAGTATTGGCAATCGTGACTGTACCGCCACTCTGCCGGATTGCGCCACCCGTGCCGGCAGTGTTGCCGCGGATGGTGCTGCTAGTGAGGGTCAGTGTGCCGTTAGACATGAAGGCCCCGTTGTCAATGCCGCCACCGAAGCCGAGGGCGCCGACAGTGTTGCCGCTAACAATGCTGTTGGTGAGGGTCAGTTTGCCGTTAGAGTTCTCGACGCCGCCGCCGAAACTGAGGGGGCCGCTGGCGGTGTTGCCGCTAAGGGTACTGTCGGTGATGGTCACCGTGCCGGTGCTGCTGTTAAAGAGGCCACCACCGTCATTCTCTGCGGTATTGCCGCTGATGGCGACCGCCGTAAGCGTTAGCATGCCGCCGTTTCGGATACCGGCTCCGCCGGGAACGCCACCGCCGTTGCGGATTGTGAGCCCGGACATCTCCACGGTGATGCCGGTGCCCAACGGATCGATGTCAAATACGCGGTCGAGCCCGTCGCCTTCAACGATGGCCGTGGCCGCTCCAGCGCTCGTAATCGTCACGTCGTGGATGATATCGAGGTCGCCCGTTGCGGCGCTGTCCTCGCTACCGCCGGCCATCGTGAGGCTATAGGTGCCGGAGGGAAGGCTGATTGCATCCAGCCCTGTGGAGGCGTTCGAGGCGATAACGGCCTCGCGCAGCGAGCAGTCGCTATCGCAAGTCCCATCCGCAGTGTCCGCCGTCTTGGTCACCGCAAAGTTGGCCGCGTGCGCCGTTTGTCGCGAACCAGCGATGGTCAATGCGACTGCGACAAGAGCGAGAATGAAGATCAGCCTCGCGGTGAACGTGTATCGAAACATAAGCCCTCCCGGCCGCGTAATCCCCCACCCTTTAAACGGGAGTTCATCTGGGCAGGTTACCTGATCACGGCAAACCGACTGGGCAGCGCCTGCCCGTTTTCGCCCGCCCTTTCCGGCCGCCTCAGGATTCAGGCTCTCGTACGACGAGCCTGGGCGCTCAGCGCTTGCGCACCAACCGCCACGACAGCGCCATAGCACCGGCGAGCGCGGGTAGAACTGCGAGCGTCGCGACGAGAGGCAGTCCGCGGTCTCGAGGCGCGCCACCGGTTTGCGGAAGGGCGGCAGGCAGCGCTGGTATTGGCGTGGGAACCGCCAGAGCCGGAGTCGGCGTGACGGGGCCGACGCTTGGACAGGCCTGCCCAGCCGGGCACGGCACTGGCGGCGGTCCTTCAAGCTCGAAAGCACCGATATCGCAAATCACGCCATCTTGGTTGTCGCCGTCCTGAGGACGCCGGACGCCTCGCTGGTCCGTTGCCGGGCAGCTGCTGTTGTCTCCCGCGTCTATAGCAATACTTCCAAAGACACAAGCGTCGCCTTGGCAACCACCCAGTAGCAGGGCTTGAGTTTGCGTTGGGCCGCCGTTGTCCGCTAGAGGAAGAAGGCCCGCTTCTTCGCCGACCCCGCTGAGGTCTCCTGGACCGCTGAGGCCACATGTTCCGTCAGAATCGAGGTTGTGGCCGAGGGACGTAATCGAGCCAGAGCAGTTTGGGCCGGTGCCGTTCGTAACGATCGTGTTTGCGAGCGTGGTTATTATGGGAAAAGGCCGATCCTCACGTGAAACACCCGGACCCGTGTTGTGAGCAATCGTCACATTCAGAAGGACCATATCTCCGCCGGTGAGAATCCCGCCCTGTAAATTCCCAGTCACCGTGCTGTTCGTCATTGCTAGAGAGGCCGGGACAAGTGGAGTATCAACCGGCTGGCCAACCGAACTTGACACCCCAGCGCCGGCGTTATTGCTTATCGTTGAACCAATCACCACGAGTTTTCCAGGCATCTCGTTGGCAATACCTAGACTTCCATTACCGTCAACCGTGACGCCGGATAGTGTCATCGTATCGCCGAAATTCAAGAGTCCATACTGGCCATTGCCCTTGACCTGTCCACGATTCATGGTGAGCGTGCCGCCCCAATTCTCGACACCGTTTAGGTTTCCATCGAAAACGCTATCCTCGAGGATGGCAGTGCCGTAGTTCCGCAGACCTCTTCCGTTGTCGCTGACTGAAGTTGCTCGTAGCGTGGCAGTGCCCTCATTGAAGTTGTCCCCGTTTATGATTGCCTCCTGTGTATTGCCAACGATCAACGACGATTCAACTTCTATGACCCCGGCGTTCCAAACAGCAGCGCCGTGACGGGTTGCGGAACTCCCGGATATCGATACATTGCTTAGATGTACGACTCCAGATTCGTTGCACAGTCCGCCACCGTTTTCTTGGCCAGCGAATGGATTGCATTTGCCACCGCCCGCTGAGGTCCCGGCCGATCCGTTTGTTAACGAGAGATTCTGGGCGTTCATTCGAATTGAACCGAGAACGTGCATCACGCGATCCAACTGGCTCCCATCGATCACCGTCGTGTCCCGCCCTGCACCTGTGAGCGTCAAATCGTCCGTAACATCCAAATCCCCTGTCGCCGAAGCGTCCTCACCCGCTCCCGGAATCGATAACACATAAGTCCTCGCTGGGAGCGAGATCTC
The DNA here is from genome assembly GCA_005880075.1 of Chloroflexota bacterium. Classification (GTDB taxonomy): domain Bacteria; phylum Chloroflexota; class Dehalococcoidia; order SM23-28-2; family RBG-16-64-32; genus CF-163. Next base: position 3,071 of record VBJT01000023.1, read on the forward strand.
GTCCGCGCCCGGCAGCGCGTTCGTTTCCATGACCGCTGCTCGTAGCGTGCACGCACCGCCGGCGTCCGCGCACACGCCGTCTCCCGGCGATGCGTCAACGGCGTCATGCGTAGCATTTACGGTGAACGATGCGCCTCGTACAGGCGCGGCGCTACCAAGAAAAGCACCAAGGGCCATGGCCACGGCGAGCAAGGCCAGGCGGGCCGGTCCGATATTTCGAATGATGACCTCCCCTGGGCTCGCCGCCAAAATACCACCGCCTGAGAGATTAGGCAATCGTCCGCCGCGGCGTCAGCGCCTGCGCAGGAATCGCCGGAACAGCGCCGCCGCCCCGATCAGCGCCGGCAACGCTGCTACCGCGAGGGTGAACGGCAAGCCAGCCTCCCCAGGCGGGCCTCCCGTCCGCGGCACGTCCGCCGGCAGAACAGGCGTGGGCGTAGGCCCAGCCGTTGGCTCCGGCGTCGGCACCGGTGTTTGCGCAATCGCATCCGCCTCGAACGCGCCGATGTCGCAGACTGCAATGCCGTCACCGTTTCCGTCCTGCGGGCGTTGGACGCCACGCTGGTCGCTGAACGGGCAGCCGTTATTGCCGCCGGCGTCGATCGCGGGGCTTCCCGTTAGCAAGGCATGCGCGAAAGTGGTCGAGAAGTACGGGGTGCTATGAAGCGTCAGCGGCCCTAGCTTCGGATCAACATTCGATATGTCGCCGGGGCCGGCGAGGCGACAGCTCCCGTCGGAGTCCAGATTGTGGCCAAGCGAGATCAAGCTGGGCGTCGAGCTGCAGTCAGCCGCTGCGTTCTTACCCACGATGGTGTTCTTCAGACTTATGGTGCCGACGGGACCACCGGCCAACCCGGTCCCTCCGTTTTCCGCGATGGTCACATTCGTCAGGCTTAGATTGCCACCGTTCACGATGCCAGTGCTGGTGTTCCCGCTGATGGTGCTGTTCGTCAGAGTCGCGGTACCGGACGGGGTGGAGGGCACGTCAGAGCCGGTGTTTCCGAGCCCGGTGCTGTTGCCATTAATCGTCGACTCGGTGATCGTGATAGTCCCTTCGTTGCTAACCCCACCCCCGCTGATCGTCGCGCTGTTGGCAGTGATTCTCCCAATTTGGAACCTAGCTTGGCCGCTGTTGAATATGCCTCCGCCTAACGATGAGCTGTTGCCTTCTACGACCCCCTGCCTGACGTCGAGACTGCCGGTGTTGTAGATGCCGCCTCCCGCGCTTGCGGGCGTACCGGCCGACCGGTTATTCCTGATCTCAGTTGGCCCCGCGGTCTCGAACTTGCCTTGGTTGAAAACTCCTCCGCCTTTGTCCGCCTCGCTGTCGACAACATTCGCAAAGAACAGTGAGGCGCTGCCCCTGTTCAAGATGCCGCCGCCTCGATCGTCGGGAGTACCCGCCGCGGCGGATGTGGACCCGTTCCGAATAGTCACATAAGCGAACGAGACGTGAACCGCACCGGTTGAAGTGGGATCAACATCGAACACCCGGTCAAGTCCGCCGCCGTCAATTACATCCCCAGTGATGCCTAACGAATCCGTGACGTCGAGGTCTCCCGTCGCAGCAGCGTCCTCACCGGTGCCCGGAATGGTCAATACCAAAGTGCCGCCGAAATCGATGCTGTTCAACCCGGGCAGCGCATTCGACTCCATTACTGCTGCCCGCAGCGTGCACGCCCCAGTCGCGTCTCCACAGGCGCCATCTCCAGGCGAGGCGTCGACAGCATCATATGTCGCATTGACAGTGAAGGAGACAATTGGCTGTGCAAAGGCGCTGCGGCCCGCCAAAAACACGGCCAGTACGAGAATCACAAGCGTAGCCCGCGTAAAGGGGGATGCGTTGGGTGACATGATTTCCTCCCCTGGGCTCGCCATGAGCAGAATATCACAAAGCTGGCCAAATTGGAACGAGGAATGCCGCGAAGATCTAGAGTTCAGGCGGCCTGATGGACTGCGGGCGCTCGCCCTTCGCGAAGCGCGCGAGCCACTCTGCCATTGTCGGGTCCCGCGCCGTGTCGCGGTGCACGTCCGCCTCGTGCGCCAGCCCTTCTGCCAGGGGCAGCGTGAGCCCTTCGAGCGCCGCTCGGCGGTCGTTCCGGATCGCACCCTGCGGGTACGTCGACATGATGCGCGCGATCTCCAGTGCCCGCTCGAGAGCCTTGCCCGTCGCCACGAGCTCCTGCACTAGCCCGATGCGCAGCGCGTGCGAGGCGTCGATGAGCGCCCCCGTCTCGATGAGATAGAGCGCGTTCGCGAGCCCGACGATGCGCGGCAGCCGCTGCGTCCCACCGTCCACGAGCGGCACGCCCCAGCGGCGGTTGAGCACCCCGAACTGCGCGCTCGTCGACGCTACCCGGAAGTCGCACCAGCAGGCGAGCTCCAGCCCTCCGGCCGTACAGTAGCCCTCAACTGCGCCGATCACCGGCTTCTGTACGTCAGTGATGCGCGATATGCCCATCGGGCCGGACTCGCGCGCTCCGGGCCTTGCGCCGAGCGAGCCGATATTCTTCAGGTCCGCGCCGGAGCAGAATGCCTCCGTCCCCGAGCCGGTCAGAATCAGTACGTCGAGGCCATCATCCCGCTTGAACTCCTCGACCGCCTCGAACATCAGACCTGCCGTCTCACCGTCGACGCAATTCCGAACTTCTGGCCGGTTAATCGCAACGACGAACGCTCGGTCACGGCGTTCCGTTACTACTTTGCGAGACAACGCGCCACCAAGAGTAGCACAGATGAGGCGTCCTTCGTGATACAAGAAACGGCGCGGCCATGCACGGCCGTGAGGGCATCTATGCGAACCATAAATACTCTGAGCTGGCGTGCCGTCATAGGCATGGTTCTCACGTTCTCCTTGTCCTTCATAAACCTCGCCGGCGCGTTAATTGCGATGAGCACGTTGGGCGGGCTCGAACCATGGTCGCACCGGCAGTTCGCCGGCTTCTTCGGATTCGTGGAACTGAGCATTGGCCTTGCCTACCTCGTCGCCCCGAACATATGGCGCCTTCCCGTCGCCGAAGCGAACACGGGTGACCGCGGGAAAATCAAGCTCGCCGCCTCGACCCTATTGATTCCACACTGGATTGCGGCGGCCAAGCTGCTCAGTGGCGTCACGATGCTAACGTTCGCCGCCGCAAGCGAAGGCGTTGGGCCCGCGACCTTCGGCCTGGCGCTCGGCATCGCCTTCATCAGCGGCGGCTTTCTGGCCCTGTGCCTGATCCCTGCCCGTTTGGGCGTCGCCCGTCCCGACCTCGACGTGTTCTTCATCATCATCAAACGCCCCGGTCATGAGGACCAAGAGGTGCCCGGCCTCAGTCTCGGCGGCGTGATCATGCAGGCCGTGAGCAATCTCGGCGTCTTCCCGACGGTCGCCCTCACCTCGCCCGCGATCTTTTACCGCCCTGAGATTGGGCCGTCGCCGACGTTTCTACTCGTCACCGGGCTGGCCTTCGCGCTAGTGGCAGGTCTCGCCTGGCTCTGCTGGCGCGGCCGCATCACCTGGCGCGCGCCTCGCGAACAGCAGCTCGAGGCCGAACGAGAACTGGCCGCGGAGGCAAACCGGTAGCAGCGGCGGGCGCAGCACGCGCTTAGACCGGCGTGGTCTCGATATGAATTAAGACTGCGACAAGGCGAGATATTTGAAGTCCGTGCTCGGCCCTAGAAGCCGGCCGCGTATTTCGCGTGGAGCCACTCGCGCCACGTAATCTTTCCTTCCGCGTGCTCCGGCGTGCAGTTGTAGCCCTCCTTGAACGCCCGCGCGACCCGTCCCAGAAGAGGCACGTTCACGATCGGTCGCCGCTTGCCATGGGCCTCCTGCCAGGCCTTCGCCATCTCCCCGAACGTCAGCACCCCCGGCCCGCCGAGGTCCGGCAGCCGCCCGACCGGCCCCTTGGCCGCGTCCTCGACAATGCGGTCGGCCACCTCGCCCGTCTCGATAGGCTGAAACTTGAACGACTTCGGAATTGGCAGGATCAGCGGAACGCGCGAGAACATGCGCAGGAAGCCGTCCATCAGCGCATGGAATTGCGTCGCTCTCAGGTTCGACCACTGCAGGCCCGACTCCTCGATCAGCCGCTCACACTGCAGCTTCGCCTTGTAGTACCCGAGCGGTATCTTCTCGATGCCGACGATCGAGACGTAGAAGAAGTGCGGCGTCCCCACCTCCTTGCACGCCGCGAGCAGGTTGCGTGTGCCCGGCACGTCCGTCTTCGCCCGCGTACCGCCGCCGGTCGCCGCGTGCACGACGATATCCGCGCCCTTCACCGCCTCGGCGAGTCCCTCGCCGGTCTCCATGTCGCCCTGCGCCCATTCCGTCGTCGCCTCCGGCGACCGCACCCGCCGGCTCAGCACGCGGACCGTCTCGCCCTTTGCAACGAACCGCGCGGCTAGCTTTGAGCCCAGATCGCCGGTCCCGCCGGTGACGAGAATCGTGGCCATCGCGGCCCAAAGATTATCACAGGGCGGCGCGTTTTTAGGCGCGACGCGAGATCAGCCGTCGAACCGCGATGGCAGTGGCGGCGGTCAGCCCCAGCACAACTCCGGCCACGGCAAGCAACATCCAGTTCGGCCCGCTTTCGCCCGCCGGTTGGCCGGTCTGCGGGAAAGCGGCTGCCGAAAGCACAGCCGCTGCCGGGGTCCGGATGTTCGCTTGGGCCACCGCTGGGCTGACCCCACCCTCCGGCGTGCCACTCGAAGAGCTGCCGCCAACTCCAGGATTTGATGGAGTGGAGTCGGGCACTTGACTGGGATCGATGGGCGTGCCATCGATGGGTGCGAGGGTTGGCAAAGGCGCTGTTCCAAGTATGTTTACAGCTACTTGCCCGTTCCATGAATTGTTTTGAGGATTGGGATCCTCGGCCCAACCCGAAGCCCCAAGACTAATGTCAATCGTCGCCGCCGAGCTTCCATCGGAGCCACCCGTGCAGGCAAGTTTTGCGCCGGTAGTGTAATGACGCTCGCTTTGTGCTCCAATATCGCCTAATTCGACGACGTTAGGGTAGTAGTCTAGCCGAACGCATTCACCCTCAGCTACCACAAGAACAGTGCTCGACACGACCAAAGGAGTTGTGTCAGGCCCTTCGTTCCTGATGTCCATATTAACCATCACATCAAAACCTTGTCCGGCAGGAGCAGATGCCGGGGCCGATACTGAAGCTCCCATAATCTGCAAGTCGGCCACGCCATATGGTGCTGGCGTGGGGACCGGACTGGTCGGCGTAGGCAGCGGCGCCGTCCCGATCACGGTCACGGTCACTTGCGCCGTCCGGCCGTTGTCGAATGGGTTCGGATCCTGAGTCCCGTACGGTCCGTGTGCCGTTACGATGGCGCGTATGCCGACCGACCGGGCGCCATCCGCCGATCCAGCGCAGGCGAACGACACGCTCACTTCCTTGCGAATCTCAGTGTCCGCCGGCACAGGCTCTGAGCCGTCGCCAGACTGCAATGGCCCCGTACAATCTTTGCCGTACCGCATCTCGCCGCCGTAGCTAACCTCGACCTCGTCTGGTCCTCGATTTTGAATGGTCGCGGTGATGTGAAGGTCGGAGTATTTGCCCGCCTCAACTGATTCTGGCGCGGCCATCTCAAGCCCCGTCACAGCCACGTCAGCGTTTCTCGCGCTGCCTGGCGGGTTTGTCGGCAACGGCATCGGCGAACATGCCGCGGCTCCCTCGGCGTGGAAGCCGCTGGCGAGTTCGCCTTCGGAAAAATAATCACTCAGTATCAGGCCTTCGTCCATAAAGACCGTGATTGCGCTGCCGGGCGGGTTCGGAATGCCGTCATCTACCTGCATAGACAGCGTGCGCCCGGTCTGATCACCCTCCACTTCAAAGTCGACCGAAGCCAGAACGCCACCATTCGGAGCACCGTACGACGGGTCGTCTGGAGGGTTCTTTGGCGGGGTGTCGGGCGAGATCGCGAAATCTTGTGTTCGAACGTAGGCCGCACCGATGAGCGCCGTTTGGGGATACGGTCCGCCCGGAGGCAGTGACGACCCGGCGACAATCTCACGATGCTTTCCCGTCGCGTTGTCCTTTGGCAAGTTGTCAAACGACACTTCTTGCCCCGTCGTCGTGTCGAGAAATGGATCGAAATCAATATTGGTTGGCCGCATCTCATCACCGTTGTAGTTAAGCCGCGCCTGCCAGCCGATAAGGTCTTCGACGTTCTGAATCACGAGCTGCGCGGTGTGAGTATGCGTGCTCGAGTTCGCTTGAGGGCTCGCCAGGCAGCCGTCCACCGTCCCGACGGTCATGGTGTTGGTGGCGGGGTCGTAGTTGTTGCCCGCGGGGTCCATGTCCAGGCTGATCCGAGGGCTTTGGACGGCCCTAGTCGAACGAGGGGCAGCAAGAAATAGCGCTAACGCCGTAAGCGTCAGACAGACACCAACGATTGCGAGACGAGAATACCCAGCAATTCGCATTGTCGTCCTCCCATAAATTCAGTTGCTGGGCTCGACTGGATTATACGCCCGCGTGGTCGGTTGTCAACGGACCGCGGAACGAACCGTCAGTGAAACGCCGGAATCACTTCCTTCGAGAACCTCAACAGCGATTCCCGGTGCGTGCGCGGGAATTGCTGCAGGTAGATCTCCTGCACCCCGGCGTCCACGAATGACTGCACGCCCGCCCTCACATCGTCGACCGAACCCATAAGCACGGACCGCCGCGCGTCATCTTCATTGCTCCCGCGAAACGCCATCACTCCCTGCACGACGCGCTGCTGGAAGGCCGGATCCTCGTTCAGGAAGAGCATTACCTGGATCGTCTGCCGGATCTCCGAAGGATCGCGCTCGGCGTCTTGGCAGTGCTTTTTGAGCACCTCGAACTTGTGCCGCACCTCCTCCGGCGTCCCCGAGACATTGCAGGCGTCTGCGTATCGCGCAACCGTCCGCAGCGTTCGCTTTTCGCCACCACCGCCGATCAGAAGGGGCGGGTAGGGCTGCTGGACGTTCGGCGGGTTGTACGGCGGCTCATGTAGCTGGTAATACTTCCCTTCGAACTTCGGCCGCGGCTCCGTCCAGAGCAGCTTGATCGCCCGCGCCGACTCCTCTAGTCGCTCGAGCCGCTCACGTGCCGTGTGGAACGGGATGCCGAACGCCTCGTGTTCGTACTGATGCCATGCAGCCCCAAGCCCGAACTCCAGACGCCCTCCGGAAATGTGATCGACTGTGGTCGCCATCTTCGCCAGCACCGCCGGATGGCGATACGTGTTGCCGGTGACCAGCGTTCCGATCCGCACCCGCTCCGTCGCCATTGCCAACGCCGCCAGCGCCGTCCAGCCTTCGAGGTGCGGCCCGTCCGCGCCCATGGCTCCGCCCGCGCCGGGCACGAAATGATCGACCAGCCACAAGTAGTCGTAGTTCGACTCGCCGTCCAGCTCCTGCCACAGTTCGAGCAGCTCCGGCCACGTCGTGTTCGCCTGCCCAGTGTTGACCCCAAACTTCACATTACTCACTCTCTTTCTCATTTCCCGCAATCCCCAATTGCTGCTTATAGTCCGCGTCCAGCCCCGCGATCGTCCCCATCTGCTGAAACGTCGTCGTCGGCCACTGCACGAACATCCGCATCACGTCCAGCGGCACCGCCCCTTCCGGGGTGTCTCCGATCACCTTCTGCTCCTCCAGCCGCGCAAGCTCCTCGTCGCTCATCCCCAGCATTCCCTGGAGAACATCGCGGTTGTGCTCGCCGAGCTTCGGCGCAGGCCGCGCGCTATCCGGCTCGTACGCCGAGAACTTCGCTCCGAGCTGCCGCGCGACGGGCCGAATGCCGACGTCCGGCTGGTCGATCATGTCGAATGCGCCGCGCGCGCGCAGGTGTGGGTCGAGCAAGACCTGCTTCGGGTTAAGCACAGCGGCCGCGATCACGCCCGCCTTCTGCAGCAGGTGCATCGCCTCCATCTGGTCCTGCTCACGTGTCCAGGACGTTATCAGCTCGTCGATTTCATCGTGGTTCCGGAAGCGCCCGAGCACGTCCCCGAAGCGCCCGTTCTCCCACTCGGGATGCCCGGCCGCGTGGCAAAACGCCTCCCACTCGGCGTCGTTTCGGACGGTGATCGCGATCCAGTTATCCTCGCCACGACAGCGATAGACGCCCTGCGGCGCGTACCATTCACTGCGGTTGCCGATACGCTCCGGCATTCGGCCCGTCAGCGCGTATTCCATAATCGCGTACCCTGCGACCGGTATCGCCGACTCGTGTTCCGACAGGTCGATGTACTGTCCCTTCCCGGTCCGCCGCCGGTAATGCAGCGCCGCCAGCACCGCGCCTGCCCCCACCACCCCCGAATAGGGGTCGGT
>VBJT01000023.1:11477-14875 GCA_005880075.1 Chloroflexota bacterium
ATGACGTCCGGTTTGATCGCCTTCAGCGATTCGTAATCGAGCCCGAACTTCGCCATCACGCGCGGAGTGAAGCTTTCCGCGACTATATCGGCGTGCGGTACGAGGCGCTTAACCAGCTCCACCGCCTCCGGATCGCTGAAGTCCAGCGTTATCGACTTCTTACCGCCGTTGCGCAACAGGAAGTATCCCGCGCGGTTCCAGTAATCGTCCTTCCCGATATTTTCCGGCATCACGAAGTTCCGCGTGATGTCCATCCGCTTCAGCCCCTCGAGCTTGATCACGTCCGCCCCAAGGTCGGACAGAATTCGCGTGCATGTCGGCCCAGCATATACCTGTGTCAGATCGAGAACGCGGATGCCGGAGAGGGGCAGCGTCAAGGCGCGCCTTTTCCGTCATTCTGAGCCCCTCGCTGGCTCGGGTCGCCGCTTCGCTGTTTTGGGTTGGCTCTAGTTCTGACGGCGGCGATCAAGGGCGAAGAATCTCGGCGGTCCCGCTCCCCGAGGTGGAATGGACCGGGCGCCACGGCTGGCCTGATGTCGATGAAGTCGAGGCTCAGGTCCCGCCATTCCGGATTGACAGACTCAATGAGCGCAATTTTCTTGCGCCTAACCCACCCCTTGATCTGCTTCTCGCGCTGAATCGCTGAAGCAGCATCCGGAGCGAGCTCGTAGTATACAAGCCGATCAATGAGATAACGCCTCGTAAAGCCGTCCGTTTGCATATGTTTGTGGTGCCAAACTCTGAGCGGCAAATCGTTCGTCATACCTGTGTATAGAGTTCGCGAGCGGTTTGCGATGATGTAGACGTACATCTGCTTCATCGAGGCCGCCGGGATTCTTCGCTCTCGTCAACAAACGTGGTTGTCTGGCCATCGCTTGGCCCGCCACGTTCGCCGGACTGAATCGGGGGGCTCAGAATGACATCAGGCGCGGTCATGTCACCCCCCTCTCTCTCAGCACCAGCTGGTCCTGCGCCTCGTACCCCATCTCACCCAGCACCTCGTGCGCGTGCTCCCCGAGCAGCGGCGAGCGCCCCACCCGCAGCGGCGTCTCCGACATCTTGAACGGATGCGCCGCCATCGGCACTTTCCCCAGCTCCGGATGCTCGACCCCACGAAGAAGCCGCGCACCCGCAGATGCTCATTCTCTAGCAGCGTCTTTGCATCGAGAACCGCCGCGAAGGGGATTCGCAGCTCCTGCGCGCGCGTCAGCAGGTCTTCCCAGTCGTGTTCCGCGAGATATGGCCTCAGGATCTCTTCGAACTTATCCCACTGCATGAAGCGCAGCCAGAGGTTCTGAAACAGCGGGTTGCTCTCCAGCTCCGGCTGCTCGATCAGGACCGCCATCATCAGCGGGAAGCCCGTCGCCCCGCCGATAACCACGATGCTGCCGTCACGGCAGGGGAAGATCTCGCTCGGGTATGTCGGGATTGCGTGCCGGGAATAGAAGCGCCTGCGGATCGCGCCGAGGTAGGCGTACATCGTCGTGTTGTACTCGTCCGCGCAGCCCAGCGATTCGAGCATCGAGACGTCGATGTGCTGCCCGGCGCCGGTCCTGGCGCGGAGCTCGAGCGCCGCGAGGATAGCCACCCAGGCGTGCAGCGCGCCGAAGTACTCCGCCGGCTCGCCGCCCGTGCATAGCGGCTCTTTACCAGGATCACCTGTGATGTACATTAGGCCCGACAGCGCCATTGCGGTGAGCGAATTGCCCTTAAACGATGCATATGGCCCGGTCTGCCCGAACGGCGTCACCGAGCAGTAAACGAGCTGCCGGAACTCTTCCCTCAGTTGCTCGAAGCTGAGCTCCCGGCCGGCCATCACACCGGGCGACTCGCTCTCGACGAGAACGTCCGCATTCGCCAGCAATTTGCGAAGGACGACCCGCCCGCTCGTCGTTTCGAGGTCGAGCGTCACGCTCTTCTTGTTGGCGTTCAAGTGGAGAAACAGCCCGCCCCTGTCGTGATGAGGAACGTCGTTTGGAAACGGCCCTAGACGCCGCGCGTAGTCGCCCTCCGGCGGCTCGACCTTGATGACCTCCGCTCCCAGGTCCGCGAGCAGCCGCGTGCAGTACGGCCCCGCGATCCCCTGCGAGAGGTCGATGACGCGTGTGCCGGCCAGGGCGGAATCGGGCAACGGGCGATGCTCCTCCGTTCGGTGTAGGCGGGATGATAACAGGCGAGGTCAGCGGCGACAAGCGGCGTCCCTCGCCCGCCTCGGCGCCCTTTGCTACAATTCGAACGCCCATGGGCGACAAAACGCTCTCGCTCGAAACCAGCAGTGGAGTCGCACGGCTGACGCTGCGCCGCCCCGACGCCGAAAACCCGGTCGATGCCCGTCTCATAAGGGAACTAATTCAAGCCCGCGAGACGATCGCCGACAATAACGCCGTGCGTATGGTACTTCTATCGGCTGAAGGCGATGTGTTCTCGCGCGGCTGGGACTGGGACGCCCTGCTCGGCGAGACGATAGATCCGGTCGCGGCACTGCGCAGCCACAGCATCCCGCCCGACCCGTTCGGCTGCCTTTCCGACCTGCCGCAGCCCATCGTCTGCGCCCTTAACGGCGATGCCATCGGCGCTGGCCTGGAGCTCGCGCTCGCCTGCGACGTCCGCATCGCTGCTGAGGGCGCTCGCTTCTCCGTTCCGGAGGTCTCGATGGGCCTGCTTCCGATCGCCGGAGGGACCCAACGTCTGCCTCGCCTCGTCGGGCGCGGCAAGGGGCTCGAAATGATCCTTACCGGCGAGACGGTCACGGCGGATGAGGCCTTGCGCATCGGCCTCGTGAGCGCCGTTGTCCGCCGCGAGCGACTGGCGGAGGAAGCCGAACTAGTAGCGCAGCGCATCGCCAGGCGCGGCCCGCTGGCGGTCCGCTACGCGAAGGAGGCAGTCTCGCATGGAATCGAGATGCCGCTCGAACAGGCCCTCCGCTTCGAGACCGACCTCACAATCATTCTCCAGACGACCGAAGACCGCGCCGAAGGCGTGAAGGCATTCCTCGAAAAGCGCACGCCGGAATTCCAGGGCCAATAAGAAGCGAAGGCGCCATGCAGGTCATCCTTGAACTCGACGAGGCCTGGTCGCTCATGAGCCTCATCAGCTCTTACATCATCGATAAGTCGGGTGTCTCCCAGCAAGGCAAGCAGGCCATCCGGCGCTGGCGCACCGATCGCGCTTCGGGCACCGTCGAGATGGACCGCCTTGCCATCGGCCTGAACGAAGCGCTCGGCACGTACGTCGACGAGAAGACGACGCGCATGGTCCGGCAAAAGGGACGCTACCAGTCGATCAGGGAGAAGGAGTTGTGAAGCTCGAGCTCGATGCCCAGGAGGCGCGCGAACTTCTGGTTCTCCTCGTTGACCGGCTACTCGACGAGACCGGCTTAAGCGAGGCCGACGGCGCCA
>VBJT01000023.1:14990-17226 GCA_005880075.1 Chloroflexota bacterium
TAGGGGCGCGGGCTTGCTCCGCCCTCGCCACCGCACCGCAAATGACCGAAACCCTCCTTTACGAAAAATCTTCGGACGGCCTTGCCTGGATAACCGTCAACCGCCCCGAGGTCCTGAACGCCATCAACATGCAGATGCGCGACGAACTCTGGGACCTCATGCACGCCGTCCGGGACGATCCCGATGTCAGCGTCGTCATCTTCAAAGGCGCAGGGGACCGCGCCTTCTCCGCCGGCGCCGATATCAGCGAGTTCGGCACCGCGCCGTCTTACGTGGAGGCCCGCCGTGCCCACCGCGAACGCGATCTGTGGGGCTTCATGCTTTCACTCAATAAGGTCATGATCGCCGCGGTCCACGGCTTCGCCCTCGGCGCCGGCATCGAGCTGCCCATGTGCTGTGACTTCCGGATCGCCTCTGATGACGCCCGCCTCGGCCTTCCGGAAGTCGGGCTCGGCTACATTCCGTCTGCCGGCGGCTCGCAAACACTGCCGCGTCACATCCCGCCCGGCATCGCGATGCAGATGATCCTCGCCGGCGACCCGATCGATGCCGAGACCGCCTATCGCCACGGCCTGGTCCAGCGCGTCGTCCCGCGCGAGCGTCTCTACGCGGAGGCGGAAGAGCTCGCACGCAAGGTCCTCGCCCAGCCCGCTGCCACCGTCCGCCTGGCCAAGCGCGCCGTGGTCGAGGGAATCGAGCTGCCGCTGGCGCAGGGCCTCGCGCTCGAGTCCCGGCTGGTAGCCCAGACTGCGAGACGGTGACGGTCAACGGCGACACGGCTTCCTGGGGTCGCAGGCTCGCGACCTGGCCGTGGCGCATCGGCCTCGGAGTCCCATTACTGGCGGGGGTTGTACTTGCGGTCGGCGCTATCATATCTCTTGCTTCGGGCGGTTACGTGCACCCGAAGATACTCGATGCCGGGCGCGTGGAGAAGTTCACGCCGGACGCTCCCAAGCTCCTCGACGAAGACAACGTCTGGGTCGTCCGGCTAGCCCAAACCGAGTTCGTCGCCCTCTACGACCGCGGTCTCGAATCGAAGTGCCCGCTGCAATGGCGTCGCGAGTTCGAGTTCATGGGCCGCACCGGCTGGTTCGAGGATACCTGCAACGGCTACGTCTACGACCTGACCGGCCGCTGCTTTTCGGGCGCCTGCCGGGGGTCCCTGCTCGATCGCTTCAACGTCACGCTAAGCGGTGGTACCGTTGAGGTGGACCTGCGGGCGCTGCAATCGCCTGCCCCAGCGAAGCCTCTGGCGACGCCGCTGACGCCGTCCTTAGAGTGACGATCCGAACAGAAACAAATGCCCGACCAAGGTCTATACCTCCTGAATTCCTCGCCTCAGTCGGTGCGTCACAAAATAACGCCTGCTGGTCGGCGGACAGCGCGCCGCGCCGCGCTGCGCGTGTCCCTTTCGCCGTAGCTTACGCTTCTATACTTGACCGCCCTCCGACGGATGCCTATGTTCACGGCGATGGGTCGTTGGTTCCGCCTCGGTGATCTCGAGCTGCTTGTCGTCAGCGACGGCACGATCCGGCAGGACGCCGGGGCGACTTTTGGGCTCGTGCCCAGGGTAATGTGGGAGCGCTACACGCCGGACCTCGACGACAAACACCGGATTCCTGTCGGGCTGAACTCGCTGCTGGTGCGCTCCGAGGGCAAGACGATCCTGATCGATACCGGGGTTGGCACGAAGCCCGTGAAGGCGCCCGGGGCAATGGTGATCGAGGAGAGCGGGGGATTATTCGAGAACCTGCGACGGGAAGGCGTATCGCGGGACGAAATCGATATCGTGGTCAACACTCACCTGCACTTCGACCATTGCGGGGGCAACACGGTGATAGAGAACGGCATTCCCGTTCCGGCGTTCCCGCGCTCCCGCTACTTCGTCTGGAAGAGCGAATGGGAGTCGGCAACGCACCCGAACGAGCGGACGCGTGGTACTTATCTCCTCGAGAACTTCGAGCCGCTTCAGGATGCGAGCCAGGTGGAGCTCGTCGCAGGTGAGCTCGAACCGGCGAAGGGCGTTCGACTCGTCCCGGCGCCCGGCCACACGGAAGGCCATTCCGTTGTCGAACTGGAGTCGGGCGGGCAGTACGGGCTGTGCGTGGGCGAGCTTTCGCAGATACCGGTGATGCTAGAGCGGCTGGCTTGGATCTCGGCATTCGACGTCTTGCCGCTGGTGTCGCTCTCGACCAAAAGGCGGATGATGGATTGGGCGGTTGAGAAGCGGGCGCTG
>VBJT01000024.1 GCA_005880075.1 Chloroflexota bacterium
GATTACGGCCACGTCTCTCATGAGCGTCCTCCTGCGTACTATCCCGCTACGGCGTCAGTATACGACATCGTAGGGGCGCAGCACGCGTTGGATTCGGTACTCACGTGGCGTTTTGGACTCGACTCCTGCATACATCGAACCGACGTGAGAGCGTGTGCTGCGCCCTTCACGCCTTCGCCGAAATATCGCCCAGAAAACCGAAGTCGAACCAGCCATTGAGGTCCACCAGGCTGCCGGTAAACACGAGAATGCCGACGATGATGAGCATCGCCCCGCTGACCGCGTTAATCGCACCGGAGTAGCGCTTGACGTGCTCGTATAGAGGTCTCACACCGTTGTAAGCCAGCCCCATCGCCAGAAACGGCACTGAAAGCCCGGCCGAATAAACCAGCAGTAGCGCGCCCGCCTCCGCGACTGTCCCGCTCGATACCGCTAGCCCGAGAATCGCACCCAGGGTCGGCCCGATGCACGGGCTCCAGCCGGCCGAGAACGTCGACCCGACGGCAAACGAGCGAGCGTAGCCGATCCGCGCTCCGGCTGTCGCACCGATTCGCCGCTCACGATGGAGAAACGGGATCGTGATTATATCGGCCAGATGCAATCCCATCACGATAAGCAGGGTGCCGGAGACCTTCAGGATGATCTCCTGGTGGTCCCGCAGGAAGTAGCCGACGATTCCCAGTGACGCGCCGAACGCCACGAACACGAGAGAAAACCCGCTCACGAAGCTGAGCGCATGCAGGAACGGCGAGGGCGGACCGCTCGCTATGGGCAGCGCAACCGTCGATGTTCCCCCGCCGCCGGCGGCCACAGCGATCTGCTTGACGCCGGCTGAGCGACCTCCCGCCTGCGCTGGTTCAAGCGACGCGCCCGTCAAATAGCCTAGGTATGCCGGCACCAGCGGCAACACGCACGGCGAAAGACACGACAGCAGCCCCGCCGCAAACGCGACGAAGACGTTCACACCGCCGATTTCGAGGTCCATGCGCTGATCATGATAGGCGCGCGCCGAAACTGCCCGCAAACACAACACGCCGAAATTTAGCCCGGTGGCTTTTAGCCGCCGCTGCATGCGCCTCGTTGACCACCTCAACGCCCTGCGCTAAATTTTGAGCACGCTCAGGCCTCGCCATCCGGCACTCAGCACTGAGGAGACGCGCCATGGAATATGCCCCGATTGCCAAGCCACCCGTCGACCAGATGCTGGTGCTTCCCAACCTCCGCGATTACGCGGAGACCCGCCGCGACTGGTCATGGGATGCGGTTCGGAACGAACTCGACGGCATGCCCGACGGCGCGCTGAACAAGGCCCACGAATGTCTCGACCGCCACGTGAAGGGGGACCGGCGCGACAAACCCGCCATGCTATGGGAGGGCAAAAGTGGCGAGACCGAGACGTATACCTTCGCCGAGTTCACGCGCGAGGCGAACAGGACCGCCAACGGCCTGCGCAGCCTCGGCGTCGAGCAGGGCGACCGCGTCTTCATGTTCCTCGAGCGCATCCCCGAGTGCTACTTCACGGCCTTCGGCACCCTGAAGCTCGGCGCTGTCATCGGGCCGCTCTTCTCTGCGTTCGGCCCCGAAGCCGTGAAGGACCGGCTCGCCGACAGCGGTGCGAAGGTGCTTGTGACCGCGCCGGAACTGTGGGCCCGCGTCAAGGAGATAAGGGGCGACCTTCCTGACCTCAAGTACGTCGTTCTCGTCACCCGCCGACAGCAGGCCGAGCCCGGCGACGGCATCGTCCTCTGGGACGAGGTCGTCGGCTCACGATCCGACGAGTTCGAGACGGTGGCGACGGATCCCGAAGACTACTCCGTCATGCACTACACCTCCGGCACGACCGGCAAGCCGAAAGGTGCGGCGCACGTCCACGACGCCATTGTCGGCCAGTACGCGACCGGCAAGTACGTCCTCGACCTCCACGACGATGACATCTATTGGTGCACCGCCGACCCGGGGTGGGTGACGGGGACCTCGTACGGGATGTTTGCGCCCTGGAGCAACGGCGTCACAAGCCTCATCTACGAGGGCGGCTTTGGGGCGAACACCTGGTACTCGCTCATTCAGAAGTACAAGGTGACCGTCTGGTACACCGCCCCCACCGCCATCCGCATGCTGATGAAGGCAGGCGATGACGTCCCGAAGAAGCACGACCTGTCGAGCCTGCGCTACACGATGTCAGTCGGCGAGCCGCTCAATCCCGAGGCCGTCGTCTGGGGCGAGAAAGTAATCGGCCTTCCGTTTCACGACAACTGGTGGCAGACCGAGACCGGCGCGATCATGATCGCCAACTACCCAGCGCTCGAGATCCGCCCCGGCAGCATGGGCCGCCCCTTTCCGGGCATCGAGCCCGGCATCATCGACGAAGAGGGCAACCCGATGCCGCCCGGCGAGGAGGGCCACCTGGCGCTGCGTCCCGGCTGGCCCTCCATGTTCCGCGCCTATTGGAACAAGCAGGAGCTGTACGACTCCCGCTTCCAGAACGGCTGGTACATCACCGGCGACCGCGCCCGCATGGACGCCGACGGCTACTTCTGGTTCGTCGGCCGCGCGGACGACGTGATCAACACGGCCGGCCACCTCGTCGGCCCGTTCGAAGTGGAGAGCGCGCTGATTGAGCACCCAGCCGTGGCCGAGGCCGGGGTCATCGGCAAGCCGGACCCCGTCGCCATGGAAGTCGTGAAGGCGTTCGTCGCCCTCAAGGACGGTTACGAGGCCGACGAAAAGCTCCGCCGCGAGCTCATCCGATTCTCGCGCGACCGCCTCGGCGCTATGATCGCCCCGCGCGAGATCGAGTTCGTCCCGGGGCTGCCCAAGACGCGCAGCGGCAAGATCATGCGCCGCCTCCTCAAGGCCCGCGAGCTTGGGCTGCCGGAGGGGGATACGAGCACGCTGGAGGACTGACGTGAATCGAGAAAAGTTATGTCTCGCTCACTCCCCCCAATAACGACTTAGTAACGGGAAAATGCCCGGCGAATCAAAGGTGCCAGGGTATGTTCTTAAGGAGGCCGAGGGCCGCAGTTATCGCTGGGGCCCCGGTTACCTCTTTACAATCAAAGCGATGGGCAATGAGATGGGCGACGACATCGCATTCATTGAGTTCGCTACCGAGAAGGGAAAGGAGCCGCCGACGCATACGCACAAAGACGAAGACGAGATCTTCTATGTGCTCAACGGGGAACTGACTTTCACCTGCGGCGACGACTCCCTTGACGCCGGTCCAAGGGACTTCGTGTTTCTTCCCGGTAATGTGCCCCATAGCTACACCATCAAGACCGACGGCCTTGTGCAATTGCTTGTCGTGACTGTCAATCGGGAAGAAGGTGGACGCCGGTTTGGCAGGGACATCGAGGAGACGGGTGAGCGAGTTAACAAGGATACGGTTCTTCGGCACATGGAAGAGCTTCGTGGCCGATGACTCGCCGCGTGACCGCCTCGGCGCAGCTCTCGCCCCCCGCGAGATCGAGTTCGTCCTCCCAAGACCGGCAGCGGCAAGATCATGCGCCGCCTCCTCAAGCCCCCGAACTCTGCCTGCCGGAGGGGGGATACGAGCACGCTGGAGGACTGGGCGGTGAGTAGGGAAGACATCTGGAATAGCCTTCGGTCGGAGATAGATAGGTTGGTTCAACAGGCAGCAGCTGAGGACCCTCGACTCGAAATGTTCCTCAGACGCAAGCTCGAGAACTGGGCGATTGATCGGGGAAGTCTTCGCGCAGACTACATAAAGGGCAAACTAAAGAAGGTGGTCTACGAGGCCCAGAGCGGTATTTGCGCGGAGTGTTCCGAGCCGCTTCCGCTGACTCACTGGGAGCTCGACCGCTTGTCGGCTGAGTTTCATGACGACCCCGATCAAGGGTACCGAATCGAGAACGTCGGGGGAGTCCATGCACACTGCAATCCGCGCGCGCCATTCCCCGCCGGGCGCCCTCAGGTCTAATGAACTGGACCGAATTCTCCCAAGCCGCCCCCGAGCTCGCCGGCCTCTTCCGCGAACGGCTCGATACGACCGGCCTCGCGCTGATGGGCACCACCCGCAGGGACGGCACGCCGCGCATCAGCCCGCTGGAGGTGGATATCTTCGAGGAGCACCTGCTGCTCGGCATGATGTGGCAGTCCAAGAAGGCGCTCGACCTCATGCGCGACCCGAGATGCCTCGTTCACACCGTCGTTTCGAACAAGGACGGAAGCGAAGGCGAAGCAAAGCTGCGCGGCCGCGCCGTCGACGTGACGGACAAGGGCCTGCGCGAGCGAAGCGCCCAGCACACCTTCGATACTACCGGCTGGCGCCCAGAAGAGCCCTACCACCTCTTCTGGCTGGATATCGAAGACGCCGCTTACATCAAGTTCAGCGAAAACGGCGACCAGACGGTCAAGACCTGGCGTGCCGGCGCCAGAGAGCAGTCGCGCGTGCGTAAATGGACCGGGTCCCGGCTCGAAGATTAATCGCTAACACCTGACACCTGCCACCTCAAACCCCACTTCCCATTTCAACTTTCACGCGTTTCCCTTACAATGAAGTTCGATTCGGCACGCGCAGTGCGAAAGAGGTAAATGGTAACCAAGAGTAAAATCAACGCCGAACGCGTCTACTACAACTTCGACGGCCGGATGCCGCCCGTCCAGCTCGAAAACGAGCCGGCCCCGCTTCCTGCACCCGAAACCGAACCCAAACTCATCACCGACACTACCCTTCGCGACGGCGCTCAGGACTCACGCATCCCTCTCTTCCCGAACGAAGCGCGCCTACGCTACGTCGACCTGCTTCACCGGCTCGACAACGGTACGGGCAGCATCTACGCGGTCGAGACGTTCATCTACCAGAAGCGCGACCAGTGGGTGCTCGAGAAGCTGCTCGAGCGCGCCTACGAATTCCCGAAGATCACGACCTGGATTCGCGCCAACCCGAAAGACGTAAAGGAGCTGTACGAGGTCAGCCAGGGGCGCGTCAAAGAAACTGGCATGCTCGCCTCCTCCTCCGACCACCACATCTTCGATAAGCTCGGCTACCACAGCAAGGAAGAGGCGGTCGAGAAGTACCTCAAGCCCGTGCTCACGGCCATGGAGTACGGCATCACCCCGCGCGTCCACCTAGAGGACACGACGCGCGCCGACATCTACGGCTGGGTTATTCCATTCATGCAGACCGTCCTCGAGCAGACCGAAGGCAAGGCGAAGTTTCGCGTATGCGACACGATCGGCTGGGGTGTACCTGACCCATACGCCGCGATGCCGCAGGGGATCCCCAAGCTCATCTCGACACTCCGCAGTGAGACCGGCGCCGAGCTGGAATTCCACGGCCACAATGACTTCGGTCTCGCCACGGCGAACTCGGTCGCCGCGTGGCGCTACGGCTGCCGCAAGGTAAACAGCGTCTTCGCCGGGCTCGGCGAGCGCACCGGCAACACCTCGCTCGAGCAGGTTGTCACAGCCTATATCCGCCTTTACGGCGACCCGGGATTCGACCTCACGGTGCTCGCGGAGCTCGCGGCTCTGATCCAAAAGGACCTCATCCCGGTTCCGCGAACCGCCCCCATCGTCGGGGAAGTTTTCACGACCCAAGCCGGCATCCACCAGGCAGGCGTGGCCAAGCAAGCCAACGCCCCCGGCGGCCTCATCTATCTCGCGTATGACCCGGCCCTCGTCGGCCGCACCGAAGCGGAACGAAGTGTGATCGGCGCAATGTCGGGCTCGGAAGGCATCGTCGCCGTGCTTAACGCGGAAGCGGGACGCCGCGGCGCCGAAGTCCGCTTTTCGACCACCAGCCGGGTCGTGAAGGACATATACGACAGAGTTCAGGAAGCCTACGACGGCCGCTATGACGAGAAGACCGACCGCTGGAACGATTACCGCACCACATTCTTCACGCCTGAAGAGATCTGGCAAATGGCGGCTTCCTCCCTCCACCTTGAGGCCGGGGGGTAGCGCCATGCATCGAGAGACCCCCGCGCTCTCCAACCGAGCATCGAGGGCCCGACAGGTAACCCATCGGGTCGCACGTAGCCTCGGTT
>VBJT01000025.1 GCA_005880075.1 Chloroflexota bacterium
GACCTCACTACCGACCTGGCGGATACCGGCTGTCAGCTTAACCCGCAGCACGATCTCGCCATAAAGACCCTCAACTCGCCGACTGTGGCATGCGCTGGCGGCCCGGTAGGATACAACCTGCTCCTCAGCAACGCCGTCGGGAACGCGGCCGACAGCGGGGAAATCTCCATCTACCTCGACTCCCAGCCGTCCTACGTGCCCGGGCCTGGGCCATCACCAGCGCCCGGCAAGTCCGCGGGATCGGTTGTGGCAGGAAGCGTTACAGGCGCGACGGTGACTCAGTCCGGACAGATCAACATTGACGGCGACGCCGACGTCGAGTGGTTGACCAAGGCAACTGTTAACCTGAAGGCTTGGCCCGCCACGACAACGGTGCAGTTCACGGTCGACTACCCGGCGGCACCGTGCGTTACTGGCAACACGGACTTCATCCTTCAGGCGGACCTCTGCCACGGCAACGACATCGCTCCGCTTGGCGTCGCTCCGCTGAACGGCGCCTGCGCTGGCGCAGCCACGTCTGACGGTCACCAGGACCGCAACAACGCCAACGACATCATCTCGAAGAACATAGACTCGAAATAGCATCGGGCGAATGCGCTAACGAATGCGCTAATTGAAAGGCGCAAGGGCGAGGAGAGCACTCTCCTCGCCCTTCGCCTCTCCCTTTTTCTTACGGCATTCAATCGAGAATTTAGAGGATATTGAGGATGAGGTGGATTCTCCCCGCAGTTCTACTCATCGCGCTCGCTTTGCTTCCCGGCATTTCCAGCGCTAATCCGCAGCAGGCCTTCCAGCCTGCCTACAACATCGTTTCTCTCAGTCCTAACACCGCGAATGCACACGGCACCATCGTGCAGCAAATCGCCGTACCGGCGACCGACCACGTAATCGGCAGCATGAAGTTCACCTTGCCGGCGGGCTGGGATATCGCCAATGTCCAGAGCGGCGCCGATTCGCCTGTGGTCGGTACGGGTCTGCTGCGTGTCGACGTCGACCAGACCAACTTCGGCGGACCACCATGCGATTCCGTTATGGAGACCTACAACTTGACGGTCGTAGACACAGGCTCTAACGCCAATGATCCGCCGGACGTGGAGACCAATTGGGCGGTCCAGGGCTATCCCTTCCAGGCCTTCCCTTTCACGGTGAAGAATGTCAGCGGCGTACAGACAATTGAGTCGGTCATGTTCCAGAACCCGCCCGACGTCTGTGCGATGACCACTTTCGATTTGACGTTCCAAGGAGTGAGCACCGATAACCCCTCCACTCCCGAGGCCGAGGCTGGTCGCAACGTACTCACCAATCCAGCTAATGGCATCTATACCTGGAGCGTCGAGTTTAAGAGCAAGCCCATTTCCGCTCCGGATGCCCACACAGCAGTCCGCTGTGACCAGATCAATGTCGGCGGATCGGCGCCCACGGATACCGACGGCGATGGCATCGCTAACACCTGCGATAACTGCCCCACCATCTCGAATGCCGACCAGCTCAATTGGGACCAGGACAGCACCGGTGATGCCTGCGACACAGACGTCGACGGCGACGGCATCGCCAACGCTTCCGACCAGTGCGCCTTCACCCCGCTGGGGTTTGCGGTGGACGCCAACGGCTGCTCGCAGTCGCAAGTCGACCAGGACCTCGACGGTAAATGTGACCCCGGCAAATCCTCGCTTAGCTGGTGCACCGGCTCTGACAACTGCCCCACCAGCTACAACCCGACACAGGCCAACGTCGTCCATCCGCTGACTCCCATCGGCGACGCGTGCGAGGACCCCGATGTGGACGGTTGGGCGGACAGTCAGGATAACTGTCCCGATAACTACAACCCCTTCCAGGACGACGGCGATCGGGACGGCCGGGGCGATGTCTGCGATGTCTGCCCCACCAACCCGGACTGCGACGCCGACCATGTTTCGGACGGCTCGCTCGATCCGGACGGCGGCGGGCCGATCGTTGCCGGCCCTGACAACTGCGTGATGGTGCCGAACACCAACCAGAGCAATCAGGATACAGATGCCCTGGGGGATGCCTGCGACAACTGCCCGACGGTAACCAATCAAGACCAGCTGAACATCGACGGTGATGCCTTCGGGGATGCCTGCGATGCCGGGGATTTCGACGGCGACTTCTTCTCCGATCGCGTGGAGTACTTTGTCGGCACAGACCGCGGCGCCCGTTGCCCCGTGAACCAGAGCCACAACGCCTGGCCCGCGGACATCAACAACAGCGGCTTCTCAGACATCACCGATATAGCCTTTCTCACCGGGTCATTCGGCCAGGCCGTGCCGCCGGCGCCCGCCCGCTACAACATCGCCCCGGACCCGCCTAACGGCTTCATAGACATCTCGGATATCGCGCGGCTGACGGCCTTCTTCGGCCAGCCCTGTCCGCCGTAGCCGGATGGTCTTCACCACGCACGGAATGGCAGAATCCCGCGCTCGGCAATTCTTTCCCATTTCAAAATACGGAGGGAAACTGCCCATCATCAGGCTTGACAAACTCCAACGGTACATCTATAACTAGGTCGCGTCTGCGGACAGACACTTGTGTCTGCCTCACCGCTCATTCGGCGGGAGCGGCTAAATATAGTGAGCCCACAGGGAGGTAATCGTATGCTCAAGAAGCTTCTCGTCCTTATTCCCATCTTGGTCGTCGCCCTGGGAGTTATGTGGGCGTCGCCAAGAGACAGTCAGGCCACCACCTGGAACCCGTTCTTCGGACCGACCGACTTCTATAATCTCAACCCGAGTACGACGTCGGCCCACTCCGACACCCACGCCCAGTTCAACGTGCTGGCGCCCTCCGCCAACTTCTCAGGCTTGTTCGGGCGCGCCATCACGTTCGGCAGCAGCGCAGTTTTCCAGGCGAACGCGGCCCAGATTCCGGGTGTGGGCGCCTACATGGGACAGCTCCAGTCAGTGGCCACGCTCGGTCTCGCCAATGAGGGCTGCAACAGCCCTGTGGCTGTAACGTTCAACTTCGTAGAAGCGAACGTCGATACTACGGCGGTCGAAATCGACACGCCGCCGGGCGACGGCAACCCGGCCACGTCGAATGACCCGCTCACGTTGGCCTCGGCGGTCACTACCACCGGGCAAACAACGTTCACCTACGGCGGCGCCAGCGGCACCGACCCGCTCGGTGTGCGCATTGCCGACCATTTGCCGGTCAATATCATCCAGATCGACAGCGAGGAGATGCTCCTCACCGACGTCAACTACGCGACAAACACTTACACCGTGACGCGCGGTTGGGAAGGCACCACGCCGGCAACCCACAGCGTCGGTGCCCATATTCTGCGGAAGAACATCATCTTCTCGGCCGGCCCCACCAGCAACCTGCTCGCCAACATGGCCGAGGACGATGGCGACATGGACAACAACCTCGGTAGCAGCACCAACAATACTGACGGCCACGGGAACGCGCCGGTCGGCGGCGTCGAAAACGCCGACTACGTCAACCTCGTGTCCGATGGCGCCGACGCCGGCGCTCCGAACTTCATTCGGGACAGCTTCGACCCCGACGGCAACCAGGCGAACGGCGGCTACGTGCAGCCCGCGGCGCGTTACTACGGCGTCGCTTTCGTGGCCAACACCCTCATCGTGACGCTACAGTTCGTGATTGGCAGTCCCGGCCAGCTCACAACCTTCCCGAACCTCCAGTGGGCGACAAGCAACTGGGGATACTCCAGCACGACGTTCCTGCAGGACCCGCTGGCGCCTCCGTCGAACAGCGCCATCTCGGACTTCTGTAACTTCACGTCGAACACAACGATCTACGGCTACCCGCACGACAACGCCTGCACGGGCGCGGTATCACCGCCGGCGGCCTGCACCGGCACCGGCGCTGGGTTCACCCTGAGGCTCGCCGTTGACAACGGCTGTCCCGCGGGCAGCGTGATTCCTCCGACGAACCCGAACGAGTGCGGAATGGCGGGTCAGACGAACGGAATATGCTCGGTGACCGAATGTCCGCGCTCAACCAACCCGGCGAGCATCCAGAGGGTCAAGTACTATCAGTACGCGGTCTCCCAGCGCGACTTTGACAACGACGGTCATGAGAACGCGCTGGATGCCTGCTACGCCACAGCGAACCCCTCCCCCGGGTGGGACCCGCGCCAGAACAACGTCCTCTCCGGAAGCGATGCCGACGGAGACGGCTTACCGACGGCGTGCGACCCGAACGACGGTAGCTTCAACAACGACCAGGACGGTGACGGCTGGCAGAACCGCATAGACAACTGCCCGCTGGTCGCCAACTCCGAGGGCGCCGCTCAGGGCGGCGGCACGGTCCCGAACACCTTCCAGTTCGACCTGGACGTTCCGGGCGGAACTAACGTGCCCGACGGCGGCCCGGCCTCGGACAGCATCGGAGTCGACTGTGATACAGGCGCGTTCGGCGCGGGCCTGGTGCCAGGCGGGGCCAACGGCCACTACCACGCGACCTACGCCGCCCAGACGATCTGTATCGGCGTCGACCCCAACCCGACGAACCAGAACGCCTGCAACAACGCGCCGGGTCTTGCCGGTGGCGGCTCGGATGATGACAACGACGGCGTGACGAACGCCAGCGACACTTGCCGCAACGGCAACAACCCACCGTTCACGTTCACGTCGGGCCCCGGCGCGACCACCTTGTCGGTAGCCGCTGGAGCGGGTGCGACGACTCTCAACGTGGCCAGCACCGCCGGCTTCATCCAGAACCAGCCGATCGTGATCAAGACTCCGCTCGAGACGCTCAGGTACATTACCGCGGTCGGCGCTAGCACCATCACGATCAACGCCGGCGTAAGCGGTGCCCACGCCTCGGGCTCACAGGTCCAGCAGGTCAGCTTCGCGCAGTCAGCGCGAGACATGAACAACGACGGCTTCGTCGACATCTCGGACATCTCGCTGCTGACGGGTGTGTTCGGCTCGCAGGGAGGTAACCCCGGCAACGACGGCGTCGGCGACTCCGGCGTGCCCGGCTACCAGGGCCGCTACGACACGAACTACGACAGCTTCGTAGACATCACGGACGTCTCGTCGCTGACCGGTATGTTCGGCAACTCCTGCTAACGCGGTAGCAAGCGAATAGCGCATAGGCGCCGGCTGGGACCACCAGCCGGCGTCTTGCTTTTGTCCCACGGCCACGCCTTTATATAGGACTGTTACGTCTAGCAATCTGCGAAGCATTGACAGCCACAAACAACGTTACGTAGACTCGCGGAGTCACTGCTGCGGCACAACATAACGCAGTGTCCTGCCCCGCCAATAGGAGGGAATCGATGACCTTTAGACGCACCGCTCTCGCCAGCGTGTTCGCTTTCGCGGCCGCCTCGGCAGCAATCGCCGGCGCCCTGTTCCTGCCCGGCGCCTTCACCTCGAGCGCCGTCCCGGCCCCCGAGATCTCCCTGGACATGGTCACGACCGGCACTACGTACGACAGCGCCACCAACGCCATGAGCGTCGGGACTATCGACAATTGCCTTGCGGTTGCAACGGCTAACCCAGCCACCCACACACACGCCACGCAGCTCGTGATCCAGAACGTCCAAGACCTGGTCGGCTGGCAGGTGCGCCTCAATTACATTGGGGACAAGATGCGCCCTCTGACCCAAAGCATTACCCCCTTCTCGGATACACTTACCGGCCAGCAGGTCGGCTTCACCAACCTCCCCATCGACTCGACGAGCAGCGTTCACCGCGACACCACGGCCGCAGCCTCGATTCCGGCCGCCCCTCCTGATAACACCAATACCCCGCAAACCGCCCTCGTGGGCGGCACCTACAACGGCACCAACACCTTCGCCGTCTCTCCTGATACGCCGGCCAAGTCGACTCCGGACGACACATCCTACAGCGCTCCCAGCGGCGGCGTGCTTTCCCAGCTCAATCTTCAAGTATTAGGGAACGAGAGTGGGAACACGCTAACCATGGACCTCGACAACGGTGTGCCCAACCCGCCCGGGAGCAGCGTGGTCACCTGGGACGGTACGGGAGGGCGGCACCGCCTGCACGGTGACCAGCGCAACCCCGACCGCCGCCGCCACCGCGACTGCGACGGCAGGCGCCACGCCTACCCGCACAGCGACCGCCAGCCCGACCGCCACCGCCACGCGAACAGCGACAGCGAGTCCCACCGCGGGCGCCGGTACGGGCACTGCGACTGCGACGGCCACTGCGACTGCCACCGCGGGCGCCGGTACGGGCACTGCGACTGCAACGGCCACTGCGACTGCCACCGCGGGCGCCGGCACCGGGACCGCGACGGCGACCGCCACACCGACCGTGGGCGCCGGAACCGGGACACCCACCGCGGCCGCCACGCCGACAGCCACTGCTACGGCGACGGCGACGGCCGCCGCCACACCCACCCGGACCGCCACGGCCACACCCGCGGCCGGCACACCGACCGCCACGCCGCAGCCGGGCGGTGAGACCTGCGACGGCCTGGCGGCGACGAAGGTCGGGACAGAAGGCAACGACGTCATCATCGGCACCAGCGAGCGTGACGTGATCGTCGCTAAAGGCGGCAACGATATCATCCTCGGCCGGGACGGCAACGACGTAATCTGCGCCGGCTCCGGCAACGACCTCGTGATCGGCGGCGAGGGCAACGATCGCATCTTCGGCCAGGGCGGCAACGACCTTCTCCTCGGCGGCCCCGGCAACGACTTCCTCGACGGCGGCAGCGGCACCGATCTCTGCATCGGCGGCCCCGGCGCCGACACTTTCGCCGACTGCGAGCATATCGCCGGCCGCGACAGCGATGACGACGAACACGAGGCTGACCGCGACGGAGACAGCGAGGAACACGAAGACGACGATTAGAGCTACCCTCCCCAGAGGAGTTCGCAGACAAAGAGGCGGGGCCACGGCCCCGCCTCTCTGTCTTTGGCCTCGCTTTAACTCTCAAGCGCGTCTAACCGCCACCAGGCGGCTCTGACAGAAAGGCTTAGTCTTATGTAAACTGGCGCGAAATCAATCTGGCCGGCTGCACTACCGGCCAAGCGCGCCCCGTCTTCGAAACCCAACGAGATGACTACGATGCGCACACGCCTTTTCCTCACCGCCCTCGCGGTTTGCCTCGCTGTCCTCTTCGCCGTTACCGGCGCTAGACGCAACCGCACCTGGCCGCTCGGCCGGCGTCGCCCGGTTCTCGAAACGTCACCGGCAGAAAGGTCCAGCGGCGAAGCCCTCGAAGTCAAGGCGGCGGCAGAGGGCAAGGAGCGCCTCGCCCGTTGTGCCGAAAAGGAAAGCCCCGAGCCAGGAACGAACGGGGGCAGGCGGCTAATAGTTTCCGCCGCCGGTGTTCCCCTCGCCGTGGTCGTCGTCGCCGGCGCCTTATTTCTCTCAGGCGCCCTCACCTCTCACGCCATCCAGAGCCCCACGATCTCATTGGACATGATCACGAGCGGCACCTTGTATGACCCTGCCACGAACACCATGACGGTTGGGCAAATCGACAACGCCTCCACCGGGTCCACCAATGTCACCCATATCCATAGCACCAATCTGGTCGTCCAAAATGTTGAGGACCTCATCGGCTGGCAGGTGCGTCTCAACTACATCGGCGATAGGATGCGCCCGCAGAGCCAGAGCCTGGGCCTGTTTACGGATAGCATCACCGGCCAAACCGTCGGCTTCACCAACCTCCCGATCGATCCGCTTACCCATATACACCGCGACCTAACGGCCGCCGCCGCCATTCCTCTGGGCGCCCCCGGGGCTCAGACCGCCCTTCTCGGCGGCACTTACAACGGCACGCAGGACGCCGTCATCTCGCCCGACACTCCCCCCAAGACTCCTCCTGACGACAACTCCTACAGCGCGCCCAGCGGCGGAGTCCTCAGCCAGCTCAACCTCCAAGTCGTCGGCAACGAGTGCAACACAGGCCCCATGACGATCGACCTCGATGATAGCAGCCCCAACGCGCCCGGCAGCCTCGTCATCTTCTTCGACGGAACCGGCGCGAGCAGTGTCGCCCTCGCCGAGAACCAGCTCTTCGATGGGAGCCACACCGAGACCGGCGGCATCTGCGGCACCCCGACGGCCACCCCGGGCGGCGCCACGCCGACCGGGACCGCCACCGGCACTCCGGCTGCAACCTCTACGACGACCGGTACACCCGCGCCCACAGCTACGCGGACAGCCACCGCTAACCCAACAGCAACAGCCACGCGTACTGCTACAGCGACGGCTACATCTAACGGCGCGCCGACGGCCACGACAACACCCACACCCACGGCGTCGCCGCCGCCTGAGACGCGGACGCCGGCGGCAACTCCTTCACCTACGCCGGCCACGCTGCCTGAGACAGGAACCGAGACAGCGACTCCAGTAGAGTTGACTGCCACGGCGACGGCTACTCCAACGCCTTCTCTGGAGACGGGCACGCCGGCAGAGACAGCGCCGCCAACCGCGACGGCGACCGTGACGGCGACGGCCACCGCGACGCCAACGCCGACCGCCACGGAGACACCAGCACCAGCGATCACCGCGACGGCCAGCGCCGCCCCGACCGCCACCGGGATTGCCATCGCCACACCGTCGCCCACGGCTACGACAACGGCTTCCCGGACCGCTACTGCGACGCCAGCGGTCGCAGCCGCGTCGGCGACGCCCGCCAGGATTCTCGCGGTCAGTCCTTCGCCGGGAGCCACAGTCACCCGGGCGACGGCCGTGCTGCCGGCCGTCCTGCCGCCGACGGGAGGAGACGACCCGAAGGTTTTCCTGATGGCCCTGTTCGTTGTCGGCGGAGTTGTGTTCTGCGCGGGCTGGATAGCAATCAAGACCGCCGTCAAGCGGTAACCGCCCGGCGAATGCATCTGTAATGCCCTACCCTGAAGTATTTATGTTGTTGTTATTCGCGCGTCTCGGAGCTACAAAGAAGCGGCGCCTAAATGGAGCCGTCTCCTCGGAGTCAGGTTCCCCCTAAGAACGGCTTGAAACGCGCGGCGTCTGCGGAATGCATGCCTGGGAATGACCTGCCCCAGACGTGTCGGCCCTACGCTACCGCCACAGCGGCACCGGCCCGACGTAGAGGATGAGAAGCAGCAGGACCGCAATGACCTCGAGCGCTGCAAACGCGATCAGCCACAGTGGCTCTCTATACTGCGCTCGTCTCGAAACAACCCGGCTCTTGTCGCCAAAGTCGCGCACATACAATATTCGATCGGGATCTCTCACCAACGCACCCCCGCTATTCGATTTCCG
>VBJT01000037.1 GCA_005880075.1 Chloroflexota bacterium
GTCGGCGAACTCGGGGAAATCGACGGCGCCCCGATCGTCATCCGGCCCTCAATGCCCGACGACGCCGAGGAGATGCTCGCCGTCGCCCGCTCACTCGGCGATTGGTTCGACGATGCGAGCTTCGAGGAGATGGCGGACGACTTGGCGGACGACCCCGGCGTCGTCGCCGTCCTCCACGGCCGGATCGCCGGCTGGGCCACGTGGTACCCGTCGAGCGACAGCCCCGATCCCAAACTGATGGAGCTCACCTGGATCGCCGTTCGCCGCGACCTGCGCGGTCGCGGCATCGGCCGCGCGCTCATGGCCGCCGTCGAGGAGGCGCTACTCGCCGAGGGCGTCCGAACACTCGAGCTCTGGACAGTGGCCGAATCGAGCGGGCTCGCCGGCTATGCCGAAACACGCGCCTTCTACCGCACCCTCGGTTTCGTCGAGCACCACGTCGATACCGTCAGCCGGACGGCAGCTGGCTACGATCGGCTGTTTCTGCGCAAGTCGCTCGGCGGCTCGGACTAACGGCCGCGCTACATGCGCTCCGGCGCGCTCATGCCCATCAGCGACAGCGTGCGAGCCAGCACGAGCTGCGCCGCCGAGACGAGCTTCAGGCGCGCCATCGAGAGTGCTTCGTCGTCCGAAAGCACCCGGCACTTCTCGTAGAAGTCGTGGAACGCGGTCGCCAGCTCGACCGCGTAGTACGGCAACTGGTGCGGCTCGAGGCTTATGGCAATCGCCTCGACCAGCTCCGGGAGCCTAAGCATCTTCCGGATCAGCGCCAGCTCCGCTTCGTGCGCGAGCAGCGAGAGGTCGCCGGCCGACCAGTCCTCGATGCGGTCAGACGCCTGCGCCAGGATGCCCGCGATGCGCGCGTGCGCGTACTGCACGTAGTACACCGGGTTCTCCTGGCTCTGCCGCTTCGCCAGCTCGAGGTCGAAGTCCATGTGCGAGTCGGCGGCGCGGGCCACGAAATTGAAGCGCACCGCATCTGCCCCGACCTCATCGATGACTTCCCGGAGCGTGATGATCTCGCCCGCGCGCTTCGAGAGCCTGACCGTCTCCGCGCCGCGCTTCAGCGTCACGAGCTGGTAGATGATGATCGTCAGGTTGTCCGGATCGACTCCGAGCGCCGCGATTGCCGCCTTCATGCGGGGCACGTGCCCCTGGTGGTCCGCGCCCCAGACGTCGACCACCCGGTCGAAGCCGCGCAGCAGGAATTTGTCGTAGTGGTACGAGATATCGGACGCGAAGTACGTCGGCTGGCCCGTCGAGCGGACGAGGACGTTGTCCTTCTCCTCGCCCAGCGACGACGACACGAACCAGACAGCGCCCTCGCGTTGGGCGATGCAGCCGCGTTCGCGCAGCAGCGCCATCGCCTTCTCGTATGTGCCGTCTTTATACAGCGAGCGCTCCGAGAACCAGTTGTCGTACTCAACGCCGATGGCAGCGAGGTCGCCCTTGATGCCGTCCACCATCCTCGCGACGCCGAGGTCGTGCAGCTCGGGCGGATAGGGCTCGCCCGGCGAGCGCAACAGCGAGTCGCCCCGGTCCTGCTTGAG
This sequence comes from Chloroflexota bacterium, assembly GCA_005880075.1. Classification (GTDB taxonomy): domain Bacteria; phylum Chloroflexota; class Dehalococcoidia; order SM23-28-2; family RBG-16-64-32; genus CF-163. The sequence goes on from VBJT01000037.1 coordinate 1,551, forward strand.
CTGCTCGGCGATCTCGATCATGTACTCGCCCGGGTAGCCGCCCTCGGGGATCTCCGCCTCGCGGCCGAACAACTGCTGGTAGCGCGCATAGAGCGTGGCTGCGAACGTCTCCGTCTGCGTGCCCGCGTCGTTCACGAGGTACTCGCGCTGGATCTCGAACCCTGCGGCCTTCAGTACTCGGGCCAGCGTGTCCCCGAGCGCGAGTCCCCGCCCGTTGCCGACGTGGATCGGCCCGACCGGGTTCGCAGAGACGAACTCCACCTGCAACCGCTTCCCTTCACCCAGCGCCACGTCGCCGAACGCCTCTCTTTGCTGCACGATCTCGTCCACCTGCGACGCCAGCCATTCGGGCGAAAGGCGGACGTTAATGAAGCCCGGCGGCGCGGTGTCAACCGCAGCGATCGCCCCACCGGTGGGGACGCGGCCGGCGATGACTCGCGCCAGTTCCAGCGGGTTCATCCCGGCAGCCCGCGCGAGCCGCAGTGGCAGGCTCGAAGCGTAATCGCCGTGTTCCGGCCGCTGCGGCCGCTCGACGAGCGGCTCCGGCGCGCCGGCGGCCGGTATCTCGCCCGCCTCCTGCGCCGCGCGAATCGCCTCCGCGATAAGCTTCTCGATTTGGTGTCTGATCATCGGCTGAAACTAGATACCGCCCCCGTGTTGGGGACGGTACGCGTTGATTCTAGCCCACCGTCAGAGAACTGTCATCCGACGAGCAAGCGCGCCGGCTAACCCGTCATTCTGAGCGCCAAGAGCTGTGCTCGCAGACTAACGTCTCTCCGCGAAGGAATCCGGCGCGGGGCTGGCCCTTCCGAGCGAAGTCCCATTTCGGGTTCTCACCGGCCTCTCACGAAACCTCAGCTGACAGCCGGTCCCAAAGCTCCCTCACCCGCATCTGAAGCGCAGCGTGCTCCGGACGCTCGAGGTCCGGATCGGCATCCAGAATAGCGGTCGCCTCGTCCTTCGCGAGCTGGATCAGCTTCATGTCCGTCAGCTTCGCCACGCGCAGGTCGGGCAGGCCGGACTGGCGTGTGCCGAAGTACTCGCCGGGGCCGCGCAGCCGCAGGTCTTCCTCCGCCAGCTTGAACCCGTCGCTGGTGGACTCCATGATGCGCAGACGCTCCTCGCCTTCCTCGGACGGCTCCTCGAACAGCAGCAGGCAAGTCGAGGCCAGCTCGCTGCGCCGCACCCTGCCGCGGAACTGGTGGAGCTGCGTCAGCCCAAAACGGTCCGCCCCCTCGATCAGGATGGCCGTCGCGTTCGGCACGTCGATGCCCACTTCGACAACCGCAGTCGAAACGAGAACGTCCAGCTCGCCGTCACGGAAGGCGCGCATCGTCCCGTCCTTCTCCGCCGGCGTCATGCGGCCGTGCAGCAGCCCGAGACGCAGGTCCGGGAAGACGTCCCGAGCGAGCCGCTCGTACTCCTGCACAGCGGCCTTCGTCTGGATCGTCTCGGACTCTTCGACGAGCGGGCAGATGATGTAGGCCTGTCGTCCCTCGACCACCTTATCGCGCACAAACTTGTACGCGCTTTCGCGCTGTTGGGGCGGCACGCGATGGGTCTTCGTCTCCGGACGCCCGGGCGGCATCTCGTCCAGCACCGTTATGTCGAGATCGCCGTAGACCGTGAGCGCCAGCGTGCGCGGGATCGGCGTCGCCGTCATCACCAGCACGTGCGGCGTCCCGCCCTTCTCCCGTAGGGCCGCCCGCTGCTCGACGCCGAAGCGGTGCTGCTCGTCAACGACCACCAGGCCCAGCCGGCTGAACTCGACGTCGCCCTGGATCAGCGCGTGCGTCCCGACTGCGATATCAACGCTCCCGCTCCCAATCGCCTCCCTAACTGCCGACTTCTCGGCCGCCTTCAAGCTGCCCCGCAAAAGCGCCACGTTCACCGGGCGGTCGAGGTACGGCGGGCGCAGCGTTAGATACCCGGGGCCGCCCTCCTGGAACCAGGCGCCGTCCACCTCCGTATTCTCGTTCTCCGATTTCCGATTTCCGATTTCCGCGCCCAACAGGCGCACAAACGTTTTGAAGTGCTGCTCCGCCAGGATCTCCGTCGGCGCCATGATCGCTCCCTGGTACCCGGAAGCGACCGCGGCGAGCAGAGCCATCGCCGCCACGACCGTCTTGCCGCTGCCAACGTCCCCCTCCAGCAGGCGGCTCATCGGCACGTCGCGGCCGATGTCCGCGAGTATCGTATCGATCGCGCGCTGCTGGGCGTTCGTCATCTCGAACGGAAGCGAGCGGACGAAACCCTCTCGCAACTCGCCTGGCATTGCCAGCACCGGCGCCGAGCCCGAAGTCTGCCACTCGCGCCGTCGCTTGACCACGCCCAGTTCCACGACGAGAAGTTCCTCGAAGGCGAACCGCCGCGTCCCCGCCTCGGCGTGCTCGGGCGTGTCGGGCAGATGGACGCGGCGCATCGCCTCCGGCGCCGGCGGCAGGCGCAGCCGCGACCGCAGCTCTTCCGGCAGCGTCTCCGGCAGCTTTGCGGCGAAACCGCGGACGGCCTGCTCCTTCAGCGAGAGGATCTGCGCCTGCTCGAGATTCTTCGTGCTCGGATAGACAGGGACGGTGCGACGCGTGCGTAAGTTTTCGTCCTTCGGGTCTCCGAACTCCGGCTGGTCCATCTGCAGCCGGCCGCGGAAGGCTTTGACTTTCCCGCTGAGCGCCACTTTCAGGCCCTCGTACAGCCTCCGCGCCACCCACGGCCCGGACCACCAGATCACGCGAATGCTCCCCGTGCCGTCGTTGACGATCGCCTCGGTCACCCTCTTGCGCCCGGCGACCGACGCGCCCGCGGACCAGACGTGGCCGATGATCGTCTGGTGCTCGCCGGGGCGCAGGCGGGCGATCGGCATGGCCGGCGGATACTCGTCATAGCGGACCGGGAAATGAAAGAGGAAGTCTTCCACCGTCTCGACGTTCAGTCGCTTGAGCTTTGTCGCCACGCCCTTTGTCACGTCCCTGAGCACCGTCACCGGCGAGTCGAGCCTGCCGATTACCTCGATGCGATCGCGGACGTCAGGGCGCGGGCGAGAAGGAGGCTTTGGCACGGCGGTCCTCGCGGCAGCGGCGGGAAACTCGATTATCCGCCCGGGCGCGCCCCGGTCTGAGCGCGGGCGATCATCGCCGTTGCGGTCGGGAACGGTGAGCGGCTCGGCCGCGGCCTTCAGCAACTCCTCGATGAAACGCCGGCGCTGCACGGGGTGCAGGGCGTGATACCCACCGGGCGGAAGCGCCTGGAGCACCCGCGAGAACGGATGGCTCGGTGAGAGCTGCATCTCGCCGGCGAAGCGGAGCAAGTAGCGGTCGAGCCCCCCGATGACAGACGTGTCCGCGAACTTGCGGCGCCGCTCCAGGTCGAGGACTTTGCGCAGCCCTTCCGCCGCTTCGCTCAAGCGCTTACTCTTCACCCTCCAGTACACCCACGCCCAGCACGCCCGGGCCCGTGTGCACACCCAGGACAGGGCCGAGACGCGTCATGTTCACGGGCACGCCGGGCATCGCCTCGCGCA
>VBJT01000038.1 GCA_005880075.1 Chloroflexota bacterium
CACGACGTCGCCCAGGACCGACACCCCGACCATGGTCGTTGAGAGGACTTCGCCGACGTATCCGCCGGAGAGCAGCTCCTGGACGAACTCGATCGCCGGGGCCTGGCGGGCCTGCAACCCGACGACCGTGCGCGCCCCCTGCTCGGCAGCGAGCGCGGCCATCGCTTGCGCGTCCTCCAGATCGCGGCCCAGTGGCCACTCGCAGTAGACGGCCTTGCCCGCGGCAAGTGCAGCGGAGACGAGCTCTCGATGGTGCGGGACCTTGACCGTAACAGCGACAACGTCAATGTCTGGTTGGGTCACCAGCTGCTCGTGTTCTGAGAACACCGCGCTGACCCCGAACGCTTGGCCTGCTGCGCGCGCGGACTCCGCGCTGTGTGCGCTGAGCGCCCGAATCTCGTAATTCGGGAGCGCGCGCAGCGCCGGGATGTGGGCGGTGGCGGCCCAGCCCCGGACAGGGCTGACGCCGATGATCCCGACGCCCAGCGTCGATGTCACAGGGGGACGTGGCCGTCCCGGGCCAGGGACGACCCCGCGCTGTGTCGTGTCTATTTGGGTGGCCATGATGGGTTGCTCCTTCCCTGCACTAGAACCCGAGGACCTCGCCGACGAGGACCACGGTGGTGCGGCCCGGCATCCACTCCTTGTTGATGATGAGAACTTTGTTCACGCCGCTGTTCACACCATACGCAGCCTGGGCTCGCGCGTCCTCGAGCGGGAAGACGTATTCATCGATGCGGCGAAATGCCTCCTCTACGTCGGACACGATTTTCTGCGTCCCTGCCACGAGGATGACTTTCCCGGCACCCGAGGCGTAGGGCCCCAGCTGGCTGCCACTTGCCGAAGCCGCGACCAGCGATCCGGTCTCGGTGACCGCGTGAACGCTGCCGAGCATCACGTCCGGTGACGACGACAGGCGGCGAATGTCATCGCCTTGCGTCTCGCGGTCCATGCTCCAGATTCGCGGGCGCAGGGGCTCGTACCGGCCCGACCTCTCGATCTCGTCCGTGATGCCTGCTGCCTCCAGCGACAGCGACGCGCCCTGATGAACTTGGCATCCGTCCGGGATGAGACCGAGGACGACCTGTTTCGCCTCCGCGGCATTTGCGGCACGGACGACGCTGATTCCATTGGCTTCAAGAGCGGCGGCGGTCCGCGTAACGCGGAGGTCCTCCGCCAAGGTCCCGAACCGACGGCTGGGTGCCATAGCGACGGCGGACTTGAGTTCGGTCATTTAGAGCCTTCCTTTCTGGCTGCCTCCTCAGGTATACTTGCAACTGCAAACATCTTAATCTCCTTTTGTTGCACATGCAAGTACATAACCGGGATCTCGCTGGTCTCTTCGGCCGGCTCGTAGCGAAGCAGTTGCCGGGCGAGCGCGGATTGGACGCTTGGCGCTCACTGCTACAGGCGCACGCCACGCTCATGCGCCGACTGGACACTGACCTTCAGAAGGAGACCGGTTTAGCGTTGGCCGATTTCGACGTGCTCGCTCAGCTGGCCCGCGCCGGGGGTGAGCTCCGCATGACGGATCTTGCCTTGCGGGCGCTCATCTCGCGGTCGGGCATGACCCGCCGTGTCGCCCGGCTGGTGCGTGAAAGCCTCGTCGCTCGAGCCAACGACGATGCGGACGCACGAGGCGTCGTGGTTGCGCTAACCGACGCCGGGGTGGCCCGCCTGAACGAGACCGCGCCGGTCCACCTACGCGGGGTCGCGAAACTATTCGTCGCGCAACTCGACGATCAAGAGCTCGCCGTTCTCGAGCGGGCCTTGGACAAGGTAACCGTCGACTGCACGTTTGGCTGAGCGAGCCGCCTCCTGCTAACGAAGCGAGAGGGGCTCGCAAAGTATCCGGGCGAGCCGGTCAACTACGATCGTCTTCGCGTCGCCTGAGCTTCTAATGCAGCCGGTGCAGGCGCGTTACCCGGTTGTTCGCCGGCGCGATGTCGTCGTCGTCCGGCCCTAGGCCGTCGTCGGCGTCGTGGTCGGCGCGGGCGATCAGCGCAAGGCCCGCGTTTTGCGGCGAGGCGCAGGCGATCCGCAGCTTGAAGTCGAATCTCTTCTCCTGCTGCGAGGCGTAGGACGACACGTTGTCGACCAGAAGCCCGCCCGGCGAAGCGACCGACGCGCCCGTATCGACGTTCTGCGCCGTGCAGCCGCTCGGCAGCCCGGCGATCTCGACGCTGCAACGCATCGTGTCCGTATGGTGGCTGAGGGCCTGGCAGCGCGCGAGCACCTGTCGCAGGACGGTGTTGTCGGCCCCTAAGCCGAGGTCGCGGCCACCCGTAGAGAACTTGCTCACGCGCACGTCGTGGTCGCAGGCGTCGCCGATGCCGTCCCCGTTGGCGTCGGCCTGAGTCGGGTTCGGGGTGGTCGGGCAGTTGTCGCTGGCGTTCGGGACGCCGTCGCCGTCGCGGTCGGCGTCGCAGGCGTCGCCGATGCCGTCGCCGTCCTGGTCTGCCTGCCCGGCGTTTGACACTGTCGGGCAGTTGTCACAGGCGTCCCCGACGCCATCGCCGTCGGTGTCAGCCTGATCGGCGTTCGGGACGGTCGGGCAGTTGTCGCAGGCGTTGCCGCGCCCATCGCCGTCGCTGTCCGTCTGGTCTCCGCTGGTCTGCGTCTGCGGGCAGTTGTCGCAGGCGTCGCCCACGCCGTCGGCGTCGTAGTCGGCCTGGTCGGCGTTCGGCGTCGCGGGGCAGTTATCAAACGGGTCGGGGTCGCCGTCGGCGTCAGCGTCCGGCGGCGCTTCCGAACACTCCGGCCGGCTCGTGTCGACTGACGGCGTGATGAGGGAGGGCGGCGTCGAAAAGGCGGGATTGTTGAAGTCGAAGAATTCTAGCATCGGGTCGGCCAGCGCCGTCCGGTTGGTCAGGCTCGGCAGGCCGAAGCGGGTCTCGATGAAGTGCAGGATCGAGGTATGGTCGTGCACGTTGTGCGACACGAAGTGCTGCTTCGCAAACGGCGACACCACCGCGACCGGCACGCGGAAGCCGTAGCGGTCGAAGGTGCCGTACGGCTGGTCGCTGGGCATCGGCGGGTGCAGGTCCTGGCCGGGGTTGTTCGGGTCAGGGCTCGGCAGCGGCGCCGCCGGCGGCGGCACGTGGTCGAAGTATCCGCCGTGCTCGTCATAAGTAAGGAATAGCGCCGACGAGTTCCAGCTCGAGCTGCTCATCAACCCCTGGATGACATCGTGCGTGAACTTCTGGCCCACCTGGACGTTGGATGGCGGATGCTCGTCGCTCTCGAGGTTCTTGCTGGCGACAAACAGCGGGTCGACGAAGGCGACCTGCGGGAGCGTGCCGGCGGCCAGGTCGGTGTAGTACTGGTTGATGTTCACGATCTGGGGCGGGACGTGGTTGCGGGCGAAGGCGAACTCGTTCGCGAACGTCAGCACCGGCTCCGCGCCGTAGACCTTCCAGCTGATCCCAGCCTCGTCGAGAGAGTTGAAGATCGAGCGCCCCTTGAAGTCGTCGACGGCCATCGGCATGCGGTTGGTCGTCTCGGCGAACTGCTGGTCGGTGTCGATGTACGACGTCCCAGCGAGCAGGTAGAAGCGGTTCGGGTACGTCGGCCCGAGGAGCGAATCGAAGTAGCGGTCGCCCATCGCGAAAGTAGAGTAGAGCTGGTAGTAGAAGGGCAAATCCTGCTGGGTGTAGTAGCCCATCGTCCTTCGCCCTGACGGCTCGACGCCCGGCTCGGAGTTGGCGGTCGTGAAGCCGTCGTTCGCGCCGTTATCCCACTCCGTGTGCGAGGCTCCCCACCCGTGGCCGAGGTCGGTCGCCTCACAGAGCAGCGTCTGGTGGAAGGGGCGCACGGGCGGGCCGCCGCTCGGGTTCGGGTTCGAAGCGTTGGCCGGCAGCGCCTCGACGTCCAGCGTCGGGTCGTACTCCTTCAGCTTGCCGAGGTAGTGGTCGAACGACCGGTTTTCCTGCATGAGGACGACGACGTGGTTGATCGATTGGGCGAGCTGCTGGACCGCGCCCGGCGCGGCGGCGGGGGGTGGAGCGGTCGAGCTTCCGGAAGACATTCCGCTGCCCGCGAGCAGCGCGAAAAGGACAGCAAGTCCGGCGGACAGCCGCAGGTATCGCATGGCACTCCCTCTATTCCATTGGGCCGGTATGGGGCCAATCATACTGTCCCGCCCGCGTATGTCAAGAAGCTGACCGGCCCTTCGGGCAGCGCTGCCCGCAATCACCTCAGTGGAGCGTACTGGATTTCTGGTATGTATTTCTTTCCCGCAGTCCTGTAGAATGCGTGGCACTTCGGGCAGTTCGGGGGGAAACTTGGTTGCTCAGCCAAGGAGGCAGTCGCTGATCGCTTATGACGCGTCCCAGATTCGTTTCGTCGGCCGTCAGCAAGAGCTAGCCCTCCTCAAGAAGACATTCACTGAGGCCGAATCCGGGCGGCCGCGCCTTGTGCTAATCGGCGGCGATGCTGGGGTGGGCAAGACCAGGCTGTTGCGGGAGCTACGCGCGGTGATTCAGACGCAGGCGATGGTCCTCCATGGCCATTGCTATGAAGACCCGCCGATGCCTTATCTGCCGTTTGTCGAGGCATTCCGCTCTCTTTTGGAGTCTCGTCCGGATGTCCTCGAGATGCTCGGCTTCTCGGCAACGATGCCGGGAAGCCGGCAGAGGGCGCCGCCGCGACCGCCTCGCAGCGGCAGTCAGAGTTGTTTCTGCCGGCCTGCCAGCTCCTCATAGACGGTCGTCCTGAGGGCACAACCGTTCTTATCCTGGATGACATTCACTGGGCGGATCGTTCTTCAATAGCCCTGCTACTTCACCTGACCTTCGCCCTCACAGAACGGGCAGCCCGTGAACCCGTGAGGTTCCTGGTAATCGCTAGTCACCGGTCCGCAGACATCGAGGCGGGGATTGCGAAGTCAATCGAGCGCCTCAAACGAGAGCACATTTGCCAGACGCTTGAACTGGCGGGTCTGGACGATAATGAAACGGCCGACTTGATTGGCGGCCTTGGTTTCGCTCGGCCCTCGCACCAGCTAGTGACCACTCTGCTTGAAGCGACAGCTGGCAACCCCCTTTTTATCCAGGAAGCGATGCGCCAGTTGGCACAGGACAGTGCGATTGGCGAACGCGGAGGCTACCTCGTCACGACTATGCCGGCGTCACACGTCCG
>VBJT01000039.1:0-4632 GCA_005880075.1 Chloroflexota bacterium
TACGATCAGCGAGATGACTCCCGGAACGAGGATGGCGCCCGAAAGGAGAAAGTAGAAGCCGCGGCGGCGCACGAAATCAAAAATAAACGGCGTCCCCGTAGCTACCCTCCGCACGGCAAGATCGGGAGCGAAAAGCGTCATGTTCCGCGCGAGAGGAGTCCCCACCAGCAGGCGCAAGAACGTCCGCGTGACGATTATCGCCGAGAACATGCTCACAAGCACTCCGAGACCAAGCGTGAGCGCGAATCCCTTCACCAGGTTCGCGCCGAACTGGTCCCCGAACCACCAGAGGATCCCGCACGTGATCAGAGTCGAGACGTTACTGTCCCGGATAGAGGACCAGGCCCGGTCGAAACCGTGCTCGATCGCCTGCGGAAGGGCGCGGCCGTGCCGGAGCTCTTCCTTCATGCGTTCAAACACGAGGACATTGGCGTCCACCGCCATCCCCACCGACAGCACGAACCCAGCTATGCCGGCGAGGGTCATCGTCACTGGCCCTATGATCGGGCCGAGCTTGAAGATCATCATCAGCGTCGAGATGTAGGTCACCAGCGCAAGTGAAGCCAGCACACCCGGAAGACGGTAGTACAGGATCATGAACACCATCACCGCGAGGATGCCGATCATACCCGCCTGAACGCTGCGCACGAGCGTCGTTTCGCCCAGCGTCGCATCGACCTCGTTCGTCTGGATCGTGTGCAGAGGCACCGGCAGCGCGCCAGCGTTCAACTGCACCTTGAGCGTCTTCGCTTCGTCGAGCGGGACGCCTGTAATAATGCCATTGCCGCCGCTAATTGCTTGGTCCACCCTCGGCGCGTTCACCAGCTCGTCGTCGAGGAAGATGGCGAGCGGATAGTTCACCAATCTGGTTGTTATCTGCTCGAACAGGGTCGCACCCTCACCGTTGAAGGCGAGGGTTACGCAGGCCGGCCCCTTTGTGCACGACGGCGGCACCGCGACGTTCGCGCCGCTTGCCTTCAAGAAGCGCCCGGTCAGCACTCGTGCCTGACCCTGGATCAACCCGGCCGCCGGCTTCCACTTCACCTCGCCCGTCTCTCCCGACGGACTGTTGCATACGAAGTGTTTGACGCCCTTGTCACCCGTCGACTCGGCCGCCTGGTTGACCTCGACCGCGAACTCCCCCGAGCCGTCGTTCTTCACGCAGACGATCTTCCCGGCGTCGTCCCGCGTCGGCTCTCGGAACTCCAGTAGGGCCGTCTTTCCGATAAGACTGGCCGCCTCTTCGGGCGCGATGCCGGGGAGTTGGACGGCCAGCCGGTTTTTCCCCTCCCGCGTCACCTCAGTCTCCGAGACGCCGAACTTGTTCACACGGTTCTCGATGATCTCCCTGGCGGCATCCATCGCATCGTCTACACTGGTACCCGCCGGGAGAATCGAAGTATCCGCCTCGGTGAGAACGTATGCGCCGCCCTTTAGGTCGAGGCCCAGCTTCATGGCGTTCGGCCCGACGTCGAGCAGCGGCCCCTCAGGATAATCGATGAAGTCGGGCAGGTAGCGCTTGGGCCAGCCAGGCCAGACAACGAGTATAGAAAAGACCGTCAGCGTTAGGATCCCGCCCAGCACCAGCTGGTTCCAGCGGTTTCGCATTACTGGAGCCGCCGCGAGCTAGCACTGAGCAGCGAGGTCGTCACGGTGATACCTGCTCTCTCACCTCTTGCCGTTCGGTAATCGCCGCGACTTGTCGCGCCTTCTCAGGCGTAAGCCGCTGCATGATCGCCGACGCGACCGCCCTCACCTCAATCCCGCCGAGGTCGAGTATTAGTATCGTCGGGCCTGCCTCCTCGGGGACCCGCACTTCCTTGATGGTGGCGATGAAGCCCGCCTGCGTGAGCACCTCGTCGCCTACCCGCAGGCTGAGTAGCTGTTCCCGCTGCTTTTTCTGCTGCTGCTGCACCGGCCGCAGGAAAGCAAAGTAAAACAGGACTGCGATTGTCGCCGGATACGCCAGCGCGAGAAGCAGAATCATGCGAAATTCAGGTTAGAGGAACCACGGATAAGGAACAAGGAACAGCGAGGACCAACCGTTCGCCCTTAGCAGCCCTTCTCAGGAAGGGCGCATCGAAGGCCCCGCTGCGTGGCCGGCAACCTGCCATCCGGGAGATAACGCTGCCGTGACTTCCTCGGCCCAAGCTGCGGGTTCAACCTGCAGAAGTTCGCCTCAACCCGCAGAGGCTTCCCGCCGCGCCAGCGCGATCGCCTCCTCTCGCGTCGTCAGCTCCCCCGCGGCCTGCGCCTCGCGCACCAGCTCGAGCAGCTCGCCCAGGCGCGGCCCCGGCGGTATCCCGAGCGCAGACATCAGGTCGTCGCCGTCCACCAGCTTCGGCGGCTCGACCACCACTCGTTCCTCAAATCGCATCCTTAGCACGTAGTCGATCACCGCTACATGCCTCCGCCAGCCCTCCAGCTCGACGCGCGGCCCCATCGTTCCCAGGTGGTCCGCGAGCGACAGGAACAGCGTGTCGATCCCCGCTTCGCCCGTGTCCCGGAAGAACCGGTACACCGCCTTTCGCGAGGGCGCCTGCTCCTGCGCAATCTGCACGGGCCGCATGTGCGCCTCGATCATTCCGCTCACGAGCGCCGTCTCGCGCGCGGAAAAGCGAAGCCGCTGCATCACCCGCGTCGCGATTTGCGCGCCCGTCCGCGTGGCCCCGGAAGCGGATGCGGCCGTTATCGAACGACTTCGTTTCTGGCTTGCCGATGTCGTGCAGCAGTCCGGCCAGCTTCGTCAGAGAGCAGCGATGGGTGTTCGGGACGAACTCGGCCGCGAAATACTGTCGCCCGTCCTCCCACCATTCGAGCCGTCCCCACAGCTCGTTCCACAGCGAGCGCGCCGGCTCCGCCTCGGGCTCGTTCTCGCCGAGCATCATGTCGAGCCCCTCGACGACCGCCAGGCAGTGCCTGAAGACGTCCCAGTAATGCTCCTTCGGCTGCTCCACCCCGCGCGTGACTGCCAGCTCCGGCAGGACGCCGTCGAGCAGCCCCAGCTCGTCCATCAACTGCAGGCCGGGCGCGCCGCGCGGCGTCCTCAGGATCTGCACAAGCTCGTCCCGCTGCCTCTCCATCGCCACCCTCTCGAGCCCGCCTCCATGACGGTGGATTGCCTTCGCTGTTATCGGCTCGATCGCGAAATCGAGGAGCACCGCGAGCCGCACCCCGCGCAGCAGCCGCAGCGGGTCGTCCACCAGCGCCTGCTCTGATACGTGGCGCACGACGCGGTCCTGCAGGTCCGGCAGGCCGGTCGTCGGGTCGATCAGACGTATGCTGCCCGACGCAAGCTCATTGAGCGGCGCTGCCATCGCATCGATCGTGAAGTCCCGCGTCCGCAGGTCATCCTCGATCGAGCCGGCGAGAGGCATGAGGTCCAGGTGCATATCGTACGCGGGTAACAGCACCCGGACGCGGCCGCGCTCAGCGTCGAGCGGGAAATAGTCCCCGCCGAACGTCTTCGCGATCTCCGGCCCCAACCGCAGAGGATCGGCTTCGATTGTTATGTCGAGGTCCTTGACCTCCCGCCCGAGCAGAACATCACGCAGGAACCCGCCCGTCGCCCAGGCATCGACCCGTTGGACGGCGAGGACGGCGGCTAGCTCTGAAAGAATCGCGCGAAACGGCGCCTCGAGGCGATAGTCCTGGACCTGCATGGAAGCCTAGCTTACAGCGCGCCGCTACTCGGCGCTCGTCGCCGGTTCCGGCTCCCCGGCCGGCTCCCCGCCTTCCTCCTCCGGCTCCATCTTGCGCAGGACATCCAGGCTCGGCAGGTGGTCGATGTATAGCGTCCCGTTGATGTGATCGATCTCGTGCTCGAGCGCCTGCGCCAGCAGGTTCTCCTTCGCCCGGATGCGCACCTGCTTGCCGGCCGGCGTCAGTCCCTTCGCGACTACCAGCGTCGAGCGCGTCAGCTCGCCTCGGTAGCCCGGCAGCGACAGGCACCCCTCATCGACCGTACGCTGGCCGCTGCGCTTCACGATCTCCGGGTTGATGAGCGCGAACGGCTCCTCCTCCGGCATCCCCAGCACGATCACCCGCAGCGACACCCCGATCTGCGGCGCCGCCAGCCCCACGCCCCGGGCCTCATACATGCTCTCGATCATGTCCCCGATCAGCCTGTGAATAGACGCATCGATTTCGGGCACGCGCTTCGCCCTCTGGCGCAGCACCGGGTCAGGCAGCAGCCGGATCGGATGCACGGTCATCGCTAGCCTCAATTTTAGCGAAACGACGCAACGCACGCGATTGCGGACTATGGGTCGGGAAGAAGCTCAGGCGATACGTCGATAATCTCTTCGTCGTACTCGTCCAACTTGACCCGTCGCATGGTCATGCAACTCGCGCACGCGATAAACCTCTGATCGTCCGATGGTCCTTCGAAGTCGTCTCCCAGGAGGTACGACCAGTCAACCGCTGGTTCCCCGCGAGGTCCGGTCGTGAGCGCAAATGACGCAATACTGACTTCATACTGAATGTACTTTAGGTAGTCCGCGTCGCAGCCGTTCGGACAGTAGAGGTCCATGAGCGATCCGATCCTTGATCGTCTCCTCGCTGGTGTCAAGAGCTTTGAGGACAAAGTTCCTGGCCTCTCACGCCGGAGCCAAAGTTAGGCGGTTCACGACT
>VBJT01000039.1:4645-19987 GCA_005880075.1 Chloroflexota bacterium
GCTCACCGATTACATCACGAAGTCTGGGCGAGAAACTCCGCGCGATTAGCACCCCGCCGACACACTCTTCCCCGAGCACCTGCATATAGTACCGAATCTGCTCGATATTCTTTCGAGTTGCGGCTCCCGCCTTAACCTCAAGGACGACTTTTCTCGATATCCCCTTGCGAACGGCCTCTTTAATGAGCAGGTCGACGTGCCCCTCAGGGAAGGCTTTCTCTCCCAAAACTTCCATGTCCTCGGGGTTGAGACCGCCGACTCCGGCCTCCATCAAACACACCGGCAAGGCGTTCGGGTGAGCTCAAGTATTTCCGAACGGCTGCTTGTAAGAAGAGCTCACGGAACAGGAACACCTCCGGGGGCGAAACCAGTTCCTTGGTTCGAGCGAGCATGGGCTCAAACGTCTCTGTCCCTCCGAGCGACAGATAATCAACGCTCCCAGACCACACCCGGCCCATTTCGGACGCCGCCTGGAGTGTCGTCTGGTCCGCTTGGAAGTGTGTCTTTCTGTACCCTCCACGTAAAAGGAGATTCTCGGCGACATACGCGAACTCCGTACGAACCAGGGGCTCATCAAATATCCGCACAGGTTCAAGGTCCAAGCGAAAGGGAAAATAATACGTCCTTCCAGAAGGACGAAAGGTTACGTGCGGCCAGGGCGGTAACTCGGCGGCATTCTTGTACGCCGCCTTGGTCTTCACCCGATACAGGTTGAACGCACGCGCCCCGTAGAGGAATGAGACGAAATCGCCGACTTCGACATCAAGGTAGGTCCACGACCCGCTCGCGCTGTTTGTAAACCCAGCGATAGCGTGTCTCATACACAAATCGAGGTTATGGCGAGTGGATACGGCGATCAGGAAGTACGCCAAGGTGGCAATGATTTTGAAGCTCTCCTCGCATCACGTCAACTCAACTCCTGACCTCTCGACCAGCGCGAATATGATCTGATCGTCGCTAGGACTAGGAAACTCGAATCATTGGGAGCAATCAATGCCAGAAGTTACTGAGCGGACAGTTCGAGATCAGTTCCGAAATCTCGACGCATCTCTCGGATTCGATAATAATTACTGTCGCCGGTGTGTCGAAGTCGGCGAGGCAATCGAGGGTCTCGGATTCAGATTGACCGGTGGTTATTATCACCAAGGAGAGCAGGGACTCATCTATCAGGATGAGCACTTCGCCGTTTTCGTCAGTTTCATTGGGACCGATGATCTGGACGGTTACCAGCTCCCGATGACCAGAGGCAAGAGTCTCGACGCCTGACTTCCTAGGAGGTGAGCAAGTTGGGCTTCGCATTTCATATTCAGGCCACGCGGGATAAGAATGAACCGGAGGGCCCGTGCGTATTGGTTTGGGCCGTTTACGATGCCCCAAGCAGGCATGCTGCCCTCGAAGTGTTCAACTGGCTGTCGGCAGCTGCTGGACAGCAGCTGCCGGAGTTTGAGGAGCTAGAAGACGACGACCGTTAGGCTAACTCCGCCCTCTTACTTCTGACCTCCGACTTCTTGCCTCTGGCATACGCCTAGTGCCACCCGCCCCTTCCACCCGTACCCGCTATCCCCTAACATAGCCCTGTGGCCACCGTCGCCCTCTTCGCACCCCGCCCAACCTCCAGCGAAGCCCAGGCACGCAAAACAAACATCTTGAATACAACCAGGAATTGTGCGCCCGCCACCGTTCGGATTCGCCTCTTAGCGCACTTTCTTTCGGAAAGCAATCAAGTCGCGGCTCCTAATTCGCCGCATCAATCAAGCGCTCTCCCCCCTTCCTGCTGCTTGCTTCCGCCTTCCTCCCCATGATCCCCCGCTACACCCGGCCCGAAATGGCCCGCGTTTGGTCAGACGCCAACAAGCTCGACTGCTGGCTCAAGGTCGAGATTGCCGTCTGCGAGGCCTGGGCCGAGCGTGGCGTCATCCCGCCCGACGCCATCGAGAAGATCCGCCGCGCCCGCTACGACCCGGACCGCTCTGCCGAGTACGAGCGCGAGATGCACCACGACTTCAACGCCTTCCTCCGCTCCGTCGCCGACAGCCTCGGCGATGAGTCGCGCTTCGTCCACCTCGGCCTCACCTCCTACGACGTCGAGGACACCGCGCTCGCCCTCCGCCTCATCGAAGCCACCGAGCTGCTCGAGCAGGATATCCACGCGCTGATGGAAGCCCTCGCCGTCCGCGCAAAGGAGCACAAGAACACCGTCTGCATGGGCCGCACCCACGGCGTCCACGCTGAGCCCACTTCCTTCGGCCTCAAGCTCGCCGCCTGGTACGACGAGATGCGCCGCAACGGCCCTGTCGGCTCACACGCCACCGTCCCGCCCGACCTCGAAGAAGAGGTCTGCGGCCGCCTCGGCCTGCTCGTCGAGCCCATCTCGACGCAGGTTGTCCACCGCGACCGCCACGCCAATTACATCTCGACGCTCGCCCTCATCGCCGCCGGTCTCGACAAGTTTGCGACCGAGATCCGCCACCTCCAGCGCACGGAGGTCCTCGAAGTCGAGGAGCCGTTCTCCGAGGGCCAGACCGGCTCGTCATCCATGCCGCACAAGCGCAACCCCGAGAAGTGCGAGCGCATCTCAGGCCTCGCCCGCCTCTTCCGCGGCTACTCCGTCTCCACCCTCGAGAACATCGCCCTCTGGCACGAGCGCGACATCTCCCACTCCTCCGTCGAGCGCGTGGTCCTGCCGGACGCCTGCATCCTCCTCGACTACATGCTCGACCTCTTCGCCTTCATCATCCGCGGCCTCCAGGTTTACCCCGACCGCATGCGCGAGAACCTCGAGGCCTCCTACGGCCTCCCCTTCTCCCAGCGTGTCCTCCTCGCCCTCATCGACAAAGGCATGAATCGCCAGGAGGCCTATAAGATCGTCCAGTCGAACGCCATGCGCGCCTGGGAGCAGCGCACCCCCTACCTCGAACTATTACAACTTCTATCTCCAGCACGTCGACGCCAGCTTCCAGAGGCTCGGCCTGTGACCGTCATCAACGTCATCCTGAGCGACGACCACCTACTTGGCAGGTTCACGTCTCTCCGCGAAGGGATCTGGGGTAGGGCCATCGCAGCTTCTCGCCGAACCTGGTCGCACCTTAGGCCCGTTCGCCGAGAGCCTGAAGTCGTTCGTGCTGAGCCTGTCGAAGCATCCGCCCAACGCCAGCGCATCCTGAGTCCATCGAAGGAGGAGCGCGCCCAGCCGGCGGACCTCCGCCGAAGGAGTACCGTCGCATGACTTCCACCCTCATCCAGTCCACCCTCGACCTACCCCTCCTCGCTCGCGGCAAAGTCCGCGACGTCTACGAGGTTCCGTCAGGCCCAAACAAGCCGCGGGGCGATAACCTCCTCATCGTCGCCACCGACCGCGTCTCCGCCTTCGACGTCGTGCTGCCCACCGGCATCCCCGACAAGGGCCTCGTCCTCACGCAGCTCTCCGCCTTTTGGTCGATGCTCGTCCGCAAAGCGCGGCGCATCGACGTCGAGTGCGTCGTGCGGGGTTACATCACCGGCTCCGGCTGGAAGGATTACCAGCGCAGCAGCGAGGTGAGCGGGGTCAAGCTGCCACCCAACCTCAAGGAGAGCCAGGAGCTGTTCGAGCCGATCTTCACCCCAACGACGAAGGCCGAGCAGGGCCACGACCTGCCGATCACCTTGCAGCAGGTCGCCGAGCTGGCCGGCGAGCAAGGCGCCAACGCCGTCCGCCTTCGCAGCCTGGCCGTCTACCGCTACGGCCGCGACTTTGCCCGCGAACGCGGGATCATCATCGCCGACACGAAGTTCGAGTTCGGATGGCGAGAGGACGAGGTGGTTCTCATCGATGAGTGCCTCACCCCCGATTCCAGCCGCTTCTGGCCGGCCGACGAGTACAAGTCCGGCGGCCCCCAGCCGAGCTTCGACAAGCAGTACGTCCGCGACTACCTCGAGGACATCGCCTGGAACAAAACCCCGCCCGCGCCGGACCTCCCGCCGGAGGTTGTCGAGCGCACCGCCGAGAAGTACCGCGAAGCGTTCCAGCGCCTCACCGGCCGCGAACTTATCCGCGGATGACGGTCCTCGCGCCTGATGTCGAGGAGTTCCTCCGAGAGCCAAACGTCGCGGCGCTGTCGACTGTGCGGCCGAACGGGCGCCCTCACGTCACTCCGGTGTGGTATGAATACGACGGTAGGGAGTTTATCATCAGCACGCCGCGCGGTACTCAGAAGCTAGCCAACGTGAGCCGAAAGGGCTTCGCCGCCCTGTCCATCCATACGCAGTCGATGCCCTACCGACACGTCATCGTCGAAGGGACGGCCCGCGCCGGAAGCCCGATCGATAACGTCTGGCGCGAACGAGTCGCCACGCGCTACATGGGCGAGGCCGCCGGCAAGGCCTAAAGTGGTGGACGCAAGGATTCATCTCCGGCTGAAAGCGAGGTAATGAAATGACGCAGGCGATGGATGACCGGATGACGAAGGCGCAGGAATACCTGCGCCACCAGGGCTCGAAGAGCCCGGATGAACTCGGCGCACTGATGGACCGCACGGCGGGCGATTGGGAGCGCTGCCTGCAACCGATGAGCGACGGGCAGGCGACGTTCAAGCCGTCAACGCCGACAGGGCCGGAAGGCGAGGACGAATGGTGCACCAAGGAAGTGCTCGGCCACGTGCTCGCCTCCCAGCGAGGGCTGAACGTGACGATCGCGCAGATGGCCGGGGTCGAACCGCCGGCTCAGGCCGAGCAGATTCGCGCGATGGGCGTGAAGTCCGAAGCAGACGAGGCGCTGCCCCTCTCAGAGCTGCGGCCGAAAATCGCCGCCGTGTGCTGCGAAGAGTCCAAACGCCTGGTCACCTCGCTGCCGGAGGGCGAAAAGCTGGAGAAGCAGTTCCCGCACCCAATCTTCGGTCAGTTCAAAGCGGACCCGAAATACCCCAGCGCCTGAGCTTGATATTCCTCGCCCGCGTCTATGTGACGCTGAAACCGACGGTCAACGACCCGCAGGGCCTCACCATCAAGGGCGCCCTCCATTCGCTCGGCTTCGGCGAAGTCGATTCCGTTCGCGCGGGGAAATACATGGAGGTCCGGCTCGAGGCGAAGGACAGGAAGACCGCCGAGAAGCAAGTCAACGAGATGTGCGACAAGCTCCTCGCGAATCCTGTAATCGAGGAGTACCGCTTCGAGATAGCCGCGGGTGCTTAAACGCAGATTGCGCAGATGGCGCGCGAATGGGCCTCGTTACGTCGCCGCTATGCTCCAAGGCCCATCGCGATGAATACCGTCGCCAACGAAGCACCAGCTAAGACGAACATCCACGCGACGACCGCGGCTTGAGTCTTATTGGGCTTGAAGTGGCCACGCATCCACCATGGACCGCCGTCAGGCTTCGACATCCTGTTATACCACCAGCGCAACCATTCTCCTTCTCGCCGCCACCCGAAGGCTAAGTAGAGCGTGATGGCCATTAGGACGGCTCCAACAGTCAGCGAAAAGATCTCCACTGCAGCCCCTAGAGCGCTTCTTTCGTGCTCGGCACCTGGTCCGCTATCCGCTCGTCAATGGTGACCGCGGCGCGTAAGGCCCGCGCGAGCGCCTTGAACAGCGCCTCCACCCGGTGGTGGTCGTTCTCCCCGGATAGCAGGCGAGCGTGCAGATTGAGGCGGCCCTCTTGCGCGAACGCCTCGAGGAAGTGTTTGACGTTTTCAGCTGGCAGCTCGCCGATCGATTCTCGACTGAAAGTTACCTCGATTGCCGCATAGGGCCGCCCGCCGAGGTCAATCGCCACGAGCGCCAGCGCCTCGTCCATCGGCGCGAAAGCATGGCCGAAACGCGAGATTCCGCGCCGCTCGCCGAGCGCTTCGTTCAGCGCCTGACCGAGCACGAGGCCGACGTCCTCGATCAGGTGGTGCGGGTCGCGCTCGATGTCACCCGTCGCATCGATGCGCAGGTCGATCAGCGAGTGCCGGGCGAGCTGCTCGAGCATGTGGTCGAACATCCCGATCCCTGTGGAGATCTCATAGCGGCCCAAGCCGTCGAGGTCGAGGGCAAGCGAGACGTTCGTCTCGCGTGTGTGCCGCTCGACATCTGCTCGACGGTTATTTCCCAACGCCTGCTCCGATGCCCTTGAGGGCGCCGATCACACTGTCCGAGTGCTCGGGCTTGCCGACACTGATGCGAATGCAGTTGCGGAGGCCGGGGGAGTCGAAATAGCGCACCATGATGCCCTGCTCCGCCAGGCGGTCACGAACGTCCTTCGCGGCCGGGCCCCTCACCTCGCAGAGGACGAAGTTCGCCTGTGAAGGATACGGACGCAGCCATGGCAGCTCAGCCAGGCGCGAATACAAGCGTTCCCGTTCGGACACAATGAGAGCGATGTTTTTCTCAAGCCAGTTGCGGTCTTCCAACGACGCAAGGATCGCCTGCTCAGCTGCCACTGTGAGGTTGAACGGCACCTTTACGTTCCAGATGATCTCCGCCAGCGCGGGCGGAAACACAGCATATCCCGCGCGCAGCCCGGCTAGCCCGGCCCATTTACTAAACGTGCGCGCCACTATGAGGTTATCGTGCTTCCTGACCATGCTCACGAAGCTCTCGCCGCTGAACTCCGAGTAGGCCTCATCCAGGACGATCATCGCATCGTGGGCCAGAAGCCGTTCGAGCTGATCGCGGGGCAGGCTGTTCCCCGTTGGGTTGTTTGGTGAGGCGACGTACAGCAGCTTCGCTCCGTCCTCCAGCGCCAGCTCGAGCGCGGGCAGGTCGAGCCCGAAGTCCTCCCTGCGCTCGACCTGCCTGATGTTGGCGTCGTAGACGTGACCGAGGAAGCTGTACACGCCGAACGTGGGCGGCGCGTTCGCCATAGTGTCGCCCGGCGAGAGGAACAGCATCGCGGCGATGCTCAGCAGCTCGTCCGAGCCGTTTCCTATCACGATCTGAGATGCGTCCGCCCCGACATACTCTGCGACCGCTTCCCGCACGCGCCGCTGTTCGGGGTCGGGGTAGAGGTGATAGAAGCCGAACCCGCCCAGCGCCTCCGCCACTTTGGGCGAAGGCCCATATGGGTTCTCGTTCCCGTCAAGCTTAACGATGTCTTCTTCGGCAACGCCAAGGTCGCCCGCGACTACATCAATCGAGTCCATCGGCTTGTAGCCCGGCATCGCCGCAAGGTGCGGCCTGACGAGGTGCAGCGCGTCTCGCTTCCTACTCACTTCCGTACCTGACCGCGTAGCCGGCTCTCGATCGCCCGCGCGTGGCCCGTCAGCCCTTCCGCTCGCGCGATGGCGGCCGCCGGCGGGCCGATCTGGTCGACAGTCTGCTGGTCGAGATTCACGACGCTCATCACCTTCAAGAAGTCCTGCACACCTAGTGGCGAGGCATATGCTGCACTGCCGCCCGTCGGCATGACGTGGCTCGGCCCGGCGGTATAGTCACCGATCGACTCCACGGAGTGCTCACCTACGAAGACGCACCCCGCGTTCCTGACGTGTTGCATCGCATGGGCGGCGTTCGCGATCTGCAAGCACAGGTGCTCGGGAGCGAATTCGTTCGACAGCGCGAGCGCTTCGTCGATAGAGTCGACGAGGATGATTCCACCTCTCGACTCGGTGCTCTGGCGGGCGATGGCGGCGCCGTCCATTGTCGACAAGCTTTCCCTGACGGCCTTCGAGACCGCCTCTGCCAGCTCCACAGAATCGGTGAGCAGGATGGCCGTCGCAAGCTCATCGTGTTCAGCGCCGGCAAGTAGATCGGCAGCGACAAGATCAGCGTTGGCCTGCGCATCCGCGACGACCAGCGTCTCAGACGGCCCGAAGATGCCGTCGATGCCGACTTCACCAAAGAGCTTCTTCTTGGCGAGCGTAACGAAGACGTTGCCGGGCCCGCAGATCTTGTCCACCCGGGGCACGGTCTCTGTGCCGTACGCCATGGCGGCAATACCCTGCACGCCGCCCGCCCGAAAAATGCGGTCGACTCCGGCGATCTCGGCGGCAATGAGCTTGACCGGGGCAACAGAACCATCTCCCGAAACGGGCGTGGTCATGTTTACCTCTGAAACGCCGGCGACGCGGGCAGGTATCACGGACATGAGGACCGTCGAAGGGTAGGTGGCGGCCGTGCCGGGGACATAGAAGCCGGCGCGCGCCAGCGGACGCACCAGCTGTCCGACGCCGCCGTCCTGAAAGGACTTCAGCGAGTGCGTCAGTTGTCGCTCATGGAAGCCTCGAATGCGGCTGGCCGCAAACGTCAGGGCTTCCACGAGCGATCTCTCAACTTCACTTCGCGCCTTCTCGATCTCCTCACGTGATACTTCAAGCGGCAACTTGCCCGGCGCCGCTGGAACGCCGTCGATCTCTTCGTTGTAGCGCTGGATAGCAGCGTCTCCTCGTTCGCGAACGTCACGTAGGATACGGTCGACCACCTCGGCGGGGCCCAGCTCGGCGCCGAAGACCCGGCGAATGAGCTCTTGGGCTGCGGGCGGCAGCTCGCTCTCGTCAAGTGGCGTGCGCTTGAGTATGCTCGACCGCGCGTTCTGGGCGCCGTTGATCAGGCGCACTGAATATAGTCCCGGACGGCGTCGAGGCTCTTGATGCGCGAGTCGTCCATGAACGCCTCGATTCGCTCCGGTGTGAGGTAGGTCAGGGTCTCATCGACCAGGTCCGGCAGCGACGCCATCAGGTCATCCAGGCCGTTAGCCGACTCGAGCTTGAGGTGACGCTTGGCCGCGTTCCGGAAGCGCTCCCAGTCGGGCTCGTGTTGGACGATATCGGTGATCACCTCTCTCCAGCGGCGCATGGTATCGCCATCGATGAGCTCGATGTTGACACCGATGTCCGTACGCGCGACGGCGTCGAGGACGTGAAGCATGAGGTGGCGGTCGCGACGGCGTTCGGAGTCCAGCGAGAACTGAATCGCGCGGTCCATTACATTCGCACGAATATCGCCCCCGAGGGGTGAACGCTCGCCGAAGTACGGGCGGTAGACCGTCGTGATCCAGGTTTCGTCTGTTACGAGATGCGTGAGGTAACCGGCAACGAAGGCGCGCGTGGCGGGGCTTAGCTCCCCGGTGTTCGTGAGCTCTGGATAGGCCTCGAAGAGGCCGGCGACGCCGCTCTGCTCGTCGAAGCAGTCGAGATCAAAGAAGTGGGTCCGCGCCCGTTCCCATTTAGTGATCACCCGAATGTCGGGCGCTGTGGCGGCGGTTTCCTTAGCAATGGCCGTGTGCAGGGCCAGCGGTGGCATATGCGTTGTCTGTCCTCGAAGCCTGATTGTATCAAACGGGCCCGGCTGCCCTCGCGGATTCCTCGAGGGCATTGATGAGGTCGTCGACGACCCTTCGGCGCCTTCCATTAAGTTCGTGGTCGCGGTGGCCGATGACGCAGGTCGTCGAGCGGTAGAGCAAGTCGATCGCCTTGAGATTGTTCTCCATCAGCGTCTTGCCCGTCTCGGTGCCTTCGATAAGCAGGTCTGCATCTTCGGGGACGAAGCCTTCGGAGGCGCCGGCGATGGGGATCACCTGGTAGCGCCAGAAATGGCGGCTGCGGGCGTAGTGGTCCGCGGTGACTGGGAACTCCGCGGCGACGCGAAGGATCGCCTTGCCCTCGGCGCGCCATAGCGTGAGCGCCTCGTCGAGGGTGTTCGCGGGCAGGTCTTCGCTGACGACTGCGGAGAGGTTGTACTGGCCGCGCTGGAGGTCGAGGAGCTCGGTTGCCGGGCTCGACGGGAAAGCGTAGCGGTGCTCGAGAAGACAGTCCCGGCCGGTGATAGCGAGGTCGAACTCGCCGGTGGCGATAAGCTGCGGCATGTCATGCGGCCGGATTACCTTTACATCGAGGCCCTCAATGCCGGAGACCGGGCGGCGGAATGTCTCGCCGTCGCCGTACTCATTGAAGGTAAGGCCCGCGGCGCGAAGCGCTTCGGCCACGTGGCGCTGCTGATGTCCGTCGGGGATGGCGAGACGGACGGTGTCGCGGCGGATTGCCGTCGGGTCACTGGGGCAACGTGCGAGAGGGCCCGGCAACCGAAGGTCATCTCCACCGTTTGTCGCGGTGCCCGCCGACAATAAAGGCGCAACAACGCTACTGAGGTCCTTTTTGGTTAGGGCAAGTGCATTCGCGACGAGCCAGGCGGAGCTGTCAAAGAGCTTGAAGAGCGGCTGTATTCGCCCCTCGCGCAATAGGTCTTCGCCGGCCGCCGGCACGATAACGCAGTCTGCATCCTCCGGCGGGTAGGCCTCGGCCGCTCCCCAAACAGACTGCACACGGTATCGGGCGAGCCGCGCCGATCGCGCGAATGATTCAGCTATGTTCGGGTATTCGCTCGCGATTCGCACCGCGGCCAGCCGTGACAGATCGTCGAGCTGATCGCAGTGGCCCTGCGCTCCGGCGGCCCACAGCGAGGACCGCCCGAATCCCAGGTCAAGCAGCGGGACAATCGGCTGACGTGGGAAGCGGACGCTCATTTCCTTGACCCAGCTGATACTACAGACGCCGAGGTCGTAATTGCCGAGAGCCACCTGAACGGGGATGTCCTTCTCGCGGAAAACGCGGGTGGTAACATCCCCCCTTCCACGAGCGGCGAGGCGGTAGGTGCGGGAACCTTCGCCATAGCCCTCAATAGGAAGTCCGGCGCGGTTAAGAAGCTCTGCCACGCGTCCGCGAAGGTCTCCTGCCGGAAGCGCGAATTTAATCATGCCCTGCGTCTGCCACCGCCTGGACAACCTCCTCCACGCTGGTAAGACGTAGTGCTTTCCCGTTTTCCTCGGTTAGCGAGAAACCTTCAGAAGAGGCCATGATCCAGCGGGCGGAAATGCCGCTTTCACCGACTACAACGTTGACACCGGCCGTGCGAAGGGCGCGCGCTAACGCGAAGACGGCGCCGATATCGGTGCCGTTGTTACCCGCTGAAGCAATTCTAATCGCGGGCCGAGCGGTGGACCCTGTGGGCACGAGAAGCGACGCAAGCGGCTCCATCTCCAGCGCGAAGCCGGATGCCGGGACCGGCGAGCCACCAACCTCCGAGATCAAGGCGTCGTAGCGCCCGCCCCCGGCGACTTTGATATCTCCGATGAAGAGATGAAAGACCGGGCCGGTGTAGTACTCGAAGTTTCGGACCAGCGCAGGCGCGATTTTCGGTGGCTTCCCGATGTCAGTCAGTACGCCGGCAATCGTCGCGAGTTCGTCGATCACCGAAGCAACTTCGGGCATGCCAGATGCGAGGACGCTGCGAAGGTTGCTCAGAAAGGCGGAGCCATCGCCTTCCATGGAGATCATTTGTAGGGCGGCCCCGGTTCCGGTAGGCAGGCGCTCTTGCACCCCTGAGAGAGCATTCGAGTCGCCGTCCAGCAAGCGATCGTAGACCGAGAGCCGCTCGGCCTGCGCGTATCCGGCCTTCGAAAGGACTCCCCGCAGGATTCCCGGGTCGGAAAGCTTGATTTCCGGCGTGAAGCCCAGGCGTTCAAACACTTCGTAGGCAATTAGAATGAGTTCCAGGTCACCCAGCGGATACGTATCGCCGATGAGCTCGGCGCCGCATTGCCAGTCCTCGCGCGATTCGTCGCCCTGCGCGAAACGGAGCACGTTCTGGACGTAAAACAGCTTGGCGCTCGGCGCGTCTTTCAGCTTTTCGACGTAGAGACGGACGACAGGGATCGTCGAATCGGGACGCAGCACGACGCGCTCCCCGCTCCAGCCGTCCCAGTCGAGGAACGAGTAGACCCGATCGAGCATTTGGGGCGACAGCGTGCCCGCTGCCGTAAACAAGTGGAGCCGCTCGAGCGTGGGCGTGCGGACTTCGCGATAGCCCCAACCGAGGCAAGCGGTGCGGAAGGCGCTCTCAATAATGCGAAAGCGCTCCACATCGTCGGGCAGCATGTCGCGCATGCCGGGGGGTCGCATCGAGTCTTCCATACGGTATGTCTCCTGTGGGATGTGGCAATTCTAGCATCGGCAGGAATAGGCAGCCAATTTTGAGCGAATTCAGACAGCCTGAAATCGGCGTATAATAAATTCGCGCGAGTCGCAACTGAGATGAACACGACCGAGTTCCTCCGCTCGAGCCGGAGGACACGCTTTGGGCTCGCCGCGCTGCTCCTCCTCGCGTCCGTCTCGATCTTTGCCTGTGCAGGCGGCCCGGATGCGCCACGCGGCGCTACCCATGTTCTCACGGCGAACGGCACCGTGAACCCTGTAATGCAGCGTTACATCGATCGCGGGATCGACGCCGCCGAGGAGAAGAACGCCGGCGCGGTCGTCATCCGAATGGATACGCCCGGCGGGCTTTCCAGCTCGATGGACAAGATCATCGAGCGCATCCTCGCCTCCAAGGTCCCGGTCGTCGTCTACGTCTGGCCCTCCGGAGGACGGGCCGCGTCCGCTGGCACCTACATCGCTTACGCGAGTCACATCGCAGCGATGGCGCCTGCGACGAGCATCGGTTCTGCCACGCCCATCGATGCCAGCGGCGGTGACATCGGCGGCGACCTCGGAAACAAGATCAAAGGCGATGCGGTCGCCAAGATCCGCGGCCTCGCTCAGCTGCGCGGCCGGAACGGCGACTGGGGCGAACGCGCCGTGCGCGAAGGGATTTCGGCCCACACGGACGAGGCGGTCCAGCAGCACATCGTTGACCTGGAGGCGGATGATCTGGACAGCCTGCTCAAGGCAATCGACGGGCGAAAGGTGGCCCTAGAGACGGGTGAGGCGACCCTCGCGACCGCTAACGCTCCGGTCGTCTACAACGACACCAACTTCATCGAAGATTTCCTCGACATGATCGCCGACCCGAACATTGCGTTCTTGCTTCTTTCGCTCGGCTCTCTTGCCATCTTCATTGAAATCGTGAACCCCGGTCACATTTTCCCCGGCGTTTTTGGTGTCATCTCACTGCTGGTGGGCTTCTTTGCGCTGAGCGTCATCCCCTTTAACTGGGCGGGCGTAGCGCTGATCCTCTTCGCCTTCGTCCTCTTTGGCCTGGAGATGTTCATCACCAGTCACGGCATATTGGGGATCGGGGGAGCCGTGGCGCTCGTCTTCGGTGGCCTCATCTTGACCAGCGACAACCCGCCCGGCTTGCAGGTCTCGCGCTGGCTTGTGTTCGGACTCGCTGGGGTGCTAGCCACTTTCTGTCTCGTTATAGTCGCGAATATCATCCGCATACGGCGCATGCCTCCCCGCATGGGAATGGAGACGATGGTCGGCAAGCTGGCCGTTGCGCGCTCCGCGTTGGAGCCCAGCGGCTTCGTGTTCTTGAACGGAGAATACTGGTCGGCGGAGGCAGAGGATGGCGCGGTCAAGCCCGGAGAAGGCGTTATCATCACTGCCGTCAAAGGCCTCAAGCTCAGAGTCCGCAGGCATAACCCGGAAGGAGACCCAAGATGACGGACGAACCGAGACTACAGAGTCACACGGGGCCGAACTGGCTAGCAAGGATCCTTACGGGATTCGGCTACCTTTTCGCGATTCCGCTCTTCTTCATGGCGATCAAGATCGTGCAGGAATACGAGCGAGGAGTTATCTTCCGGCTCGGTCGTTTGGTCGGCGCTCGCGGGCCGGGGCTGTTCTTCATCCTGCCGTTCGTCGAGCGCATGGTGAAAGTCGACCTGCGAGTCGTAACGATGGATGTTCCGCGCCAGGATGTGATAACCAAGGACAACGTGACCGTGAAGGTCGACGCAGTCGTCTACTTCCGGGTCGTCAACCCGGAGGATGCGGTGGTCAAGATCATGGATTACTTCCGGGCCACTTCGCTGGTAGCGCAGACGACATTGCGGAGCGTACTGGGGCAGTCAGACATGGATGAGCTCCTGAGCAGGCGAGAGGAAGTAAATCAGCGGCTTCAGCAGATTATCGATGAGACGACAGAACCGTGGGGAATCAAGGTAACGTTGGTGGAAGTGCGGGACGTAAGTCTACCCCCGGACATGATCAACGCTATGAGCCGTCAGGCACAGGCAGAGCGGGAGCGGCGCGCCAAGGTGATACATGCCGAGGGAGAGTTCGAAGCGGCGGCGCGTCTCGCGGAGGCCGGCGAGGTGATGGCCGCTCAGCCGGCAACTCTGCAATTGCGCTATCTTCAGACACTCACCGAGATCGCGTCCGAGCGGAACAGCACCGTCGTCTTCCCCATCCCCATCGACCTGATAAACATGTTCATGGGCCGTATTCAGGCAAACGGAGCATCACCAGGCGGGCGTGGTCAGCGACGAGACGTTCCTACGGTGGCGCCACCTGAAACCCCGCCGGCGCCGGAGCCCAGCGCTTAATGCCTCCGGGCGATCAACCGCGAAGCGTGACTTCGCCCGCCTCTATGGTCCTCTTGTGGCCGTCCGGCCCGGCGACAATGAGATTACCGTTGCAGTCAACACTTTCGGCCGTTCCCTCGTAAATCTGGTCGCCGACCGTTACTCGAACGTCCTTGCCCAGTGTGTCGAGCCGGGAGCGCCACGCCTCGAAGACGGCGTCGCTCTCAGCCGTACCCTCGTAAAGCACCTCGAAGCGGTTGAGGAAGGCGGAGAGCAGGTTCTCTCGGGATGTCTCTCTGCCAAGCTCGCGCTTGATGCTTGTGGCAATGCCCGCGATTTCGGGCGATTGCTCGATATCGAAATTCACGTTAATCCCGGCCCCGACGAGGGCGTGTTGGACCGCAGACCCGGAGATTTCGCTTTCGATTAGTATCCCCGAAAGCTTGCGGCCGCCGACAAGCACGTCGTTCGGCCACTTGATACGTGGGCTGAGGCCCGTCAACTCCTCGACCGCGAGCGCAACGGCGAGCGGCGCGACGATGCTGAGCGAGCGTAGCCGGTCCCGGCGAGACCCAGGCGCGGTCGAAGCGGCCGCGGCCTTTCGTCTGCTCCTCGGCGACAATTACGGTGCCCTCGGGTGCGTCGGCTTCCCCCTCCCGGCGGGCGTCGTCCATGGTGGAACCAGTGCTGGCCAGGTAAACGATCCGCCGGCCGACGAAGCGCGTCGCTAGGCGCTCTTCGACCTCCGCGAGATTGAGCCACATGGAGACAAGGATATGAGGAGCAAGGAGCCGCCAGCCAGAGGAACGAGCTTTCGCGCGTCAAAACAAGAGGCCGGCCCTTTCAGGCCGGCCTCTTGCGCTCGGCACGTAAACCTGTCCACGCGCCTTTCAGCTATTACACCAGCACCTCAGAGAGGTGAAGGTGTGAACGGACAGGCCTATAGCCAGAGCTCGTATTGTCGTCCATTCACATCACCTCCTTTCCTGCGTCGCATCGTAGCAGAAGGCGGCTGGGCCTCACAAGGGGAAATACGGCGGATTTCTGAAAATTATTCCCGGTGGTCACCCGGCCGCGCTCGGCATTCAGTTCCCGCACTCAACGGCCATAGCCGAGATCGCGCACCACCCGGCGAGCCATAGTCG
>VBJT01000080.1 GCA_005880075.1 Chloroflexota bacterium
GCCCGATGGAACGAGCGAAGGTCTTCAAGATTTACCCTGCCAAAACCGAAACTTCTCGTTCGCGCAAGTGTTGTATAATGTGGGTGTACCAGAGAGAGACCGACATTTTCTCTGCTGACCGTCCCGAGCCCGTCTGCTTGCCCCACAACCAGTCCTAAGGCCATGTTCGTATCAGCCCGAGAGTCGTATGTATGAACGAGGTTGAGGAAGTAAAGGCCCGCCTAGACATCGTGGACGTCATCAGCCAATATGTGACATTGCAAAAGGCCGGGCGGTCCTTCAAGGCACCTTGCCCCTTTCACAACGAACGGACTCCCTCATTCATAGTGACGCCGGAGAGGCAGAGCTGGCACTGCTTCGGCGCCTGCGGGACGGGCGGCGACGTGATCACATTCGTGATGAAAAAGGAGGCGATAGAGTTTTCGGAAGCGTTAAAGATGCTGGCAGAGCGGGTCGGCGTCAAGTTGCAGGGACGGCGCGAATTCAGCCAGGAACAAAGGCGACGCGAGCGGCTGCTCGCGGCGAATGAGGCCGCAGGCGATTGGTTCGGCGAGCTCCTCGTGAACGACAAAGCGGGCGCGCAGGCCCGGGAATATCTCGAGCGGCGCCAGATTGATAGTGCTGCCGCCAAAGACTTCGGATTGGGATACAGTCCAGCCGCCTGGGATGGTCTGCGTAATCACCTTCGTGGAATCGGTTTTGAAGATGAGGAGTTGCTCCGGGTCGGCCTCCTCCTGCAGGGCGATTCGGGGTTACACGACCGGTTCCGAGGACGCCTCATGTTCCCAATCCGCGACGAAAGGGGACGTACTGCTGGTTTCGGCGCCCGTTCCCTGGAGAATCGCGACGCTAGTGGTGCAAAATACATCAACACGGCGCAGTCGCCGGTCTTCGACAAGAGTGGCCTGCTCTACGCCCTTCACCGAGCGACCGGCGGAATCCGGCGCGAGGGGCGAGCCGTAATCGTTGAGGGTTACATGGACGCTATCGCGGCGCACCAGCATGGTTTCGACAACGTCGTCGCTTCGATGGGAACGGCGCTGACAGAGAGGCAAGTGAGGCTGCTGCGACGCACCACTGGCGAAATCGTCCTTGCGCTTGACGCGGATGCGGCTGGCAGAGAGGCCGCGACTCGCGGCCACGACGTCGTCCGTGGAGCGCTAAGCGAGAGCCGGTCCTCGTTGCCGGTAGTGACCTGGCGCGGCCTGACCGGCTACCAGCAGACGGTCGACGTGGAGCTCAAGGTGGCCGTATTGCCTGATGGACGCGACCCTGATGACGTCATTCGAGCGTCGCCTGAGGATTGGCGAAGTCTGGTAAACGGCGCAGTTCCGGTGCTGGACTTTCGCCTGGAGTCGCTTGCCGCGGCCCACGACCTGTCGACCCCTGCGGGACGCTCGCGGCTGGCACACGACTTCCTTCCGATACTGTCGGTCGTGACCGACCCTGTTGTTCGGGCGCAGTACCTTCAGCGCCTGGGCAGGTTAACTGCCACCGCGGAGCGTGAACTCAGTACAATGCTGGCGATAGGGACTCCTCGGCCCAACGCCTCGAAACGAATGATGCCGCAGCCTCAAGTGCCTCAAACGAAGGGCGACAACCGCGAAGAGTTCTTGCTCGCTCTGCTGTTGCAGTTTCCTGCTCTCCGCGAGGATTCATTGGGCACGCCCAAGGAGCTTCTGCGGAACAGCGAGAACCGGGCGATACTGGAGGCGTGGAAGGGGATAGCCGCAGAGCCGCATGGAACATCGTATATAGAAGGCGTAAAGAACGCCCTTCCCATGGAACTGTGGCCACACCTCGAGCGTCTAACGTTGCGGAAGATGCCCGACTTCGATATCAAACAAGCCCGCGCGGCTTTGATGGACTGCGTTCAGCGTTTGCTCCGGCGAGGGCTGGAGGCGGAAAAACAAGTCACCAGCGCGCTGTTCGCGGAGCGTGAGGCGGAAGTCGGCGCTTCGTTGCTGGCTGAAGCGGCATCGGGCGCAACGCTCGAGAGTGACAAAGAGCTATTGGAGGTCCTGGATCTCCAGGCGCAGGATATGAGAACAGGACTGAGGTTGCATGGGAGAGAAGAATATGACGGCTCTGAGGCCGTTCAAACGGGAGACCATGGTTAGACAATACGGCGAAGACCCTCATCTTTTGGAGCGCAGGCAGCGTCGGAGTCAACTCGCGGACGACCTGCTCGAAGATATCGTCGACGACTCCGAGATCGAGGACACGGCCGACGAGCCCGCTGAGGCTTCGCTTGAAGGGCAGCCGGCGATCGCCGAGGACGAGGACGCTAGGCCCGTTACGCGGGTCGGTACCCGCTCACCTATTGAGATGGAAGAGTGGGGCGAGGCACCGGACAAACTGGACGAGGTGGAGCCTGAAATCGGCGATATCGAGCTTGAAGAAGGTATCGATGACCCGGTCCGCATGTATCTGCGCGAAATCGGAAAGGTCAGCCTGCTCACGGCAGATGACGAAAAGAAACTTGCGCGCTCCATGGAGGAAAGCGACTACATCCACCGCATTGAGCAAGCGCACTTCGAGAAGTTCGGGCGGAATGCCCGCGCGGTCGATGTCCTCGTGGGCCTTGTGCAGGAGCTGCACGAGTTGCAGAGGGCGATCAGCACCGTGACAAAGGAGCTCGGCGTGGGCAAGCTTAAGGTAGCTGAGCTAATCGTCAACGAAGAGTTCCGCAAGATCGTCGACGGCGAGGTGAACGTTGAGATGGCGGAGAAGCTGGCGAGCACTCTCAAGATCGAGGAGCCGGAAGCGGAACGCCTTCAGGTGCGGATCTCGATAGTCACCCACATCCTCACGCCGGCAATGGTCTCGTGGGCCACGCAGGCGATGGGCGGGGACGGACGCTTGCCGGCGCCTCCCGAGGACCTCGCCGACAAGCTGCTTCCGAACGAGGAGAAGGCCCGCGCGCACTTCCAGCGCTTGAAGGACGAGGGTTTCCGCGCGGAGAAGCGGCTTACCGAGGCCAACCTGCGGCTCGTCGTTAGCGTCGCCAAAAAATACATCGGTCGCGGTATGTCGCTCCTGGACCTTATTCAGGAGGGAAACATCGGCCTAATTCGCGCGGTCGAGAAGTTCGATTACCGCAAGGGCTTCAAGTTCAGCACGTACGGAACTTGGTGGATTCGCCAGGCGATCACTCGCGCCATAGCCGACCAGGCTCGTACGATCCGCATTCCGGTGCACATGGTCGAGACAATCAACAAGCTCGTCCGCATAAGCCGGCGGCTCGTGCAGGAGTACGGCCGGGAGCCGTCAAGCGACGAGATCGGCCGGGGCATGGAGATTCAGTCTGACAAGGTCCGCGAGATCATCAAGGTCTCGCAGGAGCCGGTCTCGCTGGAGACGCCAATCGGCGAGGAGGAAGACTCTCACCTTGGAGACTTCATCGAGGACCAGGGAACGATGGCGCCCGCGGAGGCTGCATCGCACCAGCTTCTGAAGGAGCAGGTGCAGGAGGTTGTCGCATCTCTGACGCCTCGCGAGCAGAAGGTGCTCATCTTGCGCTTCGGGCTCGAAGACGGCCGCAGCCGCACGCTGGAAGAGGTCGGTCGCGAGTTCGATGTCACGCGCGAGCGCATTCGCCAGATCGAGGCCAAGGCGTTGCGTAAGCTGCGGCACCCGAGCCGCAGCAAGAAGCTCAAGGACTACCTGGAGTAGACCGGCGCGGCGTTAGTCCGGATCGGCGAACGCCCGCACATACGGGACGTCCTTCGACTTCTCGTAAGGCAGCGAATCCCAGAACTTGACCCCCATCTCTTGCTTTGTCGAGGCGAGGGCGTAGATCCGCTTGGCCCCTCGCGCCCGCAGGCGTTTTTCGATCTCTTCGGCGAGAGCGCGGGCCAGGCCGCGACGGCGAAAGTGAGGGTGCACGGCCAGCCGATAGATGTGCCCCCGCCAGTTGTCCCAGCCGCCGAGGATGGACCCAATCAATCGCCCTTCGTGCTCGGCAACAAGGAAGAGATCGGCTGCCTGCTCCGTTAGCATGCGCAGGTGCTCCGGCGTATCAGTAACGGACGGACCCGAGCCGGTCAGCTTCCACAGTTGGAGAAGCGCCTCGGCTTCCTCCGCCCGCGCCTCGCGGATGTTGAACTGCATGGCTTGGAATTGTACGGCAATTGACGTCGCCGGCGTAGCCGCCCTAGCATCGTTATGGGACGAACTCGATGCCTCTCTATGAATACTTCTGCGAAGAATGCAATATACGCTTCCAGCGCCTGCGTCCACTGAGCGCGCTGGATGATCCCGCCGCCTGTCCTGAGGGCCACTCGGCTGGGCGGCGACTGATCTCGCTCTTTTCGGCAGTCAGCAAAGACTCAGCTGGCGAATCAAATCTAATCGGCGGCGGCTGCGGCTGCGGCGGCTGTGCTAACTGCGCCTGCGGCTCGTATTAATCGGCAAGCTTCAGTGAAAGTAGTGCCCGGCCCTAGGCGCGGCCGTTGTCGGACGCCGATGATGGGCCGCTCCGGCGGTTGCCAGCCCGGGCCACAGGACCGGCTTTCGGCGCTCACGGCCCGCCAGCACCAGGTATGTGGCTGTGGCTCCAGCCAGCAACGAAGCTTCCACCAGTGCAGCGAATACGATCAGCGCCGTAATGTCTCGCCAGAAGGCGTCCGGGAACATCTGAATCAGATGGTCCCTACTGGGGTCTAGCGCCCAAAAATCATTGCTGAAGGCAAGGACGTGAAATTGCGTCCATGCTGAATTAAACCCCGAAGCGAACGCTACACCGGCCAGGGCCAGAACCCCGCCTGTCAGAAGCGCTCCCCCGAGCGCGGCGATTGCCAGAGCCCGTGATCCGGCAAAAACAAGAAGTAACACGGCCAATGTCAGTGCCGAGGCGGCGGCGACCACCTGCACGTTGAAGAGCGTCTGCACTAGGTCCCGGACGTCGGCCATGTGCGCCGTCTCTTTGGCCGTAAACAGCGGCCCCCTGACGCCGCGGGCGTTCGTGACGTTGACCGCAAGCGGCGCCGGTCCCTGGGCTGTCAGGTAACGATGGATCTCTTCGTTGGCCCGTAGTAGCTCTGGCTCCGGTATGTTCGAGACCTCGGCGGCGTCGTAATGCTTTACGGAGTAGTCGTAGACCCGCTGTTCCGAGATGGCGACGCGAATGTTCGTGACGATCAGAGCGATCGGGATCGCCAAAATGAACATGCCTATTAGTCCGGCACGGATTGCCGTCAAGCAGCCTCCCTTCGGCGTAACCGGCACCTTGTTGGGTTCTCATCGTAGGTAGGGCGTGGTTTCTTTGTCAACGCTTCGGCATGACTTTATCATGACCCTGACGATGTCTGAGGCAGATCACGCATGAAACAGGACAACCAGCCGCCGTCTACTTTCGCCGGCCTGAGGCGCATCATCGCGATCCTTCGCGGGCCGGACGGCTGCCCCTGGGACCGCGTCCAGACCCACCAATCGCTGGCGCCTTATCTTCTCGAGGAGACGCACGAAACGCTCGAAGCCCTCGATTCTGGAGATTCAGAAAAGCTGTGCGAAGAACTCGGTGACCTGCTGTTCGAGGTACTCATTCAGGTGCAGCTCGCTGAAGAAGCGGGTGACTTCAGTATGAGTGACCTACACCCGAAGCGGTGATCGAGCAGTGGGACGAACTCAAGGCGGATGAGCGCGCGGGCGAGTCAGCGCTGGCGGGCATCCCTACTTCAATTCCCGCCTTGGCGCGGGCTCAGGCGATTCAGAGACGAGCCGCCCGCGTGGGTTTTGCGTTCGATTCTATCGAGGAGACATGGCGAGCGCTGGATGAGGAGCTCAGGGAGTTGCGAGAAGCGCATACGTCGGCAGAGAAGCGGGAGGAACTCGGCGACGCGATGTTCGCCCTGGCAAACCTAGCACGCGAGCTGCATATCGATGCCGAGGATGCGCTCCGCGCAACGTCTCGGCACTTCGCCGGCCGGTTCACAACACTTGAGGAAATAGTCGAGGAAAGGCATCTCGATCTACGCCAGAGCCCTCTCGAACAGAAGCTGGCTCTCTGGCAAGAAGCAAAAAACCGGCGCGCTTGACGTTTGTCACCCTTTTCTACCTGTGATATTCTCAGCCCGCCGAGATAGAGATTGGAGGCCGCGATGACCCAGCAGAAGGAGAGCGTCGTTACGCCGGATCGGTTTAAATCCGGCCTGACGTATGACGAGTACGTTGCCCGCATCCAGCGCAACCGCGAGAAGTTCGAGTACAACTATCGTGAGACGAAGCTAAGCAACGAGGACGCCTCGGCATTTCGGTCGCTTGCCTCACGACAGGAAGGGCCGTCAAAAGTGCTCGCCCTGGGCGAGGACTGGTGCCCGGACGTCTTCCGCGGCCTGCCCGTCATGGCACGGATCGCCGAAACCGCTGGGATGGAGTTGCGAATCTTCCCGCGGGACGACAATCTCGACATCATGGGCGAGTTCCTAAACCGAGGTGAGAGTCAGTCCATCCCGACGTTCGTCTTCTATACTCCGGACCACCGCTACATCGCCCACTGGATCGAGCGGCCCGCGAAGGCGAACGCCGAAATGGGTGAAGTGATGAAGCGCTATGAGGGTCTCGACCGCTCGAACCCAGATGACCTGGCCAAGTTACGCCAGCTCGCGGACGAGTTTCAGACCGGGCCGGTCTGGGCCCTCGAAGAGAAGTCCCGCTAGTGCCATGCGAGGCCATCGAACGGATCCAGGTGCGTAGCGGCTCTACCGCTTGCGTAGCCGCACCGCGAGCGCCGCACTCCCGGTAATTATTAGCGGCGCAGCGTAGACAGCGAGGACAAGTGCCCAGAGCGTGCCTCCAGTGTCCGCCAGCCCACCTGTCTTGGGAACGGCCGCGGGCAGTGCTGGGACAACCGGTGCCGGTGAGGCAGTCTGCCCGCCGCTGCTCGACGGCGCGGTGGTGGCAGCGCTCGAGGGCGTTGCCTCGGCCCTTGCCGTCGGGCCCGCTGTTGATGTGGGCGTTGCCTGCTGGGCTGCAACCTTCAACGCTGCTATGCATCAAGCCGGATGGATGTTGCCTTCCGCTTGTCATGGTACCGGAGTCCAAGCCGCCGACTGTCGGACAAGTCGTGAATCCGCTGGGTTTGGTCGTGGGGAAATAAAAAGCCGAGAGGCAGCCCGCCCCAGACTGCCTCTCGAGTATATCCTTCCGTTTGCCGGAAGGACCAGAAGGAGGTCGCCCCGTAGTTGTCGCTTTGGTGAATATAACGCCGCTTGCTTGGCGAAGGTTAATTAAGTAGTAAAGCGAATTGGCGTATACTCAATCGGAATCCTGGAATTCCACTTAGTAGATGCGATTCGGGCCACGGATGTTACTTCCCTCTTCAAGGCCAGGGGATCGCTTCAGGTAAATTTTTTCGCATGCGACTTGTTGGATTAGAATGCGCGAAGTGACACTGCTCAAGGACGGAGTCCGCGTCCTGTATCGCTCCAACGGCGGAGCCGTCAATCGAGTGGACGGCGCTAGCGCACTAGAGGAAGCTCTCAGAGACCGCAAGGGTGTCGTCTGGGTGGACCTCATGATACGCTGCAATCCTCCGCGAGGTCTTCCATTTCCACGACCTGACGATCGAAGACTGCGTCTCTGAGCGTGTCGACCCGGCCAGGATTGATGATTACGGAGACTTTCTCTTCCTGATTATTCAGGCCTTGAGCAACTACCAACCTGAAGTGGAGCTCGAGCCGGTCGAGGTGGACTTCTATCTCGGCGCCAACTATGTCGTCTCTTGCCATCGGGAACCGATCGCCGCTATTGACCGGTTCCGCGAACGCTGCCTGCGCGACGAACGCCATCTCCGAGGCACGCCAGACTGGGTCCTTCACGGTCTGGTGGACGCANNNATCGACGAGTACCTGCCGATTGTCGATGCGGTCGACGACACGATAGACAGGTTGGAGGAAGAGATCCTGGACACCCCGGACACCCGGCTCATGCGGCATATTATGCTTGCGAAGCGGAATGCCCTTCGCATTCGCCGCGCTACTGTTCCTCAACGCGAGATCATGCTCCGGCTGTCGCGCGGTGAATTTCCGAAGTTCATTCGTCCGGAGACGGCGCTCTATTACCGCGACATCTTCGATCACCTGATGCGCATCGAGTACCTGATCGAGTCGGTGCGTGACCTCGCTGACGGGGCGCTCAATACGTACCTGTCCGTGGTATCCAATCGCTTGAACCAGATCATGAAAGTTCTCACCGCAGCCGCGGCGATATTCCTGCCGATGACGCTCATCGCCGGAATCTACGGAATGAATTTCCCCTCACGGGGTGTCTGGCCGCCGTACGAGTCCGACTGGGGATTCGCAGCCGTCGTCGGCGCGATGATTGTAATTGCGGCGGCGCTGCTGGCCTACTTTAGGTTTCGGGACTGGATTTAACGTTCTCGTCGGTCTTCACCGAAGCGAACGGAACCCGGACTCCTTCTCGCACGAACGCCTCCGCCAGACGCCGGCGCATCTCCGCCGCCACTTCCCACCGCGCTGAGGGACGCGCCCGCGCGCTCACGAGCACGGTGACTCCCCCGTCGCCTATCGACTCGACGTAGCCGGGCAGCGGCGGATCGATGATCAGGTCGCGGAAGCTGGGGTCGGCGGCCAGCTCCTTGCCCGCCCGTTCGACGATCTGGTTCACGCGGGCGAGATCCTCGCCGTAAGCGACCTGCACCTTCACGTTCACGCGCGCAAAATCGCGGGTGTAATTGGAGACAACGTTGATGCTCCCGTTCGGCACCGAATGGACCACGCCGTCGTCATCCCGGACGATCGTGCGCCGGAGTGAGATGCTCTCGACCGTGCCGGTGACGTCGGCGATGCGCACGACATCGCCGGTCCGGTACTGATCCTCCGCCAGGAGAAAGATGCCGTTGATGCCGTCTTTCACCAGTGTCTGCGCGCCGAGGGCCAAGGCAAGGCCGGTGATTCCGAGACCCGTCACGATCGCAGTTATGTCGACCCCGACTTCGTGGAGGATCGTAATGAGGCCGATAAGAAGGACTGCTACACCAGCTGTGCGCTGAACAACATGGATAATCGTGTCCGCCCGCTTGTCCATCTCCTCATCAGGAGCCGAGGCGCCGCGCAGGATGGCGGTCCGGGCGACGCGCGGAAAGATAGCGCGAAACAGGGCCGAAGCAACGATTAGCACTCCGACGATCAGGAGGATGGCGGGCCCCTCATCCTTGACGTCGTCCCAGCCGACCGCAAGGAACGGCTGCGCGCTCAGCAGCGGCATCAAATCGCCTCTAAGACTAGGCGAGCCAATGAGCGCGGGCAACCTGCCGTATACTGGCAGACCATGAACCTGCTGCACCGCCGCTACTGCCGCTCCGACGCTTGGCGGCGGGCGGTCCATCGCGGGATGATGCCCTGGGTGCTACGCGATGTGGACCTCGGGGCGAACGTCCTCGAAATCGGCCCGGGGCCGGGGGTCACGACTGACTGGCTGCGTGAGCGGGTGCCGGAGCTCACCTGCGTCGAGATCGATCGGGATCTCGCGTCGTTCCTGGAGAGGCGGCTCGACGGCGTGAACGTCACGGTCGTCGCGGGCGATGCGACTCAGATGTCATTCCCAGATGCCTCCTTCGACAGCGCCGTGGCTTTCACGATGCTACACCATGTGCCATCGCAAGAGTTACAGAACCGCTTGCTGGCGGAGGCACGTCGCGTACTGAAGCCGGGTGGGCTGTTTCTCGGCAGCGACAGCACGAGTTCCTTTCGCTTTCGGCTCTTTCATCTCTTCGATACCTGCCTGCCGGTCGAGCCGGATCTATTTGCGCCGCGGCTAGAATCGGCCGGGTTCGGCGAGATCGAGATCGAAAAGCGGCCGGAATACAACACCTTCAAGTTCCGGGCACGGAAGCGCTGACCCGACGCGCCGCCACATCGAAGGCAGTTACTCTCTAGAGCGAGGCGTAAGTCGCGTCGACGAGACCCCGCCAGCGGGGGTCAATGAAGTAGTCGGGCGGCAGGATCATCTTGTTCATCACGTAGCCGAAGCCCAGGCCTGCTTCGGGGTCGGCGAAACCGATTGAGCCGCCGGCGCCCGGGTGCCCGAACATATCGCCCTGGGGGACGATCCGGTGCTCCGGGAGATCGAGCATGAAGCCTAGCCCAAAGCGCGAGGGAAGCCCAAGGAGGACTGCGTCGTCCCCGTAGGACTGCTCGACGCGCGCGCGGTCGATGGCCTCGAGGCTTAGCACAGAATAGCCATCCAGTTCGCCGCCCTGTGCGAGCGCGCCGTAAATGCGCGCCAGCGACCGGGCGTCGGAGTGCCCGTTGGCGGCCGGTATCTCGGCGGCCCGCCATTGTCGCGAGTTGACGGTGCCCGGCACCATCAGGTCCGGCGGGTTCGCAAACGCCTTGAACGTCATCGACTGCGGGTCGCTGAACGCTTTGGCGATCAGGTTATCTTCGCCCGGTTCCGGTAGCGGCATCGGCAGCATCTCGGCGACCCGAGCATCATCTTTTCCGCTGAGGCCGATGTAGAAGTCAAGTCCGAGGGGGCCGGCGATCTCGTCGCGGAAGTAGGCGCCGAGTGATTTGCCAGAGATGCGCCGCACGACCTCGCCCACGAGGTAGCCAAAGGTCAGCGGATGGTAGCCATGCTTGCTGCCCGGCTCCCACCACGGCTCCTCTGCCGCGAGCGCGGAGGTCATGCGCTCCCAGTCGTAGGCCGACCCCGGTAGGAGTGGCTGACGCACCGCGGGGAGGCCGGCCCGGTGGCTGAGGAGGTAGCGGACAGGGATCTCGCTCTTTCCCGCCTGCGCGAACTCGAGCCGATGGGCGCAGATGGCGGTCATGCCTTTCGTCGTCGAGAAGACGTTGACGATGGTCTCCTGCTGCCAGGGGCGGGAGAGCGCCGTGTCGGCGTGACCGGCCCAGAGGTCGACCACCAGGCGGCCGCCGGTCATGACAGCGACGGCGGCGCCCACTTCGCCGTAGTCGGCGAAGTTTTGCGCGAACGCTTCCTTCACGCCCCGGAAGCGGGCGTCACAAACGCCCTGGATGGCGACCGTTGTTATCATGGCGGGCTCCTCCTCAAGATATCGGCAACGGCTTTTGCGGTGGTAAATGATACAACGGTTTCAGATTTGTGGACCCAGTCTGGGTGCAAACTTCGAGGCTTATGCGACTACGGGCGTTGGCGGACAGACCTGAAGGTCTGTCCGTGCGACCTAGCCCACCCGTTCCAGCGGCGCGAACGAGAGCAGTAGCTTCTTAATGCCGGCCTCGCCTTGGAAGGCGATGACGATCTGGTAGTCGGGGCCGGAGGGCTCGCAGGAGACGACGATCCCTTCGCCGAATTTCGGATGGCGCACGTGATCTCCGGCGGCGAAGGTCTGGAGCGGCGGGGCGGTGTCTTCGTCGCGAAGCGGCGCGCCCAGCCGCGCGCCGACCGTTCCGGCGTGGGTGCCGTAGCGGTAGCGTGCCCGCATCATCTCCCGCTGGGCCGCGCGCTGGCTCTCGGCCGCGAGCGTGGGCGGGATATCGGCGAGGAAGCGGGAGGCCGGGTTGTGGCCGCTAAAGGCCCGCCGGAAGGCGCGGACGAGGTAGAGGTGCCGCTTAGCCCGTGTCATGCCGACGTAGCAGAGCCTCCGCTCCTCCTCGATCTGGGCAGGGTTGCCGCTTTCCAGTGAGCGGATGTGCGGAAGGACGCCTTCCTCCAAGCCGATCATGAAGACGGCCGGAAACTCGAGGCCTTTGGCGGCGTGGAGCGTAATGAGAGTGACGGAATCGGCCTTCTCGTCGTATTCATCCACGTCGGTGATGAGCGCGACGTCCTCGAGAAACGAGGCGAGCGCGTGCTCGGGCTTGAGCTCGTCGTACTGGGCCGCGACGACCCGAAGTTGCTGGACGTTCTCCCAGCGGTCCTCGCCGTCGGGGTCGGACATGATGTGCGGCTTATAGTCGGTACGGTCGATTACCGTGTCGAGGAGTTGCGAGAGTGATGCGCTGTGCGAGAGGGCGATCAGTTCGTTTAGGAGGCCGAGGAAGCGCATGAGGGCGCCGACGGTGCGTTTCTGGAAGGGGTGGTCAGCGCCGGGGCGTGGTTTCCCCGCTCTATCCTTCGATACCTCAGGATGAGCGGGAAGGGAGGGTTCTTCGGACCGATCTCCGGGGTCGAGTCCGTACTCAG
>VBJT01000081.1 GCA_005880075.1 Chloroflexota bacterium
GGTATTCCGTAACGATTCTGCAAGCCACAACTTCTCGTGGGAATTGCATTGACCACCGATCGCAATCTAGCGTGAAAGAGAGGGCCGCTCGGCGGTTTAACGGAGGTTGGGTGGCGAGCCTACCGGGGCTCGATGGCCGAGGAGCGTTCCGCCGGCGGCCTGAATCGCTTCTACCCGAAAGCGAGGTGAATTGTGGCCGCGACTGTGCTGGTGATCGAAGACGACCCGGCCACTGGGCGCCTGCTCGAATCTGTCCTCCAGATCGGCGGCCTGCAGCCCGTGCTGATTACTAACGCGGAGGACGCGCTGGAACGGCTGCCCGATGAGGAACCTGACGTTATCCTTTGCGATTTGCAGCTCCCCGGCATGGATGGCGCGGCATTCATAGAGATTGTTAAGGCAAGCGATCTGGCGGACACACCGGTGGTCTTGATGAGCGCATATGGAGAGCCCGAGCAGCACTCGGCTGATACGTTCGTCGGCAAGCCGTTCGATCCATTCGAAGTGACTCACCTCATCGAAGCGATGGCTCGGGATGGCCCCTAACCTTAGATTCCGGCACGACTTCTCAGGCTAGGAATGGCCAGGGCTAACAAATGCCGCGTGCTTGCCCGTAGATGACGAAGCTCCCCTCCTGCACATGATCGACACAGCGCTGACTACTGACGGCTGCGAGGTCGTACCGGCAAGCAACGGTGAAGAACCGCTTTCCATTCTCGAGAAGGAAACAATTCGACATCGTGCTGATGGATGTGCTTATGCACCTGTCAGTGGCTTTGATCTTGTCGAGAAGCTCAGGCAATTGGGCAATAACCTCCGCTGACAGGCTCACAATGATTGGAAAACGCCACCTATTCGCACAAGCAATCTGTTCGGATTCAGCTGGTAGGGAACCGCTCCTTCAGTCAGATCATGAAGCGGCTCATCCCGTGTCGTAAGACGGCGAGGACGCGCATACTGATGCCTGTGACTTCGAAGGAGGTTCTCCGTGTTCATAGCTATGAATCGCTTCAGGGTGTCCGCGGGGCGGGAAGCTGATTTCGAACGCACGTGGAGGAAGAGGAAGTCACATCTCGGTGGAGTACCAGGATTCGTTCAGTTCGCCCTCCTCAGAGACGAGGGGTCGGGCGAATACGTTAGTCACACTACCTGGCGAGATCGCGACGCCTTTGTCGAATGGACTCGCAGTGACGCATTTGCCGCCGGCCATCGGCAGGGACCGGTAACGGGCCTTCTGGAGGGTTCACCCCAGTTGAGCACGTACGAAGCCGTCATCGTTGAGGCGCCGGGGGTTGCATCAGCCGATCTTAGAGGGTCAGTTTCCCCCGCGTCGCCGTCGAACGCAGATCATTAATGTAGACTCTTTTGATAGGCGCCAGTTCCATCTCCTCGGCGTCGCACCTGACCCCACGGAAAGGCCGGCAATGTCAGTCTGTGCAGCCAGGGATTGTAATCGCGATGCATTCATCTTCGAATTCCAGAGCACCGTGGGCCTCTGTTATGAGCACTGGCGAAGCCTTTGGACGAAAACGAACTTCTATGACCCATCTGGCCGCCCCGGCGTCCCAGTCGATTTGAAGGATGGCAGGCGGTTGAGGCTCGACTCCACGGCCTCGACGTTGCGGGTCGATAGCAGCAGCGCTGATTATGACCCGAGCCACCTCTCTGCAACCGCTCCGGGCGGCTGAGATCTGCGGGAGCGGCGCGCGAAAGGCGATTAGGAATGCTACAGGGAAGAGACACACTCACATCGGCCCTCCCGGTACTATCCGCCCCGAAGGCCCAGCTAGACGACTCCCCGTACCTGGAGTCCATGCAAATGGACATTGACAGATTTGGGCGGTTGGTTCCGCTCTACTACAGCTCAGAGAGAATGTCGGAGCAACGACGTATGCAGCTCTGCTCGTCGCGACTGGTTCAGTGATGGCGCGGTCGAGGCGTCCACCGAAGGACAGCATCGCCGCGCATTTCGCGGAACTTTGTAGACTGGCCGCGGGAACCGCAGTCATCCTCAGCGACCCGAAAAAAACGTTTAAAGGTAAGCTAATCGGCCCCAAGGAAATCGATGGGAAGCCGTTCATTGGCGTAAAGCTGAGCGACGATGACAAGCGGTGGCTTCCGGTCGAGCAGTCCTCGAGAGTGACGATCTCGACGGCAAAGCACTCGACAGATCGATAAGAACGCGGCGCGCAGGGCCCTGGCCATAGACTTGGCGATGTAGCTAATTCGCGAGCTGCTCCAGGAGTGGGAGCGGTCAGAAACCCGAGCTTAGTCCACCGGCAGCCGGCCCTATCCCGCGCTTGTCCTCCTTCTTCGCCCGCCCCCTCGCCTTCGGCCCGCAAGCGGACGGCCCGGAACCAGTCCGAGGCGTAGAGAGCATCAATAATCACGGGCAACCAGAGCGGGTCGGCCCCCCTCACTTGATCCCCGGCGGGCACGCCGCGCACCAGCGGGGCTGTCGCAAGGATGAAACTACTCGCCCAAGGCCGCTACCGACCTCTGGGAAGGCATGAGGCAAATCGTCGTGGACGGTGCATCCGAGGCGGCGAAGAAAACAGATGGGAATGTAGCCACGTACGTTCTGTTAGCCCTCCTCCTCTGGCGTGGCCCCATCGGGATTCCTCGCGGCCTGTATCACCTAGCGTTCCCGCGCGCCTACGACCGTTGGAAGGTGCGCCACGAGTTCGAGGCGACTTTGGTCGCTCACCGGCGAGAGTGCTCGCGCTGCAGGGCGTCGCCGTTATCCTCCACGCCGGTGACATCGATGCCGAGAGAGTGCTCGCCGCACTCGAGCGCATCGCGCCGGTGACGGCCGTAGCGGGGAACAATGACGCGAAGCTCGCTCAACTCGGCCTGCCGCTGAGGGTGGACGTGGACCTGGGAGGCGTGAGGATACACCTTGTGCACCGACTCATCGACGCCGTGCCGAGTGCGGACACGCGAGTAGTCGTCTACGGTCACAGTCACA
Source organism: Chloroflexota bacterium (assembly GCA_005880075.1). Taxonomy (GTDB): domain Bacteria; phylum Chloroflexota; class Dehalococcoidia; order SM23-28-2; family RBG-16-64-32; genus CF-163. Next base: position 2,969 of record VBJT01000081.1, read on the forward strand.
AGGCGCTCGTCGCCGAGCGAGACGGTATGCTTTGGGTGAACCCGGGCGCCGCCGGGCGCGTGGGGTTCCACCGGGAGGTTACTCTGGCGTTGCTGCGTGTGGAGCACGGTCGTTGTGAGGCGGAGCTCGTTTTGCTGGGGCCGCGCAGGGTCTCGAGTACGCGGCCGAGTCGTCAAGCTAACGAGCGAAGCGGAGGCGTCGAAGCCGAGTCCTCGGCAGTCACCACTCGGTTGACTTGACCTTTTTGGCGCTGCGTACCAAAATAGTGACCAAAGCTAGACCTCACGCGGCAAGAAATAGCCGGGTTCTAAACCGCGTGTCAACATAGGGGTCGAGACGACAAAAGCGGTCGTTTTCGTATCTAAATCCGCGGTCTAAAAATCGGTCGGGATTCGTAAACCGCAGGTCGTGAGTTCGAATCTCACCGTTGGCTCCAAGCTCCCGAATTATCCTGAAGCGGGCGAATCAGACGCATCCGCCGGTCAGCGCAGCATCGATGGTGTCTCGCCAGGCACCAACTCGCGGGGGACCAGACAAGGGTGGTCATAGTATTTTCGCAGCCAGAGGAGAGCAGCAAGCTCGAGTCGCGCACACCTGCGGCGATGCTAAGATAGCGAATGAGGTCGCGGAATGGCCATGAGAGAGCATGCGGGCGTACGTACTCATTGAAGCTGCAGTCGGCACGTCCAATTCCATCGTTAGCGGGATTGGCAACCTGGCCTCCGACGACGTCAAGCTGGTCTCGGCCGACGTCGTCACCGGGCCGTACGACGCCATAGTCATGCTGGAGGCCAACGATCTCGATCAGCTGGCTCGATTCGTCACCGACAAAGTCCAGGCGATCAACGGCGTCCAGCGCACTCTTACGTGCGTCGCATAGCGCGCCCGGAACAAGACTTTACTGTCGCCTCCACGCGAATAAGCGCCTCGGGCCAATATTCGCTGCTCTAAGCGATGACTTACATGCGAGTTGCGAACCTGCCCAGCGCCATTAGCGGCCAGTAATTGCGGTATAGGTGGTACTTGATGTAGAAATCCCCGGGAAACCCCGTGCCCGTGAACTCGTCCTCGAGCCATTGCCCGTCCTCTTCCTGGGTCTCGACGAGATACGCAGCGCCGCGGTCGACGGCCGCGGTGACAAGCCCATCGCAGGAGTCCCCAGCGGCGGCCAGCAAGCCAAGCAAGGCCCATGCCGTCTGCGAGGCGGTGCTTGGTCCGCGCCCGATGGTTGAAGGGTCCACATAGCTCATACAGCTTTCGCCCCAACCACCGTCGCCGTTTTGCCGCGCCAGCAGCCAGCTAACCGCTCGTCGGACGTAGGGCCGAGACATATCTTCGCCGGCGGCGGCCAGCGCCGGAAGCACGGCGCCAGTCCCATAGATGTGGTTCACCCCCCAGCGGCCGAACCAGCTGCCATCGTCGCGCTGCTCGCCGCGCAGGTAGCGCACGGCGTTCCCATTCGATTTCTTCTCGCCTGACAGCGAGAGAGCCTCTACGGCGTGCGCCGTGACGTCCTCCGAGGGCGGGTCGATAACCTCGCCGAAGTCGCAGAATGGGATCTCGTTGACGATGCGCCGCGTGTTGTCTTTGTCGAAGGCTCCCCAGCCGCCGTTGGCTGACTGCATCCCGCGCAGCCAGCGAACGCCGCGCTGGAGAGCAAGGGCTTTATGCGTTTTGGGCAGGTCTGTTCTTGCGAGGGCGATCAGCACAGCGGCCGTGTCGTCCGTGTCCGGATAGATGTCGTTCTCGAACTCGAATGACCAACCACCCGGCTCGACCCCCTTTGCCCTTACCTGCCAATCGCCGCCCGTCAGCACCTGTTCACGAAGCAGCCACCGCCCTGCCTGCACGAGCGCCGGATGACCGTCCGGAAGGCCGGAGTCCTGGAGCGCGATCATCGCCAGCGCCGTGTCCCAGACGGGCGAGAGGCAGGCCTGCGGGTTGAATGTTTCCTCGTCCTCGACCGACCACGCACCCTCGATTCCCTCGATTCCTTTACGCATCGCCGGATGGTCCAGCGGGTAGCCGCGGAGCTTGAGGGCGATAAGCGAGTACACCCACGGCGGTTGGATGCCTGCCCAGGAGCCATCCGCTTCCTGCCGGGCGAGAATCCAGCGCTCCGCAGCGCGATACGCGGCCTCCCTCAGCGGGCTGATGGCGACGCGGTCGTAGCTTCGTAGCAGCGAATCCGCCGCATGGAAGAACCCCTTCCAGGAGAGCATGTTCTTTGGCTTCGGCAATATGTATGCAGTCCATTTCCTGCCCCGAGGGTACAGTTCGTCGAGGCGCGCGTTCTCCGGGATTGGACAGACCGGGCGCTCGGTGAGGATGATCAGCATCGGCACGATAGTCGCGCGCGCCCAGGAAGCGAAGTCGTAGATGTTCAGCGGGAACCAGTGCGGCAGGAACATCAGCTCCGGCGGCAAGGCGGGAACGGCGCGCCAGTCCCACTGACCGAACAAGGCCAGCCAGATCTTTGTGAACACCCGCACGCGCGGGATTCCTCCAGCCGAGAGCACGAATTCCCGGGCATGAACCATATAGGGTTCGTCCCGCGAGGTGCCCGCCAACTTCAGTGCGAAGTATGCCTCCACGGTGGCGTTCAAGTCCGGCAGCGTTCGGCGTCTGCAATCCCGAGAAAGTGCGTGAGGAGCAGGTACTCCGCCGCCATGCAGACGTTTGTCTCAAGCTCGCCGACCCAGTAGCCATCCGCATGCTGGGTGCGCAGGAAGTAGTCCTGCGTACGCCGGATCGCCTCGTCGAGCGCGGGGCGCGCGCTGTTGGAGGCGCCGCCGGCCACCGGAGGCATCAGCGAACGCCGCTGTGGAAGTGCTGGACGAGCGGCGCGAGGAAGGCGGCGAGGAAGACTGTGAGGTTGCTCAACGCCAGCCGGCCCGCCTCATATTGTCTGGCGACGTGCCGTGCAACTTCCGGGTGTTCATGCACGTAGCCCAGGAGAGCCTGCTGGTCAAAGTTCCCGTCCGGCTTTATGGCCCCGATCATAACTAACGGCTCGGCCGCGCCGTCCGAGATTGCGCGTACGGCAAGGAAGGGAAGGCCTCGCTTCGCCGCCGCCTCGCCGATCCAGAAGCTCTCCATTTCGACAATATCGTGGCCCTTCCAGGCATGGTGCGCCGATTTCTCGTCAGCGCCAGCCGCTAACTCGTCGACGGTTATCGATGAGCCGGCCGAGACGGAAAGATCCATGCCGCGAGCAGCTGCAACCGCCGCCTCGATGAGTCCCGGATGCGACATGACCGTCGCGTCGACGCCGGAGTGGCGATGTGATTCGTGGTCGACGCGCTCGCAAACGACCAGGTCGCCGGCGCCCAGCTTCGGCGACAAGCCACCGGCGACACCTACGGAGACGGCGACAGCGGGCTCATAGCGGGCAAGCGCCGCTTCGCTGGCCTCCTGCGCACGGGCGCCGATGCCGGTCTGGCAGATTACAGCGCCTTCGGCCTCGTACACGGGGAAGCCTTGTAATTCAGTCCGGCGGGTGTTGCTCATAGAGGTAAGGCAGGCCTGAACCTCAATCTCCATCGCCGCAAAGACCGCGATCATCCGGCGGACGTCTTGTTCCCGCCGATTCCGGGACGGACCGAGCGCCAGGCCAGCGCCGCCAGCGCCGACGGCTTCGACATTGCTTCGTGCACGGCTGAACCCTCGTAGCCGCAGTGCATCATGCAGGTATTGCAGCGGGGGTCGCGCCCATAGCCATACGCCTTCCAGTCAGTCGTTTCCATCAGTTGCGCGAATGTCGCCGTATGCTCGTCGGCGATGAGATAACACGGCTTCCGCCAGCCGGCCGGAGTGTACGTCGGCGTAGACCACTGGCTGCATTCGTACTCTCGCTTGCCCATGAGGAAGTCGAGATAGAGCGGATTGTTGTAGAAGCGAAGCCCGTCTCGGCAGCCGTCGAAGACCCGCCGGAAGAAGGAGTGCGCCTCTTCCCGCTGCATAAAGATATCGTGGTGCGCCACTTCCTTGTACTGAAACCCCGGGGCCACCATCATTCCTTCGACGCCCATTTCGTGCAGCATGGCGAAAAGGCGGTGGTACTCCTCCGGCTTGTTGCCACTGAACAGCGTAGTGTTCGTGCATACGCGATACCCGGCCTTGCGGAACTCCTTGATCGCTCTAATGGCGACGTTATAGACGCCTTCTCGCTCAACGGCGATGTCGTGGGTCTCTCGAAGCCCATCAAGGTGCACCACGAAAGCGAAGTACGGCGAAGGACGGATGGTCTTGAGCGCTTTCTTGTACAGCAGCGCATTCGTGCAGAGGTAAACGAACCTCCTCTGCGCAACGATGGCGGACACTAACTCACCAATCCGATCGTGCATCAGAGGCTCGCCGCCGGCGATTGAGACGACGGGCGCGTCGCACTCCGCGACCGCTGTCAAGCACTGCTCGACAGATAGCGTTCGCTCGAGGATCGGTTCGTATTCGCGGATGCGCCCACATCCAGTACAAGTGAGATTGCAGGACTCGAGCGGCTCGAGGATCATCGTCAAAGGAAAGCGCTCGCTGCCGCGGAGCTTCTGCCGAAGGAGGTACCACCCCAGCTTAAGCGAAAGCATGAACGGCCTTCCCGACATGCCCACGATTCTACAATGAATGAGGACTCTACCTGCACGCCGACCCTACTCAGAGAAGCGTAACGGCAGGAATTGGGCCTGCGTAGCCGGAACTCTTCCGACGGCGGGTGCGTCTATATGTTTGGAGACCGTTATGAACCGGACCATTCTGGTAGCATTCGCCGCCGTTGCCGTACTGGCCGCCTGCCAGGACCGAGGTAATGTACCGTCCTCGACCGGGACGACGGATAGGACGCCAACGGCAGCGGCGACATCCGGGATAGAGGGGCAGGTACTTCGGGGGCCGACGTGTCCTGTCGAGCGGCAGGGGATGCCGTGCGAGGAGCCGTATGAGGCGACGATCGTCGTCTGGGATGCGGCGCGCACGCAGCGGGTGATTATTTTCGATTCCGATGATGACGGGCGTTTTCACGTGGGCCTCTCGCCGGGCGAGTACTACGTCGAACCACAGGGGGACCAGCAGGGCTTGCCGCGCCCGGAGCCGCAAACGGTGACCGTGCCGGCAGACACGTTTGTTTCGCTGACTCTTCGCTACGACACGGGAATACGCTAGCGGCCCCTTCATCGCAGCTTTGTTCAGCGGCGTTACTTAGCTCGAGGGGCACGTGGCGGCGTATGTAGTCCTGCCTCCGGCGGCGCCGGCGCTGGCGGCGGACAGCCCGCCGGCGGTCAGCCCGTCGATCCAAATGCACGTGAAAGGGCACCGTGCGCTAAACCCGGGCGGCGTGCTGCCGACTGTTATCGCGGTCCCGTTGGTACTCTTACCGGCGTTCGGTGGGTTGAGGGTCGTCCGCCGCGTCGTCTAACGCTTGCGGTTTGCGGCTTGGTGCTGCTGCAGCAGCGCCTCCAACACGGTTGCCACATTCGGGACGAATTCCGCACCGTCCTCCTTCGCAGCCTTCACGATGGAGATGGCGGCGAGGAGGAGGTCGTCTTCGGTCAGTCGTTTGAGCTGAATTTCGCGCATCGTCTTGGCGTGGTCTCAATGCTAGCGGGGGAAGGTCAAAGCGCCGGTGAACGGCGAAGGTGGACTGGTTAAGTAAAGGTGAAATAGGGGCCGATTCAAACTATTTTCTGAGAGAATTCCTATGCTCCAAACAGGCGAGGGCGGCTAGTGTGGTGTGTCGCGATTGACACTGTGCGCGCGGGCAAGCAATAACGGCAGAGAGTGGACATTCGGCAATGATCCCGAGAGATGGACTGAGCCTGGCAGTCAAGCAATCGCTCGCGAAACCCATCCGTTGCGCTGCGATCCGTCAATCACCCGCGACCACCCTGAACCGTTTGACACAGTTCTATCTCTGGAGCTCCCTTCCTCCGTGGAACCCGGCAAATATATGCTTACGTGGTTCCTTGATGCGACGTTCGACGCCCAGGCCGGCGCCGAGGCAGAGGTCGAGATTCTCGCAAGCGGATCCGAACGCGGTCTTGAGATATCTGGACGAAGTCGAAGATCCACCGGATGAGCCTCGCCGAGACGATTGCCGCCGGTTCCAGCGAGGTGATGCGCGGCGCCGCTGCGATGCGGGGACTCGGCCTGCCGCGCGGTTAGAAAGGCTTAAACCCCCGGGCGGGTAACGATGCGTGGCCGGCCAGCATCCTCCTACCAGAACCATGAGAATGCAGAAACGGCCGGACCCCGAAGAGCTGCGCCGCACCCGTGACTTCTACGACTGGTGGGCGCCCTTCTACGACGCCACGAACTGGCTCGCCGCCCGCCTGCGCGGCGCCTCCGATAAGACCGAGCGCCGCAAAGCCGTCGAGCGGCTGGAACTCGCCGCCGGAATGCGAGTCCTCGAAGTCAGTTGCGGGACGGGAACAAACCTCCCGCTGCTAAGCGAGAGCGTCGGGCAAGCGGGGCTCGTCGCGGGCCTCGATATATCGGCGCGGATGCTGCGACGCTGCAGCGATAAGTTGAGGCGAAAGAGCGACCAGGCGAGCCTTCTTCTTGGCGACGCGGCGAAGCTGCCGTTTGCCGACGGCTCGTTCGACGCGGTCTTCCATCACGGCGGGCTCGCTCAGTTCCCTAACAAGCGCTCGGCTATCGCTGAAATGGCGCGAGTGGCCAAGCCGGGCGGTAAGGTCGTTATCTGTGACCCAGGCCTACCCTTCGACCGGCCCGCTCGCTGGATCAATCGCCAGTTGTTGAAGCTTCAGCCCGCCTACGCGGCCCCGCCGCCTGTGCGGCACCTCCCGAAGACGGCACAATCCGTCCAGGTGAGCTGGATTCGCCGCGACGCCTGGTACATGCTCGAATTCGTTAAAGCCTAACGGCTGTCATCCCGAGCCCGCGGGGGCGGCCAACGAACTCCTTGAGCGCAGCGAACGGCCGGTGGGATGGCGAGGAACCTCAGCATTTACCCGCCGTTCGCCCCTTGTCCGCTTGTCCCGCTGCCCCCCTTTCCACAAAATTACGATTGACAAAACTAGAACATTTGTCTAACGTTTGCCCCAAGTGGTTCGTATCCTGCACTTTGCCGACCTCCACCTGGACCGTTCCTTCGCCGGCCTCAGCGTGGCGCCGAGCGAGGCAGCCAAACGACGCGAAGAGCTCCGCGCCGCCCTCCGTCGCATCGTCGATCTCGCCCTCGAACTCGACGTGGACGCCCTTACCGTAGGCGGTGATCTCTACGAACACGAGCGCGCGGGTCCGGATACCGGCAACTTCATTGCAAGCGAGTTTGCCCGCCTCGCACCCAAGCGCGTGCTCGTAGCCCCCGGAAACCACGATCCCTACGTCCCGGACAGCCTCTACTGGCGCCTCGAGTGGCCCCCTAACGTGCACATATTCCAGACGATGTCCTGGGAGCCGGTGGAACTGTCCGACACGCTCACCCTCTGGGGCGCCGGCCACCGCGGCCCCGCGGTCCGCGACAACCTCCTCGCGACGCTAAACGTCGAAGCCGGCCGCCCCTTCACGCGCGAAGATATCGAGCGCTCCAGCGTGGATTTCGCGCTCCTCGGCCACTACCATGAGCTTCGCCTGCGACCCCAGGACGCTCCGCGCTACGCCTACCCGGGCAGCCCCGAGCCCCTCGACTTCAGCGAAACAGGCGACCACTACGTCCTTCTCCTCACGGCCAACGGCCAGGGGCTTTCCTGCGAGCCCCGCAAGATTAACGAGGTCGTCTACCAGACCAGCGCCATCGACATAACCGGCATGTCCACATCAGACGCCATCCGCAAGGCGATCTGCGCTCTCGCCGAGGACGAAGCGGCGGCGCGCGCCATCATGCGCGTAACCCTCACCGGCCAGCCCGAGTCCGACCTCGATCTCGACCTGAACGCCCTCCTCCAGAGCACCCATGATCGGTTTCGCTACCTCGATCCCATCATCGACAAGACCGATACCCCCTTTGACCTCGAGCAGATCGCGGAAGAATCCACCACCCGCGGCGCTTTCGCCCGCATGCTTCGGCAAGAGATGGCCGACTCACCACCGGCGGATCTACCCGTCCTCCAGAACGCGCTCCACTACGGCCTGCGCGCTTTCGCCGGACAGGAGATCAGACGCCGATGAAGCTCAGCCGCATCGAAATCCAGGCCTTCGGCTGCCTCAGCGACTTCGCGGAAGACATCGCCCCCGGCCTGCATATCTTCCACGGCCCCAACGAGTCGGGTAAGTCGACACTTCAGCAAGCCGTCCTCGCACTCCTCTACGGCTTCTACGAAGGCGACCGCGCCAAAGCGACCGAGAACGCCGCCCGCCACCGTTTCGTCCCCTGGAAGCACCCGCGCTACACAGCGCGTCTCGAGTATGAGCTGCAGGACGGCCACCGCTATCTGGTCACGAGAGACTTCGCGGGCGACGACAACCCGACTACTGTGTCGGACATCGTCACGGGCCGCCCGGTGACAGACGACTTTGGCCGCGGCCGCCACGGCAACGTCCCTTTCATGCGCAAGCAGCTGGGCATGACTCGCCGCGTCTTTGAGTCCTGCGCCTTCGTCTCGCAGGGCGAACTGCTCCAGATTACAGGCGAAGGCCGCGTCACTCCCCAGGAGATGGGCGACGCCATCATCAGCCTGGCCGATACATCACGTCGGGATGTTTCCGCGCAGAAGGCGATCGAGCGCCTGAGCGACGTACTCCGAAAGCAAGTCGGCGGGCCGGCTGCGCGAGCGACTCCGCTCCCGGTTGCCCGCAACCATCTCGCAGCCGCGAGGCGCGAGCTTGAAGAGATAGACCGCGTCCGCCAGGAGGTAGCCGCCGACGCCGAAAATCTTGAGAGGGCCAAAGAGCAGGCGCATACGATTGAAAAGTCCATCGCCCGCAACCATTACCTTCTCTGCCATACTGAGCTCGGCGAGCTCGAAGGCCGAAGGAATCGCCTCGCCCGTCTCGACGAGCAGGGCCGCCATTTTCAGCAGCAGCTCGAATCGACCAGCTCTTTCGCTGAATTCCCGGCGGCCGAGCGCGAGGAGCTAGTTCGCGCGTCGGACTCAGTCGGCGAGCTGCGCGAGCGCCTCGTGAGCGAGCAGCCCGAGACGGAGAAACAGCGCCGCCGCCTCGATGAGCTGACCGTACGCCGGCAGTCGCTCGCCCGCCAGGAGAGCGAGCTGGCGCGCTTCCGTCGCTATCCCGCCGAGCGCCAGCCCGACATCGATGCTCTCGTTCAGCATTGGCGCCACGCCGAAACGATCTACCGCGAATCGGAAACGCGTGCCGAGATGGCAGCCCGGGCGGCCGCGCCGCTGCGCGAGGAGCATGACCGTCTCGGTCCCGAAGTCGGCGCCCTCTCACAAGAGGATGTCCGCATGCTCACCGAGCGCCTGCGTTCGCCCGCCCGGTCGAACCGGGGTCTCATTCGCCTGCTCCTGGCCGCTGTCACCGCGGTCGCTCGCGTCGTCGGCCGCGCGGCGCGCTCCGCCGCGCGCATTCTCCTGAGGCGTCAAGCCTCTAAAAACAGCGCATCCGCTCGCGAGCCGCAAATCTCGCCGCTCGCATCGATTGCCGCCGCGGAGGCTAGCCGCCTGTTGCAGGCACACCTCCGCTACCTCGAAGTCGCTCCGGTCATTCAGAAGCAAGAGGCCGAGCAGGCGGCCACCGCCCGTAGCCTCACGAACCGGGACGCCGCCGCAGCCCAGCTTCGGCACGCGCTTGAAGGCCTCGTAGACGACCTCACAGACCTGGAGTCCGCCTGTGCGCAGTTCTCCGCCCGTGCCTCATCGCGCAAGCAACTCGATGTGATCTCCAGTCAGCTGGAGGCGCTAGACACCGAGAGTGAGTCGCTCCGCGACACGGTCAACCGCTTCATGGCCGATGGAGAACGCCTGCGCAGACAGGAGAACCAGTTGACTCAGCGCCTAACGGTGATCGTCGGACGGAGCGGTACAGTCGACGACCTCTTCTCCGCCTTCGAAGCCGCCTGCGGACAGCACCGCCTCCACCTCGAAGCCGTTCGCTCCCTCCGCGAGATCGAGAACACCCTCGGCATCGTCCTCGAGGGCAGGTCGCCCGCCGAGCTTGACCAGATGATCGGACGGCGCCAGGCCGAAATCGCTGCCTGCATTGCGGGCAACCCCTCGCTTGAAGGCGCCCTGTCAAACGCCGGCGCCGAAGCCCTAAAGGAAACGCTCGCCCGAGAAGAACGCCAGCTACGCGACCTTGAGCTTCGAATCGAGAGCCTTGGGACGCGCAGTGGCACCCGCCTCAGCGGCCTCCGCTCTCGCGCAGAGGTCGAGGAAGAGATCCAGCAGCACACCAATGAAGTGGCTGCGCTCGAGGAGTTCGGCCGTGCGCTTACCATTGCCCACGATGTCATCGATAAAGCGATGACTGAAGCACATCGCAACTTCGCGCCCAGCGTCGGCCGCTTCCTCAGCGATGGCTTATCGCGGGTAACCGGTGGCCGCTACCACAAGGGGATGCTTGACCCCGCGACCTTCCGCGTCACAACCGAGGTTCCCGAAACCGGCCTCCTTGTCGACGTTGATGTCCTTAGCCAGGGCACCCAGGCCGCCGCCTACCTGCTCCTCCGGGTTGGCCTTGCCCAGCACATGAGCTCGATGTCCGAACCGGTCCCGCTTCTGCTTGATGACCCCCTCGTCGACCTCGACGACCTTCGCATCGACAACTTTCTCGATCTCCTCCTGGACCTTGTCCGCGACCGTAACCTGCAGATCCTCCTCTTCACGAAAGACGAAGCCACCCGCCGCTGGTTCGAGCGCAACTGCGCCAAGGACCCATACTGCCGGATTACTCATCTCCAGCCGATAGCCGGGCGAGTCCCGGTGGGCGTCTCGCGTCGCGTTCAAGAAGCCGCGCGTACAGGCGAGCAGCCGCGCCTACAAATGGACGGCGGCTCCGGCCTCTAACGAGAGCTGAACGCGGCAACACGTCCGGCACGGAGCCAATGTAATACCCCTGCCCGCGCAGGCCGTCGATTATCGCCTGAAGCGAGGGCCCGTCTTGCGACGCTGACCCCACATGGAAAACGTAAATCGCCCCCGGCTCGGCGTTTTCCTGGCAGCGCTGGATTATCGCGCCTGCAGACCATCCCATCCACCCATGTGAGTCCACCGTCCACAGGACGTTGTAGGCGTACCCCCGCGCTCCCGCGTCTTCGTTCACTGAAGCGTCGTATGCGCCGTATGGTGGACGAAAATACGGCTTCGTCGTCGCCCCCGTCAGTTGTTGGACGATCGCTTCCGTCCGGTCCAGTTCCTCCCACCGCTGCTCGCGGCTGAGCGGCGCTGTCTTGGTCGAGGCACCGGTCATCGAGGCATGATCGTATGTGTGGTTGATCAGGTGGTGGCCCTCTCGGACCATTCGCCGCAGCAACTCCGGGTTCCGCTCCGCCCAGCGGCCGGTCATCCCAAAGCTCGCGTGTATGCCGTTCGCCGCTAACGTGTCGAGGATCTGCGAGGCGAATCCGGCGTCCGCTCCGGCGTCGAAGCTGAAAGCGACGATCCGACGGCTCGCGTCGCCCTTGCGGATCACCAGCGCCGGGCTGGCTCCCGGCGGCAGGGTCATCGCTGGCGCAGGCGTCGGCGGGGGGACAGGCGCCGGTGTTGGCAGCAGCGAAGGTGTCGGTGTGACGGCGGGCGTTGTTGGCGGAGGCGGGGTCGGCCTGGCGCTGATTGTAGCGGATCGAGATGGTGAGGCTGATGGGCTGGCGGAGAGCGACGCGCCTGTTCGACCGCCACAGCCGGCGGAGGCAAAGACGAGGATGCCAATAACTGCGAGCCAGTAGCTACGCGGATTCACGACAACTTCCATTATGACAACGAACGTGTTGCCCTAATGGAGTCGTCAGGCGCCCGCGATTTACGTCTTGGAGACCGCGCCCACTCGGTCTGCTTCGTTTATCGGGCTTTAACTGGGACCGCTGACCCGGTCAGCTAGGCTTCGCGCCTCAAACAGGTCCCTTCCCCGGCCAGACCGCGCTTGTGGCTTCGCCGCGCTCCCATTCGCCCCTGCCCTCTCTCAGCGCTTCCAGCAGAAACGCCACACGAGCGGGGAGGTCTGGGTCCTGCCCGTGGACTCGCTTCACATACGCCAACGCCAGGTGTAGCAACTCTTCGTCCGTGATCGAGGGAGCCGTTGCCTGTCTGCCTTTGGATAGAGCCACCGTATAGGCGGGGCATTACAGAGAACGGATTGGAATCGAGGCGGCTGATAGACCGGAACGGCGTAATAATTACTCGGTACGGCAACGGCTGCCCCGCGAGCGTCGAAGGCGAATCGCCCGGGACAGGCGAGTCCGGGTCGGGAAGCAGGCGAGAAGGAACGAACCACCCCACGCTGACTTCGGTGCCGCAGGATTGGATATTGATCGCATCAAACGACGTCCCTCCAACCACGTCGATCTTGCCAGCATCGCCCGGCAGCACAATTCGCAGAGCCGTCGCCAGCGGGCGAGGCTTTTGGCAGAAGCCCGCGCCATCGTGTGTGTACCATGACATTTGGAAGCGCGCCGTGCCAGGCAACGTTTGGTGCGCGACAAATGCGCCTCTCTGGGGCTCTAGAATCACTCTCGCAGCGAACGGGCAGGGGACAGCCACGCCGCATGGCTGACTGCGGAACGCAGTGATCCCCACGGGGGCGCCATCAGAATCCAGGAAGTCTACATCCGGGGTCCCTTCGAGCTTGCAGGGGGTCGCAGAGCGATTCACCATGACAACCCCGGCGGATAATTGACCTCCGGTCGCGGCGCTTCCCCCGGCATAAAAGGCCTCCATATCCTCGGCGCCGCACGCGCGGGTGTCCGCCACCGTCGATGGATCGATTGTCGGAACCGGCGAGCTAGTCGGCGGGTAAGTAACGCAGCCCTGAAATTTCTGTCGGTTCGGTGTTGGAACCGGACAGGTTGGAGTTGCTGATGTCAGCAACGCTTCGGGTTGCGGCCCCCCTCCAGCTTTGATGATGAATAGCACAGCGAGCGACGCCAAAACGAGCGTCGCGACGATTCCAAGGACGCTAGTTAGCCGCATCGCTACCCACACAACGCCAGGTGGGGTCGTGGGTTACTGAGCAGGTTCGCTAGCCGCGCGGTAGGCCGAGGCCCCGGATGGCCGCGACGCCGCGCATCACCTCGCTGGTGCCGCCGGCGATCGTCTCGGCCACGCTTAGCTGGTAGTAGCGCTCCATGCGCCCCTTCAGCTGGGCGTGCTTGCTCTTCGGGTGCAGCTGGCCGTACATGCCGAGCAGCTCGATTCCGCTGCCGGCCAATCGCTGACCGAGTTCCGTGGAGTACAGCTTCGCGATGGTGGCCTCGTAGTTGGGGATCTTGCCCGCCTGCTGCATAGAGCCCACGCGGTAGGAAAGGAACTGAGCGACGTCGATCTCGATGCCCGCTTCGACGAGCCGGTGGCGTATCTCCGGCTTCGCCCCCACGAACTGTCCGTCGGACCGTGTGAACGCCAGCAGCTGCTCCCAAAGGCGCCGTGCCCGCGCCGAGCCGGCGATCGACGAGCGCTCGAAGTCGAGGGCCACGGCGAGTTGGTACCAACCCATGTTCTGCTGGCCGACGAGCATGTCGGCGGGGATGCGCACGTCCTCGAAGAACACCTCGTTGAAGCCGTGCTGTCCAGCCATGTTGATCAGCGGCCGAATGGTGATTCCGGGCGCGTCCATTGGTACGAGGAACATGCTGATGCCCTTGTGCTTGGGCGCCTCCGGGTCCGTGCGTGCCGCCAACCAGCCCCAGTTGGAGCGATGCGCGCCGGATGTCCAGATCTTCTGGCCGTTGATTACCCACTCGTCGCCGTCGCGGACGGCCCTTGTCTGCAGGGCGGCCAGGTCAGACCCCGCGCCGGGCTCGGAATAGAGGGTGCACCAGGTGTCCTCAAGGTTTGTTATACGCGGCATGAAGCGCTTCTTCTGCACCTCGGTGCCGCAGATCATCAGCGAAGGACCCACCCAGGCGACGCCCATGTTGAAGCCGGTGGGCGCGCCGGAATACGCCATCTCTTCGTTGTAGACCATCTGGGTCATTACTGAAGCGCCCGCGCCGCCATACTCCTTCGGCCAGGGGAGCGCGATCCAGCCTCTGTTCGCCAGCTTCTTCTGGAACTGTTTCGCGAAGTCGCCCTGCGCAGCCATTCCCATCTCGCTTTCGGCGTCGAACTGCTCGTCCCAGCCGGAGGGCAGCTCCGCGCGGAGGAACTCCTTTACCTCGGTGCGGAACGTCTCTTCTTCGCCGCTGAATCGAAAGTCCATAATTAGTTCCTTTCATATGGATGCTGAAGCGCGCCGCTTGCGGGCGGGTCTCCACCCACCTTTCCGCTCCACACCAAAGACCCGCCCCTACAAGATGGGCTGAATCGAAAGTCCATTGCTACTCTTAACCTCCAGGTCCTGAACCCTTTTGCCTTGGCTGATCGAAGGTCAGCACCTGCGAGTATATCCTCGTCTGCGTTACCTGGCCCCAGAACCAAAACTTGTCCGGCCCTTCCAGCGGCGACGAGTAGTTGTAGACAAGATACTGGCGCTCGTTGAGGGGCACCATGGCCGGGAAGCAGGTGTCTCCACGCGATGGCAGGTCGAGGATGCGCTTTACGCGCAAGGTGTGTTTGTTGATCCGCCAGAGCGACATCCGCTTGCGCGAAAGCCAGTAGAGAAGCTGGTAAGCGAAACGCTTGCGCGCCGTCGAGAGAAACGGCCAGCGCTGGTCATAATAGCCGTTGCCCCGTAGATGGCGGCGGCCGAGGATGTAGATCTCGTCCGCGTGCTTGAAGACAAGCGGTGAGTCGTACTTGCGCGGATTGAGCCGGCAGCGCCAGTCGGTTATGTCATCCGCGGGCGCACGGCAGATAAGCGACCCGTATCCGTCGGCGCCGCCTTCATTGCGAATGACGGCGTAGAGCGTCCCGTCATCGGCGATTTCGAAGTCGCATTCTGAGCCGCCGCCCCGATAGACCGCCGGGCGGGCGCTGTTGACGGGCGTCCAGCGGTATCCGTCGGCCGTCGTCAGCAGCTCGACGCCGAGCTCTTCGTCCGTATTCTGGTACTGGTTGGCGCCGCCGCTGTAGGCGGTCATGTACGGGACGCCGTTCACGACTTTCGTCCGCCAGACGACATAGCCGGGCGGCGAAATCTTCACCGGCTCTGTCCATATCCCGTCGGGCCGGCGCTCGCAGGCGAAGATTCCGTTTGGCTCGAATTTCCAGGGCGTCATCCCCGCTTCGAAGAAGTAGAGGAAGAGCCGGCCGTTCCAGGAGAGCAGGCGGGGCTCGCGCATGTCGCGTCCGCGCTTGATCTTCGCCTCGAGCTGCCAATTCTCGCCGCCGTCATCGCTCGCCATGAGGTAGAAGCGGCAAGCCGGGTGGGCGAAGTGGGTGGGCGCAGAGCGGAAGGCGAAATACATCCGCCTGTCGTCGTGCCGCGCGAGGTCGAGGTTGTTGTTGGACCGCATGATCCGCGCCTCAGGCGGCATGCCCGGCCCCGGCACGACCTGCCGCAGGTCCGAGAGGGTAATGCCGGGCGCCTGCGAGAGGACTTCGCCTACCGGCGCCGCCAGTCCTTTGGTTGCGACTCTCGCCATCGTCCTAGCTCTCCGCCGGAAGTCTGCGCCCGATAATGCGTTTGGCGACGTCGCGGAACACTTCGGACTCCTGGGCGCCGACGAGGCTGAACTTCTCGTCGAATATGAAGGTCGGAACGCCGGTGATGCCGACGCCGCGGCTCCACTCGATCTGCTCCTCGACCGGCGCGGCCAACCGTCCGTCGTTAAGAGCGTCTCGCAGCTCGGACGCTTCGAGGCCGCATTCCGAGCCGACGCGGC
>VBJT01000082.1 GCA_005880075.1 Chloroflexota bacterium
AGCCAGCACAGCGAGGCGAGAAATCATTTCTTATGAAAACGCCCGGTGGGCATAGGGGATTCCGCTAGCTGCTACGGCGAGACCGTTCCGGTACGCTACCCCTCGGTTCGTCATGAACCGGTAGCAGACGCCCGGGCTCCGTGAGGATGGCGCGCGGCGCCTGCGGGGCCCGTCCGTTCGGGCCCCTCCCTCCTCGGGTGAGGGTTTCAAGAAAGCTCTTGTATTCCAGTGAGAACGAAGACAACGCCGACAATTAGGAGAAACGGCGGAACCACCACCGGTAGGAGTCTTCGGCTGGTTCTGTAATGCCAGTCGGATAGCTTCTGGTACCAGGCCGGACCAATCTCACGGAAAATTCGATACCTCGGTGCGTCTAATTCATCTTCCAGCCACTGTCTGGTACGAGGCGTACGCGCAAGAGCCGCTGCGCAAATCAGAAGCACCCCAATGAAGAATGGGGATGATCCCGGCCATGTCGACAAGCACCTCCAGAACCTACACTCTAATGACGCGCGGGCGCTGAAGCCGTTGCGGGCTGGTCAAATCGACCGCGTTAGCCCCGGCCCGTCACGAACCGGTAGCCCACGCCCGGCTCCGTGATGATGTAGCGCGGCGCCTGCGGGTCCGGCTCGATCTTCTTGCGCAGCCGCGCCACGTACACGTGCAGGTAGTGCGCCTCGTCGCCGTATTCCGGTCCCCAGACGCGGCGGAGGAGCATGCTGTCGGTAATGAGCTTGTCCGGCTGCGAGGCGAAGGCGCGCAGCAGCTCGTACTCCGTCGGCGATAGGTGCACCTCCATCCCGGCGACCCGTACGACCCGCTGCGCGACGTCGATCTCGAGATCGCCGGTCTTGAAGACGGGCTCGGAGCCGGCGTCCGGCGCGGCGGTGTGCCGCAGCGCCACGCGGATGCGGGCGAGCAGCTCGTCGACGCCGAAGGGCTTCGTCAGGTAATCGTCGGCGCCGAGGTCGAGCGCCTCGACCTTCTCACGTTCGGCGCCGCGCACCGAGAGGATGATGATAGGAGTCGCGCCATCGCCCCGAACCGCGCGCACGATCTCCTTGCCGTCGATGTCCGGCAGGCCGAGGTCGAGCAGGATGAGGTCGGGCCGGCGGCGCTTATAGGCGTCCAGTCCCGCGCCGCCGGTATCGACGGGCTCGACCTGGAAGCCGTGCGCCGAGAGGTTCGTCTTCAGCGCGCGGATGATTCCCGGCTCGTCTTCGATTACGAGGATCCGCGCGCCTGAGCCAGTCATGCAGTTTCCTTCGTCTTGGCAGGCGGCTCGAATTCCGTAGCGTGGAGAGGCAGTGTGAAGAGGAAGCGGGCTCCTCTGCCCTCACGGTTCGCGACGCGGATGCGTCCGCCGTGCGCCTCGACGAGGCCCTTGGCGACCGCCAGCCCCAGCCCGCTGCCTTTGGCCCCGCCGGAATCCGAGGCGCGATAGAAGGCGTCGAAGAGGCGGGGCATCGCGCCTTCCGGTATCCCAGGTCCGCTATCGGCCACTTCTACCTCGACCTCGTCCCCGGCCGTCCGCGCCGATACGCAGATCTCCGTGCCTTGAGGCGTGTACTTTACCGCATTCTCAATCAGATTCGAGACCACCTGGTCGATCTCCACGTAATCGAACAGGACCGGCGGCAGGCCGTCCGGGACATCAATGATCAGCTTGTGACCGGCCGTTGCGGCGTGTAGCCGGCCGGCAACCTCGTTGATCAGGGAGCCGAGGTCGTACCAGGACTTTTCTGGACGGATACTGCCCGCTTCGATTCGCGAGAGGTCGAGGAGGTTGCCGACAAGCCGGTTGAGCCTCTGCGCTTCGTTCTCGATGGCCTCGGCGAACTCCCCGCGCTGGTCTTCCGTCCACGACACGTCTTGCTGTCGCAGGCTCCCGGCGGAAGCCATGATCGAAGAGAGCGGCGTCCGGAGGTCATGTGAGACGGCATTTAGAAGTGCCTTGCGCAATTCGTCCGTCTTGCGCAGCACTTCGGCCTCCGTCGCTTCGCGTTGCAGACTCAGCCGTTCGAGCGCGACGCCGAGTTGATGCCCGATGGCTGACAGGAGGCGATCGTCGGCAGGGCCGATTTTGTGGGCGCCGGGCTTGGGAACGAGAATAATCGAGCCCACCGGCTGTCCTCTAAGGTTCACAGGCACGCTCCGAACCCGGTCGTTCCTCAGCCGCGCAATCGCTCTTGCGGTAGGCGGCACCACCCGTATCCAGCGCCCGGGCTGCCCCCGTTGCGTAGCGGTCGGCGCTTGACCACCGCCCAGGACCATTTCCGCCGATCCCATCGCCTCGCGTGCCAGCGCGATCGCCTCGCCGTCGCCGGTGTCGGCCTGCACCCTGATCGGGCTTTCTTTGCCGAAGGCGATGACTACCGCGGACAGCTCGAGTTCCACCCTGATCCGCTCCGCCACTGCCGTCAGCGCGCGCTCGAGTTCCGTGTCGGCCATCAGACGGACGACGTCGTACAGCACGACGGCCTCACGTTCCCGCGCGCGGGCCTCGTCCGCCCGTTGGCGGAGCTGCGCCGTTAGCTGGCCGGTAATGATGCCAGCGATGAGAAGGAGGAAAAGCGCGACAACCTCGTCGTTGCTGGTTACGCTCAGCGTGTAATTCGGTTCAACGAAAAAGAAGTTGAAGGCGAGAAACGCGGCGACGGACGCGAGAATAGCGGGGCCTCGGCCGAACAAGACGGCGCTCGCCATCACCGCCAGGAGGTAGAGCATCGAGGCGTTGCCGACGTCCGCCACAACGCGAATGAGGGCGACAGCGCCGGTCACGAGCGCCGTGAGGGCGATGGCGCATAGGTAGCCGAACCAGCGCTCGGAGACGATCGAGCGATTCATGTCTGCTTCGAGTTTACCGCCACAGCAGAACGCGGTACCGACGGGCGGGGAGACAGGCAACGCGCGTCGCGATGCGAATGCGCCATGTGGCGGCTCCCAAACATTGAGCGAACGTTGACCACGGCGGGCGTGGGCCCGCCTCAGTTCCTGCTTACCATCGAAGTGGTGCAGCCTTAATGGAACGAAAGCATCCGCGTTCGTTCGTCCGTATACCGCGCGGCCGCGGCAAAACAGGCGAACCGGAGCCGCGAAGTCGAGGGGACGGAAGGGCCCCGCCCTCACTGGCGGCGTTGCCTACCCACGTCCACAACCGCGACTCCGAGCGGATCGTCATCCCGCGGCATGAGCGCGCCGGTCCCGCAAAGTCCCCACTTGGGATCGAGCTGCGGGAGGTCAGGTTCGGTTCGACCGCACGTACGCCGTATTTGCGAGTCGTCCCGAGTCAACTGAGCTTCAAACCGGTTGCTCCCGGTTACATCGCCGCCACCGAGGTAAGCAGCCGGCCGCGCGGTAGCATCGAGCGCACCGTCCAGGCTATCAAGCGCGTCGTTCTCGGCAGCCCGTTCGCCACCTCGCAGCTGATCCACGAGCGGCTGACGAAGATGAAAGCGCTCGCGATCTTCTCCTCGGACGTGCTGTCGTCGTCCGCTTACGCGACTGAGGAGATACTAATCCTGCTCGTGCTGGCCGGCTCAGGCGCGCTGTCATACGGCCTGCCGATCGCAGGAAGCATCGCGCTGCTGCTGGCGATCGTTACCCTCTCGTACCGGCAAACCATTAAGGCCTATCCCGGCGGCGGCGGCGCCTATATCGTCGCTCACGACAACCTCGGCCGTACGCCGGGGCTAATCGCAGCGGCGGCTCTGCTCGTCGATTACGCGCTCACCGTCTCGGTGAGCGTTGCCGCGGGCGTTGCGGCCGTCACGTCAGCCCTGCCGGAGCTCCACGACCTCCGTGTGCTGATAGGCGTCGCCGTCGTCGCCCTCATCACGCTCGGCAACCTGAGGGGCGTTCGTGAGTCGGGGACGATCTTCGCCGCACCCACCTACTTCTTCCTGTTAATGATGGGGGCGATGATCCTGACTGGCATCGCCAAGGTCATGCTCGGTGAGACGCCCGGTTCGCTCTTGCACGAAGCGCCGCCGCAGGAACAGGTGTTCGCTACGCAGGGGCTCAGCCTGTGGCTCATCTTCCGCGCCTTCTCGTCGGGGTGCGCCGCGCTCACCGGAACGGAGGCGATCTCGAACGGAGTGCCGGCGTTCAAGCCGCCCGAGAGCCACAACGCCCGCACGACGCTCACGGCAATGGCGTTCATCCTCGGCTTCATCTTTATCGGGGTGACGTTCCTGACGAGCCGCTACGGACTCGTGCCGAGCGACAAGGAGACGATCGTCTCGCTGCTCGGCCGTGACGTATTCGGCGAGAACGTCCTCTATTACGCCTACCAGGCCGCGACGGCGCTCGTGCTGTTCCTCGCCGCCAATACCAGCTTCGCCGACTTCCCGCGCTTGTCGGCGATTCTGGCGAAGGACAAGTTCATGCCCCGCCAGTTCGCGTTCAAGGGAGACCGCCTGGCCTTCTCGAACGGCATCATGCTGCTGGCCGGCGCCGCCGCTCTGCTCCTGATCGTCTTCGCGGGTAACGTCACGAACTTGATCCCGCTGTACGCGATCGGCGTCTTCGTCTCCTTCACGCTGTCGCAGTCGGGCATGGTCAGGCATTGGTGGCGACTGCGCGAGCCTGGCTGGCGTGGAAGCCTCGTCATCAACGGCGCCGGCGCCATCGCCACGGCAGCCGTCGCCGTGATTATCACGACCACGAAGTTCAGCGGCGGGGCCTGGATCTCGATCATCGCAATGGGCTCGCTCGTCGTCGTGTTTGCCCTCATCCGCCGCCATTATGACTGGTTCCAGCGCAGGACCGCCGTCGACGAGAAGTCGCTGCCGGCACGCGTGCCTCCGGTGGTTAGCAGCGAAGCGCCCCGCGATCACGTTATCGTCCCCGTCGATGGCCTGAACGAGATCGCGCTGGGCGCGATCAACATGGCCCGCGAGATCTCGCCCCTCGTCACCGCCGTCCATCTCACCGACGACCGCGAGCAGGCGGAAGACTTGCGGCAGCGCTGGGAGCGCGCCTTCCCGGATGTGCCGCTACTCGTCATCGAGTCCCCCTATCGCGCATTTGTGGCCCCGATGCTGGCTTACCTCGAAAGACTCGCTGACCAGGACGGCGTCCGCATCACCGTCATCCTCCCGGCGTTCGTCCCGCGGCACTGGTGGGAGCGCATCCTGCACAACCGCGACGTCCTCCGCCTGCGCCCCTTCCTTAAGGGCCGCGCCGGCCTGCGCGTTGTCGACTTCCCCTACCAGTTGTACGAGGACAGGCCACCCGAGAGCCACCCCCCGAGCAGCAGCGCGCCGGCCTAGCACACAGAACGCCCCGGCAGCTCACCCCGACGTAGTAAAGGGTTGAGCGGAGCGACCACGCCCTCGCGCCCGT
>VBJT01000083.1 GCA_005880075.1 Chloroflexota bacterium
GTCGACAACGCGTGGCTGCTCTGGGACAAGGACGCGCAGACGCTGCACGACAAGGTTGTCGCGACCGTCGTCGTGAAGGCGAAAGGCTCCGAGAAGATTGTCGAGGCGGGCGGTCTGGGCGCGCCACCGGCGGGCGTGACGCCACCTCCCGCCTACGCGCCGCCCGTCTCGTTTCCGGCGTCGTCGCCCCCCGCATCACCGCAAGCGCGGGGGACGGACGAGGTCTTCTGCAAGAACTGCGGGCGAGCGGTGAAGGCAGACGCGCAGTTCTGCCCGAACTGCGGCGCGAGTGTCACCGGGTAAGCAGACCGGCTAAGGGTCTACCAAAGGCCGTGTACGTGTCGACGAACGAAGCGTGTAGATGCGCTCGGTGGCTGCCTTTGCGCGCCTTGTTTGCAAAAAAGCACTGCGGCAGATCCTAGTTAGGGCCACAAGCAGCAGCGATCTCGATCCGAGGGCACGCCGGCGGGCCATCCGCTGCGCCTAGGGCATCAAGACGCGAACCGGAAGCCCTGAATTACAAGCTCAAAATCCTCTTCACTAATCGCAGGGCCGTAGCCGCCCTCTCCACTCCCGAAGACGTTGCCTCCGAGCGAGTAGATTACACCGGCGTGAGCAAAATAGATCCTCGCGGCCGCGTCTCCGAGAGTGTCGATTGAGAACCTTATGCCACGCTCCCCCCCGACCGTGACACTGGTGGGCTCGCAGGTAGGCGAGCTCATAGGCTCGCAAGGCCATCCTGGATATGTTCTAATCCATTCCTCGAGCGAGAGATTGCAAGGGTTTGGGGCTGTGGCCACGCCCACTACCGGACCGCTGTCCATATTATCGAAGCCCGATGTTTTCACCGTCGTGACTGGACAACGGCCGGTCTGGTGCGTTTCGTAGGAGCCTTCCCGCAGAGTTAGCCCGGCGGGATGAGGGAATGAGAAACGAAGCTCCGGATCGGTGTATGTTTCCCATCCGTTCGGTAGCGGTTCTGGAGATGGTTCAGACGTGGGTGCGGGTGACGGAGCTGGGACGGTTGGTGACGGTCCCGGACTGGGACTGACCGTTGTAACCGCAGACGCGGGCTGCTGGTTCTGGACGGCCGCCTCTTCTTCGCCTCCCGTGGTAGCGATAAGCACGCCGATTCCACCGGCAGCCCCGAGAAGCGCCAGCCCTCCAACGACAGCCCAGAACGGCTTAATCACGAGGCGTCCCCCTCAAATCGCGGACCCATTATAAGCCCTCGTGTCAAGTCGCCCTAGGTGCGACGCGAGGCAACTACGTCCTCTCTTTCTCTCTCTCCCTCTATGCTGCCCAAATCGTCGTTTTTGCTCCGTTTATCGCCATACGCAAATGTAACCTAAATTCACGGACACCACAGGGTCTTGCACATCGCCTTCCGATGCGCTAAAACATGATTAGCACTCCGCCCCCGAGAGTGCTAACCCGAACGCGAAACTCAAAAGCTCAGGAACGAACTGCCCGCAGCGCGGGCGAACCACGCAAGGAGGAACGCAAACATGGCAAAGCAACTGCTCTTCGATGAAGCCGCCCGGCACGCCCTCAAGAACGGCGTCGACGCCCTCGCGGACGCGGTCAAGATCACGCTCGGGCCGAAGGGGCGCAACGTCGTCCTCGAGAAGAAGTTCGGCTCGCCGACAATCACCAACGACGGCGTGACGATCGCCAAGGACATCGAGCTCGAGGACCCGTTCGAGAACATCGGCGCGCAGCTCGCGAAGGAGATCGCCTCGAAGACGAACGATATCGCCGGCGACGGCACGACGACCGCTACCGTGCTCGGCCAGGGCATCGTCCATGAAGGGCTGAAGAACGTGGCCGCCGGCGCCAACCCGATGGCGCTCAAGCGCGGCATTGAGAAGGGCGCCGAGTTGCTGCTCGAGGCGATCAAGAAGAATGCGATCCCCGTCACCACTCGCGAGCAGATGGCGCAGGTGGCTGCGATCTCGGCCAACAACGACCCCGCGATCGGCGAGCTGATTGCGGACGTGATGGAGAAGGTGGGCAAGGACGGCGTCATCACGGTCGAGGAGTCCAAGGGAATCGAGACCGAGACTGAATACGTCGAGGGCATGAACTTCGACCGCGGCTACATCAGCCCCTACTTCATGACGAACCCGGAGCGTATGGAGGCGGTCATCGACGACCCGTACATCCTGATCACCGACAAGAAGCTATCGTCGGTGAATGACATCGTGCCGGTGCTCGAGAAGGTGCTCCAGAGCGGCAGCAAGAACCTGCTGATCATCTGCGATGACTGCGACGGCGAGGCGCTGGCCACGCTGGCGGTGAACAAGCTGCGAGGCACGATCAATGTCTGCGCCGTGAAGGCCCCCGGCTTCGGCGACCGGCGCAAGGACAACCTCGGCGACCTGGCCGCTATCGGCGGCGGCCAGCTCATCAGCGAGGAGCTGGGCCGCAAGCTGGACGGTGTGCAGCTGAGCGACCTCGGCCGCGCCCGCCGGGTAGTGATCACGAAGGAAGAGACGACGATCGTCGAAGGCAAGGGCGATCCGGCCGCAGTCCAGGCCCGCATAGGCTCGATCAAGGTAGCGATCGACGCGGCCACCTCCGACTGGGACCGCGAGAAGCTCCAGGAGCGGCTGGGCAAGCTGACCGGCAGCGTCGCCGTCGTCAAGGTCGGCGCGGCCACCGAGCCCGAGCTGAAGGAGCGCAAGCACCGGGTCGAGGACGCAGTGCAGGCGACGCGGGCGGCGGTCGAGGAAGGCATCGTGTCGGGAGGCGGCGTCGCGTTCATCAACGCCCTGCCGGCGCTCGAGAAGATAAAACTTGACGGCGACGAGGCCACCGGGCTTGCCATCCTACGCCGCGCGCTCGAAGAGCCGGTACGGCGGATCGCTACGAACGCGGGGCAGGACGGCTCCGTGGTCGTACAGAAGGTCAAGACGCTGAAGGCCGGCGAGGGCTACGATGCGGCTTCCGGTGACTACGGCAACATGGTGAAGAAGGGCATCGTCGACCCTGTGAAGGTAACCCGCTCGGCGCTCGAGAACGCGGTCAGCATCGCTTCGATGGTCTTGACGACGAACTGCCTCGTCTCCGAGATCCCGGAGAAGAAGGCAGCGCCCGCCCCGGCGATGTCGGATATGTACTAGGGAGAACGGGACAGGGAAGAAGGAACGGGTACAGGCAACACGAACAGCAACAGCGTGTCAACCTGAGCCCCTGATCCCGAGAGCGCCGGTCTGCGGAGAGAGCATGCAGCCGAACGTGCGTCCCTCGATGGCAAGCCGAGGATCTCGGCGGCTTGCGGGCTGCACACGCTTCGAAGCGCCGAGATCTCTTCGCCACTATAAACCCGACGATGTTCACACGCGCGATATTCGTGCGACTAAAGGCACGTTAGAAGACGGCCACGGCTCAGAATGACACGCACGAACAACCTCGGCATGACACACGAGAGCGAACTCTGAATGACACATGAACGTAATCAGGTTGTGCCATCTGTCCAGAGACCGGTGGCATCCGCCCGGCGTTATACTGAAATAGGCGGCATAGCGTCCGTCCAGAGAGGGAGATAACGAGTGTTTACTGAAAACGGCGTCCTGATCGACTTCGAGGAGCTGCGTAAGGTCATCGATAAGTGCGATGTGTTCACGGTAGGCTTCCGGCTGTTTCCCGAGCGAATGATCGTCGACACGCGCACGACCGGCGAAGAGGGGCCGATGCTCGAGCTCGTGCCGCCGGTGGGGACCGTCGAGGAGCGCTTCTTCTGGCTGGGCCAGCGCCGGCCGAAGTTCGGCGTCCCCGAGAGCTTCACTTTCTTCATCTGGCCGCACTCCGTTCGCTATCTGGAGGAGTCCGGCATGATGGACCGCATCCGCCAACGTATCTACCCGCTGGACAACGAGAACGGTGATATGGGCCGCTCGGTCGCGCAATCGATCTGGAAGCTCATTTCCCTCGAGCGGAAGGCGACGAACGACGCGATCAGCGGGCAGAACTACCACACGCTATGGGAGCGCGAAAGCGAGAGCGAAGAGGACGCCCCGGCGTAGCCGGATTTTCTGAGCAACCACGTAGGGGCGTGTCATTGATGCGCCCCTACTTTTAATTGAAGCGGCCCCCGCCTTAAATTAGCCGCATGCCTGACCTCTACGGCGCAATTGACCTCGGCGGCACCAAGCTGCGCGCGATCGTCGCTGATCTGGATGGGAACATCGGCGGCGAGCTCATCCGGCCATCCGAAGCAGGCGAGGGCCCGGAGCCGGTGATCGATCGCATGATCGAGACGCTCGAGGCAGCGGCAGGCAAAGCGGGCGTCTCCCTTTCGAGCGTCCGGGCAGTCGGGGTCGCTTCACCGGGAGCACTGGACCTTGAAGACGGGCTCGTTCAGGAGGCGCCGCAGCTTCCGGGCTGGAACGGCGTCCCGCTCGTCGAGATTATGAGCAAGCGGCTGGGCGTCCCGGTGCTGTTGGAGAACGACGCAAACGCGGCGGCGCTCGGCGAGAACCGGTTCGGTGCGGGGCGGGGCACGCGCTTTCTGGTGTACCTGACAATCAGCACCGGCGTCGGTGGCGGGATCATCATCGACCGCAAGGTCTATCATGGTGCGAGCGGCGCGGCCGGCGAATTGGGGCACATGGTCGTCTGGTTCAACGGCCCGCGCTGCCTCTGCGGAGAGCGCGGCTGTCTCGAAGCGATCGCCTCCGGCACCGGGCTCTCCTGGCGCGCGAAGGAGCTGGTGGATGGCGGCCACGCGCCGGGGCTTGTCGGCATCCTTCGCGAGAAGGGCGAGCTGGGCGCCGACGAAATCGCGGATGCGGCGCGCGCGGGCGATGTGGATGCGCGCCGCCTGTTCGATGAAGCCGGACTGTACTTGGGTGTCGCGCTTGCCCATTACGTCAACATCTTCAACCGCGAGATGATTGTGCTCGGCGGGGGAGTTCTAACGGGCGCCGGCGATCTATTCTTCGACCACGCCGAGCGGATCATGCGGCAGCTCGCGCGCAAGGAGCCGCTGAAGTACCTGCGCCTCGAGCGGGCGAGTCTCGGCGACCGCTCCGGGCCGCTGGGCATGATCGCGGCGATGAGGGATATGGGGGTGGAGTGACTGCGGCCGTCTTGACGGCGCGATCACGTACTCGGCGCCGGCGCTGGACACGAGCTTGGAGCTGGAGGCGGCGGCAACGTTTGGCGGTGCTTAGTTGGTCTTAAGGGATGGTACGGAACCAATGAGATGGGAACTCGCCAGTACGTGGAGCGTCATACGCTGGCTGGCGTTGGCAAGCGCCGCCTCGGTTCCTGCGGGCATTGCATTGGGAGTTCTTTCCGGCGAATGGGGTAATGGGCTGGCGGTTCCTGTAGCCATGACCCTGACAGCGGTGCTTTACGGTTTCCTTAGCTGGGCGACAGTGTACGTGAAGCTCAAGGATGAATATGTGGAAGTTCGGGCGGCACTGCCCAGTAAGTATGGGGCCATGGGGAAGCTTGTCGAAAATTGGAGTGCGCACTATCACGCGATTGATAGAGTTGAGCTTTTGCGTGACGGGAGAACCGTAGAGGTGGCGTACCATCCGGAATGGTT
>VBJT01000084.1 GCA_005880075.1 Chloroflexota bacterium
ACATCCGATTCACGGATATCGCTCGTATTGTCTCGGATGCCCTCAATGCACATCACCAGCTCTCCAACCCAAGCCTTGACGAAGTCCTTCAGGCGGACGGCTGGGCGCGCTCCTACACGGAAGACTGGGTGAAGGCCAAAGCATGACCGTCCTCTATTCAGTCCTTCCGTTCCTCGGAATGCTCGTGGCGCTGATCGTCGCTCACGAGCTCGGACACTACTTCACTGCGAAAATCTTCGGCGTCAAGGTCCTGGAAGCCGGCCTCGGCTATCCGCCTCGCATCTGGGGATTTGAGTGGCGCGGAACGATATACTCGATCAACTGGCTCCCGCTCGGCGGCTTCGTCCGGCTCCTCGGCGAAGAGGACCCTTCGGATCCGGAGAGCCTGGCAGCGCAGCCCGCCTGGAAGCGTCTCATCGTTCTGGCCGCTGGCTCCGGCATGAACCTCGTCCTGCCGGTACTGCTGTTCGCGCTCGCTTTCATGATCCCGCGCGATGTGCCCCTCGGCCCCGCCGTCATTCAGGTCGTTGAGCCCGGTTCGCCGGCAGCCCAGGCAGGTCTTCAACCAGGCGACCAGATCAAAGAGCTGGAAGGGCGCGAGGTCAAGAATACTGCCGACGCTGGCCGCATCATCCGGCTGAACATGGGCAAGACGATTGACTTCAAAGTGGTACGTAGCGCCACCGGCGGCGGCGAGCAGGTGCTGGACCTGCCGGTAAAAGCGCGCTGGGATCCGCCTTCAAATCAAGGCCCGACAGGCATACGCATCGCCAATCTAGCGGCAACAATCCCACAATGCACGACGTTCACAAACCCGCCGCCCGAATGCAAGCCCGCCGAGAGGCAGAGCTACAATCCGCTGAAGGCGCTCGGTAAAGGTTGGACATCGACGTGGGACTCATTGACGCTCGCGCGGAACCAGATCATCGCCGTCTTCCACGGCGGCCCAGGCCCCGATGTTGCCGGACCCGTCGGAATTGCGCAAGCGACAGGAGAGGTCGTCAAGGAGTCGGGCTGGCAGACGCTGCTCGACTTTGCTGCGTTGCTCTCGATAAACCTCGCTATCATCAACGTTCTCCCGTTACCTATGCTGGACGGCGGCCGCATGGCGTTCGTCATCCTGGAGGTGATCCGTGGCGGCCGGCGCATCGCTCCCGAGAAAGAAGCGATAGTCCATCTGATCGGCCTGGCACTCATCATTACAATGGCCGTCATCGTCACCTACTTCGACATCCTGCGCATCATCGGTGGCGGGAGCCTGTTCGAGTAGGGGATTGCTCGCAACAACTTGGCGGTCTGCTGCCGCGCTTGCCGCCGCACGGCCGGGCCCCCAAAATGGTAGCGGAATGACAGACGAACCGTTCGCACTCGCTCCTCGCCGAAAATCGCGGCCCGTTTACGTCGGCGACGTTCAGGTCGGCGGCAATGCACCCATCGTCGTGCAGACCATGACCAACACGGACACGGCCGATGCGAAGGCCACGGTCGAGCAGATTGCCCGCCTGGCCGACGCCGGGGCCGAGGTCGTGCGCGTCGCCGTCCCCGATAAGCGAGCGGCGGAGGCCCTGCCTAATGTCATCCGAGATACCCCTGTTCCTCTTATCGCGGACATCCACTTCGATCATCGTCTTGCGCTTGCTTCGATCGAGGCCGGCATTCACGGCCTGCGCTTGAACCCGGGCAACATCAGGGATGCCACCAAGGTGCGGCAAGTCGTCCAGGCGGCAAAGGAGCGTGGCATCTCGATCCGGATCGGGGTGAACGAGGGATCGCTCCCGCCGATTCCCGCCCTTGCTACCGGCGAGCTGCCCCCGCCCAAGACGCAGCGCATGGTAGACGCCGCGCTGTGGGAGATCGGCATCCTTGAGGAGATGGGATTTGAGGATATAAAGCTGTCGCTCAAGGCGTTCGACGTGCCAACAATGGTGACCGCCTATCGTGAAATCGCGAAGCGGGTCCCCTATCCGTTGCACCTGGGCGTAACAGAGGCGGGGACTCCCGGCTCGGGCACGGTGCGTTCAGCGGTCGGCATCGGCGTGCTCCTTTCGGAGGGCATCGGTGACACGATCCGCGTATCGCTCGCGGCCGATCCGGTCGAGGAACTGCCCGTCTGCTGGGACATCCTCAAGTCGCTCAACCTGCGGCAGCGCGGAGCGACAATCGTCGCTTGCCCGACGTGCGGACGCATCGAGGTCGATCTCATCCCTCTCGCGAACCAGGTCGAGGAGCATTTCAAGGCTTTGGGTAAACCGATCACCGTCGCGGTGATGGGCTGCGTCGTCAACGGCCCCGGCGAGTCGCGCGACGCCGACGTCGGCCTTGCCGCGGGCAAGGGGAAGGGCGCCATCTTCCGCAAGGGCGAAGTCGTGCGCACAGTTCGTGAGGACGAATTCTTCACGGCGCTCCTCGAAGAGGGTCGCAAGGTCATCGTCGAGCGCTTCGGCGAGGCGGAAGCTCCGGGCGAAGCATCGACGGTCGGCGAAGAGGTGATCGCCCTCGCGTCGGCCACCTCTCGGACGCTTCCGGGGCGGGCCGCCCGGCGGACCTGAACCAGCGCTCAGTAACAGCTAACACCTCACCCCTGTAACCTTTAATCATGACCACCGAGGCACGCATCGCCTTCGTTCTGTTTTTCTTCGCCGTGTGGTGTTTCGTGGGCCTAATTCCGTGGGCGATCGCTGCCGTAGTAGCGCGCGGCCGGGGGGCATTGGCTGCGCTGCCAATCGCGCTGGCCGCCGCTTGCGCTGCCGGCGTGGCGATCCCGCTAATCGGCCTTGATAACTTCCGAGGCTTTCTTCTCAGCCTCGTCATCGCCTTCATGGCGGCGGCCATCGGCTCCGTCGCCGGGATCCGCATCGCCCAGCGGTTATGGCCGGTGCGAGCGACAAATAGGCGGGCGCCTCGTGGACGGGCGAGAGCGGTAAACAGTGAAGGTTCGCACCTGACTCGCGGCACCGACACCTGATAGACTCCAGGACGTGAACCCGCCCCCGCTGCCGACTCCAGTGCATGCCCTCTCGACGATGTGGTCCCAGGGCCGCTTTCGCGGCGATGGCAAGCAGGCGGACGACATGCTGGCCTTCGCTGAAACAGCAGCCCGCCTGGGCTTTCCTGCGATCGAGATAAATTACGTGATTCCGCCCGAAGGCGTCGAAGCGCTCCTTTCCAATGACCACGTCGGCATTGTATCCCTCCACTCGCCGACACCCCGCATCAGGATGGACGACGGCAAATCTTCGGACGCTCTCAATCTCGCCTCGACGGATGAAGAAGAGCGCGGCCTTGCGGTGGAGCGTGCCCGCGTCACCGTCGACCATGCCTCCCGCTGCGGCGCGCGGTATATGATCGTGCACCTCGGCGGCATCGATGGCGCCATGTTCGACGAGGAGCGGGAGCTACGAAAGCGATATGACGCTGGCGAGCGCGATGGCGCCGAAATAGACCTTCTGCGTCGGGGCGCAGTCGAGCGGCGCGGGGAGGCGGCGAAGACCCATCTTCCACTCGCTAAACGCTCGCTGGCTGAGATCGCCGAATACGCCGTCACGCGCAATGTCGCGGTGGGGCTCGAGAACCGTTACCACTACCACGAATTTCCCGGCCCGGGCGAGATGCGGGAGCTGCTCGAGGAGTACCCGCCGGAGGTCGCAGGGTTCTGGCTTGACGTCGGTCACGCAGAAGTCCTCGACCGCCTCGGTCTGGAGCTGCATGACCGCTGGCTTAACGAGCTGGGCGACCGCTGCGTCGGCGCCCATGTGCACGACGTCGAGGGCCTCGCCGACCACCGCGCGCCCAGCCATGGCACGGCTGACTGGCCGCATTACGCCCAGAAGTTGCCGCCCGCGGTCCCGCGCGTCTTCGAGATAAATCAGAAGGTCGATGAGCAGCAGGTCGCGGCTGCTATACCGTTCCTGCGGGAGCGGGGCATTCTTCCTCCAGCCAGCTAATTAGCCTGCTGTCGGTTGACAACCCCTGAGCCGCGCTGCTACTATCCGCCTACTATGAGTCGCCGGGCCTACCCACGAGAAGCCGTAAACATTGCGCCGTTGTTCGGGATGGACACCGGCTCGCTCATTACGTTCATCGGCGTGGCCCGGGAATCGCAAACATACTGACAAAGCGACAAAACGCGAGAACCGAGCCCGCCGAACCGGCGGGCTTTTGTTATGTGGGGAAGGAGGATGAAATGTTAGAGGGACGCCTGGTCCGGCTCCGGGCGCTGGAGCGTTCGGATGTGGAACGCGCGTACACCTGGGTTAACGACCGCGAAGTGACGCAGTACCTGCTGCTACGGTACCCGATGTCGCGAACGCAGGAGGAGAAGTACCTGGCGGAGGCCGCGGAGCAGGGAAATGGCTACGCGGACACCCGTCTGGCTATCGACACGAAGGACGGACTGCACATCGGCATGTGCGGCCTGCACCACGGATCGGCCGAGGACCGACACGCGTCGCTGGGCATCATGGTCGGCGATAAGTCGTACTGGTCGAACGGGTATGGCTCTGACGCCGTGATGACTCTGCTCCGCTTCGCCTTCGAAGAGATGAACCTGAATAAGGTCGAGCTCGGCGTGTTCGACTTCAACGAGCGAGCGATTGCCTGCTATCAAAAATGCGGTTTCATCGAAGAAGGCCGGCGGCGGGAGCATTACTTCCAGTACGGCCGCTACTGGGACATTATCGACATGTCGGTGCTGCGGCGGGAATACGAAGCGTTGCAGCAAAACCAGGCCGCGGCCGCGCGGTGAATCGGGGAGCTTAGCACGACCGCGCCGAAGGGCGTCTCTATCCGCCGCGCCTTTTGCCTTGACGGTTACTAGCGTGCATGCGACCTTAGGCGCCGGAGGTGCCCACATGAACGACATCGCCCTGCTGGATGCCACTGCCCAGGCGGAACTCGTCCGGAACAAGCAGGTAAAGCCAATCGAGCTACTCGAGGCGGCAATCGAGCGGATCGAGCGCATAAATCTGCAGATCAACGCCGTGGTCACGCCGATGTACGACATCGCACGCAAGACGGCGGAAGGCCCGCTCCCCGATGGGCCCTTCGCCGGCGTGCCGTTTTTGATGAAGGACCTCGGTGCCGGATATGCGGGTGTCCGGCAGACGCAGGGCTCCGAGTTCCTCAAGGACTTTGTCTCGCCGTTCGACAGCACATTGACCAGTCGCTACAAGCGGGCAGGCCTCGTGATCGCGGGCAAGACGAACACGCCCGAATTCGGCCTCGTCCCGACGACCGAGCCGCAACTCTTCGGCCCAACGCGCAATCCCTGGGCACCGGAGCACTCGGTGGGCGGCTCGAGTGGCGGATCGGCTGCGGCGGTTGCGGCTGGAATCGTACCGATGGCTCACGCTAACGACGGTGGCGGTTCCATCCGCATCCCCGCCTCGTGCTGCGGTCTGTTTGGCATTAAGCCGACCAGGGCAAGGGTTCCGCTCGGGCCTTTGCTCGGCGATATGATGGGCGGCCTCGTCTGCGAGCACGCCGTCACACGCTCCGTCCGGGACGGCGCGGCGGCCGTACGTAGAAGAGGTGGGCGCAGACCCCGGCAAGTTGCGAATCGCGTTCCTGACGCGGACTGCAACCGGCACGCCGCTTCATGAGGATTGCGTCGCGGCGGTGAAAGACGCTGCGGCGCTATGCGAGGACCTCGGGCACGAGGTCGAGGAGGTGGCGCCACCGCCGATCAACACGGAGATGCTGGAGGAGGCGTTCCTCACGATCTGGGCCGCCGGCGTGCCGTGGGGTATCGATGGGATCGGGCGTCTCACCGGCCGTCAGCCATCGCCGGACAAATTTGAGCCGCTCACCTGGGCGCTGTACGAGCAAGGGAAGGAGACGACCGGCGGGGACTATTTGATCGCCGTCACCGCCCTTCAGCAGATGTCAAGGACAGTGGCGCAATACTCGGAGCGCCATGACGTCTGGCTGATGCCGACCCTCGGCGCACCGCCGCCGAAGCTCGGTCACTTCGATGCATCGGCGGAGAATCCCAGGGCGGGCCTCGAACGAGCGATTGAGTTTGTGCCCTTCACGCCTCTCCAGAACGTGACCGGGCAGCCGGCGATGTCAGTCCCCCTTTACTGGAACAGCGAAGGGTTGCCGGTGGGCGTGCACTTCGCCGCTCGCTTCGGCGAGGAAGACACGCTATTCCGGCTCGCGTCGCAGCTGGAAGAGGCGCGTCCGTGGGCGAACAAGCGGCCGCCCGTCAGCGCCGTTTAGATGCGAACCTTGGGCTGCTAGGTGAGCCGCGTTACTAGATGGCGCATGAGCCGGCCAGGCTGGATATCGCGGTCACCCGGCGGCCGACCGTAAGCCAGTCCGTAAAGCCGTTCGTGCAGTAACCCACGGAGATTCCAGTCTCCGGATCGCCCCAGGCGATCTGCCCGCCGGCGCCTCCGTGGCCGAATGCGAGCGGCGAGCAGGTCCGTCCGAAACCGCGCATGAAGGAGTTTCCGTCGTCCCCCGCGATCACCATGCTCAGGCTGCGGTTGGGCGGGATCTTCCATACCGGGTCGAGCAGCATTTCCGGGGTTCGTACTTTCGTGCCGAACTCAATCGTCTCTCGCTTGATGACCCGCGTGCCATTGGCCGTCTCGCCGCCGTTGATCAGCGGTTGATAGAACATCGCCAGCTCGGCGGCGCCGGCTATCCCGCCCGCGCCGGGCAGCCCCGAGCGCCGCGCCTCAACACCGTTGAAGCGTAGAACGGCCTCCGGCGTTACCTCGCCCCAACCGCCGGGCGGCTCCACGGCCTCGCTTACCCAGCGTACTTCAGCCACGCGCGCATCCTGTTCTGGGGGCAGACCGACGAACAGCTCGTCGAGGCCCATTGGCCCAGTCACTCGCGACCGGATGAAGTCGCGGAAGTCGACGCCGGTGCGGCGATTGATGATCTCGGAGAGCACCCAATGCGCAGACGTCGGGTGGTATTCGTAGCGAGTACCGGGCTCCCAGTTCAGTCGCCAGCGTCCGAAGGCCTCGATGAGCTTCTTCCGGTCGCCCCAGTACTCAGGGCGGAGGGGAGCGTAGGGGAAGCCGCCGGTATGCAGCAGGACCTGCGGGACCGTCACGACTTCCTTTCCGTTCGTCCCAAACTCCGGGATGATGTCGGCCACTCGCTCGTCGAGCTTTAGCAGGCCGTCCTCGAAGAGCAACCAGACGGCGACGCCGACAACCGCCTTGGTCGAGGAGAAGATGCTGTACAGCGTCTCGTCCGTCGCCGGACGCTCTTCGCCGCCCTGAATCGCGGACCCGAACGTCCGCATTCCGGCCAGTTTTCCATTCCGAGCGATAGCCACTTGGGCGCTGGGAAGTACGCCCTCATCCACATCCCGTCTAGCCCGTGAAAAGACCGCCTCCAGCTTTTCGCTATCGATGCCAGCGTCTTCAGGCTTGGACGCGATCAGTGCGGGACCTAGCATGCCTCACCTCCCTCTGGATGGCGCTCATTATAAGCCGATAACCGGAGACATTAGCGCGCCAGTCGCGCTATTTCCTCCGAACGAGCATCAGGCCATCCCTGATCGTCAGAACGACGTTCGTGATCCGCTGATCTCGCGAGACGTACTCGTTGAACGCGACGATGGCGCGGTCACTCTCTTCTTTCGGGTCGAGGACGCGGCCGCTCCAGAGCACATTGTCGATCGCAATCAGGCCGGTCGGTAAGATGAGGCGTAGCGCCTCCTCGTAATAAGCGATGTAGCTCTCCTTGTCGGCATCGATAAATATCAGGTCAAAGGGAGGCTCAAGGGAGCGCATAGTCTCGAGCGCCGGGCCTTCGTGCAGCGAGATCTTGTCGCCGTGCGGGCTGCGTTCGAAGAACCTGCGCGCGACTTCGATGGCCTTCGGGTCGATATCGCAGGTGATCAGCTCGCCGTTGTCTGGCAAGGCCGCAGCCATCATCTGCGCAGCGAACCCCGTAAAGGTGCCGATCTCGAGGACCCGGCGTGCCTGCATGGACGCGATGAGCATCTGAAGGAGCGTTCCCTCTAGCTGTCCAGAAAGCATGCGCGCCTGCCGCCCGAACCGTTCATGAGTGACCACGACCAGTTCTTCGAGCAGCGGCGGAAGCGGCGTCGTATGCGCCATGGCGTAGCGCTCGATCCGGTCGGGGACAAGCGTCAGCAGTCGTTGCTCGCGCTCTTGCGTTGCGGGTCGTTGGTCGCGCCCGCGGCCCCTAGACATCGAGTGTCTCTTCGCGCAATTCCGCACCCAGCATATCGAGACCCATCGGCCCGAGCGCCAGCGCCTGGCTATGAAATTCCTTCAGGCTGAAAGAAGCGCCGGCGCGTTGCTTAGCCGCTTCCCGGGCTTCGAGCCATCTGCGCTCGCCCACTTTGTATGAGATGGCCTGCGCGGGCCAGCCGAGGTAGCGAATGACCTCGCTCTCAAGGAATTCGCGCGGTCGCTGAGTGCGTCCGACCGCGAATTCAAGCATCAGGCCGTGGGTCCACTTCTCGCCTGGATGAAAGCTCTCGTCCTGCGGTATGGCGAGCTCCAGGTGCATGCCGATATCGATGATCACGCGGACACAACGCAGCGCCTGGGCGCTGAGCATCCCCAGGTAGTAGTCGGGGTTTTCGAAGTAGCCGAGCTCCCCCATCAGGCGCTCCGCGTACAGCGCCCAGCCCTCGCCGTGGCCTGAAATGAACGTCAGCGTTCGCTGGAAGCGCGACAACTCCTCGGCGAGCAGACGCACTCCGGCGACTTGAATATGATGGCCGGGAACACCCTCGTGGTAGGCGATGCTGACGTCGCCCCACTTTGGAAAGCGTGTGCGGCCGTCCACGGGCCACCACGTGCGGCCCGGCCGGGAGAAGTCCTCGGACGGGCCGGTGTAGTAAGGGATGAGGGCGCCGCCGGCGGGCGGGATTATGACCTCGATCCGGCGGATTCGCTCGTCGATCTCGAAGTGTACGGCGTCTAGCGAGGCGACTGTCTGATCGTGTAACTGCTGGAGCCAGTCGCGGTAGGCGTCGACTCCTTCGATAGCGCGGGCGGGGTCCGTCTCGAGCAGCTCCTTCGCCTCTTCGAGACCGGCGCCGGGGGTAATTCGCCCGGCAGTAGCTTCCATTTCGCTTTCGACGCGATGCAGCTCTTCCCAGCCCCAGCGGTACGTCTCCGGCAGATCGAGGACCGCACCGAGAAACAGGCGGGAGAGCAGTTGGTACCGCTCCTCGCCGCAGGCCTCGCGCTCGCTTGCCTTGGGTGCGTACTCCTCACCCAGCCAGCGAGACATCTCTGCGTAGGCACCGCGGGCGAGGCGTATGCCGCGACCGAGGTCGGTGCGAAGCGTCTCTGGGCCCGCTTCCGCCGCGTCGAAACGCATTGCCAAACCCGCGAAGAAACCGTTGTCCTCGCTCCACACCTCAGCCTGGCGAACGCCTTCGAGCGCCTGCCGGCGTGCCGCCGGCGTGCCTTGCTGCACCCCCATGAAGAGCGTTTCGCGGTAGCCCGCAAGCGCGTCTGGAACCAGCTGCAGGCGCGCCGCGATGTTGGACCAGTCTTCCTCCGTCTTGCGCGGCATCTGGTCGAAAACCTGGCGGATGTTCTGGAGCGGGCTGGCGATGTTGTTTAGATCGCGGAAGTGCTCGCCCGCCTGGAAGAGCGCGAGATGGACGCCGAGCCGTTCGAGCATGACGCTGCGCGCGAGACGGTCTCTGCGTGAGCCGGCCGCTGGATCGTCTTCGATCGAGGCGGCCTCAAGTTCTGCCAACGAGCGACGGTTCAAGGCGGCGATGCCGGCGACGCCGTTGGGCGAGTAGTCGGTCATCTCCTGCTCATGGCCCGGGACGCCAATGTCCGTCGCCAGGATGGGATCGAGCTC
>VBJT01000085.1 GCA_005880075.1 Chloroflexota bacterium
AGCTGACGGCTGACAGCTAAGGAATAATCAGCCCGCTCGGCCTCTGCTCGCCACGCTGTACCGGAGGCGCCTCCTCGCGCGCGACAGCGGATGTCGGCCCACCCTCGCTCGACCCAGCGCTCGTCTTCGCCTCCGCAGCCGTCAGCACCTGCTCGACCAGCAGCGATTCTTGCACCGCACCCGGAATCGCGATCTTGTCCGCGATGACAGTAAGCGGCACCGCCTGCACTCCGTAGCGCTCGCCCAACTCAGGGAACTCGTTCACCTCGATCACCTCTGCCCGCACGTTTGGGTTCGCGAGCGAAAGCTGATAGGCGAGACGCATCATCTGCGGACAGTAGCCGCACGTCGGCGTGACGAACACGCGCACTTGTACTTCTTCTCGCAGCTTCTTGAGTTCCTTGACCGACCCCTTTGAAAGGAGCACCTCACCCCTCGAAATATCGACGATCGACTCCAGGAACGCTGGGAACTCCGTGCCACCCGGCATGCCGTAGAACTTGAACCTCGCGCCATTAGCACCCGGCCCGGTCGCGGCGCCACGCAGCACCGTCCCTGGGATCCCCTCGATCCTGACCTTCGCCCGCTCCTCCGCTGCCTCCTCGAAGATGTGGACGCGTAGGCTGATCAAATCGCTCAGCCCCGACAACTCTTGCAGCATCTCGCGCGTCGGCTTGCAGTAAGCGCAGGGCTTCCGCCCCGGCACCGCCAGCGCCGACTCACGTTCCGTGAAGTAGTCGATCTTGACAGGCCCGATCAGCTCGGACGCGAACTTCTGCCGGATCAGCTCCTGGTCTTTAAGCGGGATCATGCGAATCAGCAACCACGCGAACTTAGGCGGGTAGCGTCAGCTGCCCGTGTTCTGCAACCGGCCGTTTCCTTATTTCTCATTTCTCGCTTCGCCTCTCGTCTTCATCCACACCAGCACCAGCCGCTGGGCCGCCGTGAAGGTCGACATGATCGCCAGCACCCAGAGCATGATGTGCACGCTGCTCTCCCACACGTCCCAGTACGGCTCCAATATAAGGCCTGCCGAGAGCACGAGGACGCGAGGCGCGCGGCTGAACAGACCTTCCCGCAGTTCGACGCCCACGATCTCCGCCCGCGCTAGTTTGAGGTTGCTGGTCTTGCCTGGGTTCTGCAGTAGCTCGCGGCGGGAGGCCGTGCGCGGCGCGCCACTCGTTGTCGAGGCCGTCCTGATCGAAGCCGTAGGCTGCTTTGAGGGCGTCGTCGATTGTGCTGCCTTTCTTGATCTCGGCGAAGAGTTTCCCGAACTTCTCGGGGCCGTACGTATCATTCAGGTATTTCACAAGGCTCCACGACTCGCCGTAGAAGAGGTTTACCGCCGAGGGGTCACCCGGCGAGGAGGTGAGCTGTCGCACGGAAAAGACGTTACCTCGCTGAACCGCCTGATCGATGGTGTCACCGAAGCCGCCGGGGTCGTTCTGGCCATATCCGCGCAGCAATGCATTCGCTGTAGTAGTCGAGGATGCGCGAGGAGACGCTCCCCCAGTCATACCGCTTCGCCGTCTTCTGCGCCTGCTGGCCTATCTTCTTGCGCAGACTCTCGTCTGAAAGGAGGCGCTTGAGGGCCGCTGCCAGCGCTTCACTGTCTCGCGGCGGCACCATCAGGCCTTCTCGGCCGTCCGTTAGAACTTCCGAGAATCCTTCGATGCGCGAGGCCACGATCGGCGCCCCCGCACTTAGCGCCTCCAGGAGGACCATGCCCATGCTTTCGCCCCCGGTGTTAGGAGCGCAGTAGATATCTGCCGTTCGGAAGTAGCGCGGTTTCGCTTCATCCGGCACGTAGCCGGTGAAGACGACGTCCGCCAGCCGGTTTCGCTCGACGTATAGCTCGCAGACCGAACGCAATCCCCCGTCACCGCCGACAACCACGAGCCGCGTGTCCGGGAAGTCACGTTTGACCCGCGCGAACGCTTCCAGCAGGAAGGGCAGCCCTTTCCGCTTCTCCAGCCGCCCAAGAAAGAGGATATTCCGCTTGCCGTCCGCAAAATCGGGTATCGGGCTTCCATTCGCAAAGTTTGAGCAGTCCACCCCGGCTTCCCGATCAGGCGCAGGGCGGCCCCGGAAACCGCGATGCGGCCATCAATGCGTCCCCACCACGGCCGGATAATGTGCTTCGAGTAGGCATACAGACGGCTGCCGCCTTCCCTCGCGGCGTGGAAAGTAGCGACGTTGGTAGCGTTCGAGTACCGCAAGAACTGGATCGGCAGCAGCGGCATGAACGGCTCGTGGACGTGCACGATGTCGAACCGCTCTCGCTCGCAGAGCCGCTTCACCCGGGGCCCGAGGTCGTAGGAGAGACAGACGTTCGCCACCGACCCCGTTGCAGGCAGTCCGAAAGCGCTTTCGCCGGTGATCGTGACGCAGGCTTGGTCTCGTTCCGGCCGCGATGACGGCGCCACGATCCGCACATCGTTGCCGGCCGCCTTGAGCCGCTCAGCCAGCGGCGCGATATGCAGATTTACGCCGCCGGGCGTCGCCCAATCATACGGCGTCACCAGCGCGATCTTCATATTGTCATTCTGAGCGCCATCGCCATCCGAGAACAACGGGCGCCGCTACGCGAAGGAATCTGACTGGGGGTCGGTGAACGGCATCCGCGAGGAGACCCACCCTTATCGCGAGTGAAAAATTCGCCTCACGAAGCTTCGCGCGGTTGGCCCCAGCCCCATCGCCCGGGGTGTCGCACAAATCCCTCGCCATGTCTGGCGCGCCATCTGCCGCACCCCGATGCGTCGCCACGCCACTGACGGGCCGTACACCGCACGAGTTGCCCTCGTCGTCATCGCCTGCCGCAGATCGGCTGCCGTGCAGCCCTCAAACTCCGTGTACGCCGACCCGATCGCTTGCAGGAAGTGCGCGTCGCTTCCGCCGAGCTCGGCGAGAGCCAATCTTCGATTGAGCGCCGCCGCCGGCCCATTGCTCACGCGCGCCGCCGGCGAACAGCACGCGACTTCGATCCCATCGAGAGAGCGCGCAAAGCGCTCGATAGTGCGTCCGCTAAGGCTACGCGTCAGCCAGCTCAGCGGATGCGGCACCACGCACAGACCTCCCTGCTGGTGGACGTCCTCCACAACTCGCTTTAGCGGCCGCAGCGATTCCACCGGCTCGTCGACATAGAGCGCGAGCAGATGTCCTTCGATCGCCGTGACCTCGATGCCGGTGACAAGCTCGAACCGGTAGCTCCCCTTCGCCCATCTTTCCCGAGCGGCCAGTGCTCCCCGCACATCGTCGTGATCTACAATCCCGATTATGTCCAGCTCCGTCTGGCTCTCAACGTAGTCGAGAACGTCCGGCACGTCCGCCATCCCATCGCTGAACGAGGTGTGTATGTGCAGGTCGGCCTTACCCATCGCCTCGCTCCCCGGCAGCCACTTCCGATTTCGCTTCTCTGACCTCGGACCTCTGGCTTCCGACCTCCTTGACTTCGTCCCAAATTCGCTCGATCACCGCCCATTGCCCGGGTTCCGCCCGCAGCCGGCGTTCAAGCCGCTCAATGTACTCTCGGGTACCAGCGATAACGTCCGCGTGCGTGTCGCCGGTTCGTAACAGCACCAGCGGCTCTTCGACCCAGCCCTCGATTCCGTACTTCCCGCGGCGCGCGGAAAAGCACGGAATTACGGGCGCGCCCATCCTGATCGCCACTTCGATCGGCCCGGTCGGCATCAGCGTGGGTTCGCCGAAGAACGACAACGCTTCGTTAGGCCCCTCAATATCGCGGTCTCCCATCAGCGCAACTACGCCGCCGCTCTTCAGCGTCTGGAAGACCCGCTTCACATTTCCGCGGTTGACCGGCCCAAACGTATGTCCCTTGCTCGCGCGGTACTCGTCCATGAGCTTCGACATCCGCGGATGTACCGGCTCCGTAAGCGCGAAAACGTGGATACCGAGATGGGCGAAAGCCTGTACGGCCAGCTCAGGAGCTCCATAATGCGCGCTCAGGATAATGACGCCCTGCCCCTGTGCTATAGCGGGACGCAGGTATTCCTCGAGGCCATGAAAAACGAACCGCCTCTCGAAAAAATCGCAAAGGTCCATCCGCGGCAGGTGCGCCGTATCGGCGTAGTACAGCGCGACGTTTCGCAGCACCTGCTTCGCCGCTCCCCGAACTTCATCGTCCGGCGCGGGCGGCATGACATGGCGCAGGTTGTCGTTAATGTTCCGCCGCACGCCCGGCGCCAGATAGTACGCCGCCCACGCAATCCCTCTCATCAGCGCATACAGGAAGGACAGCGGCAGCCGGCCCAGCGTATGGAATGCCGCCCAGTAGAGGAGAAATTTCAGCATCGGCTCGTTCCGAGTTTATGGAAGCGCCCACCCATATGCGCGAGGCTGAGTATAAAGCCTCAGCTCAATCGAAAAAGGCACAGGGCGACCGCACCGCCCTCATCGTTCCTCGCCTCGTTTCGACCCTCGTGAGGAATAACGTCCGTTATCTGATGGGAAAAGATGCCATGCGGGAGCTCCACCCAGTCGGGAGTGGCACCAATACAAGGAATGCGCCGTCCGTCTTCCGTTAATAGCGTGGCCGCGTAGTAGCCCATTCCTGTCTCGCCGTCTGCAGATATCTTCGCCGCCACTCTGGCCGGCAGTCGCGTGGGACTACTATCAATTTTCGATTACCTCGTTAATTGAAATATCTCGGTCTGAGGGATATGCCGCTCCAGAAATCTCCCATGGCCACATTCCCGCCCATTTAACATAGGAAACAGCCTCGACCAGATAGACGCGGTCTCTCCACCGCCCATTGACGAACTTGATACAGCAAGGCCGAAATTCACACGAGCGCTTAAGTGTCGGCTCGATGGCGTCAAGCTGCCTCTTTAACCGGGAATCGATAACAGGAACGCGCTCGGCCTCAAGGATGTCACCGAGCATCTTCCGCCCCTTACTCCGCCTGATAGTATTCAGCTCCCAGGTGCGTGATCTGCTCCTCGCCCATCAGCCAGCGTAGCGTGTTTTTCAGCTTCGTTTGCTGGATGAATAGGTCGTGCTCCGGGTACACCGTCGGCGCGTGCTGCGGGCTCTTGAAGTAGAACGAGAGCCATTCCTGGATGCCCTTCATTCCCGCCCGCTGCGCAA
Source organism: Chloroflexota bacterium (assembly GCA_005880075.1). Lineage (GTDB taxonomy): Bacteria > Chloroflexota > Dehalococcoidia > SM23-28-2 > RBG-16-64-32 > CF-163. Next base: position 5,107 of record VBJT01000085.1, read on the forward strand.
GATCGAGGAACAGCACCAGGTCCAGAACCAGCGGCGAGGCCAGGATCGAGTCCCGGCAGAGAAAGTCAATCTTGATCTGCATCGGATAGCCCAGCCAGCCAAAGATGTCGATGTTGTCCCAGCCCTCTTTGTTGTCGCCGCGCGGCGGGTAGTAGTTGATGCGCACCTTGTGGAAAATGTTGCCGTAGAGCTCGGGGTAGACGTCCGGCTGCAACACGTATTCCAGCACACCGAGCTTCGATTCCTCCTTCGTCTTGAAGCTCTCGGTGTCGTCCAGCACTTCCCCGTCGCGGTTGCCGAGGATATTCGTCGAGTACCACCCGTTCACGCCCAGCATCCGCGCCTTCAGCATCGGCGCCAGTACCGTCTTTATAAGCGTCTGGCCGGTCTTGAAGTCCTTCCCGCAGACCGGGACTCCCCGCTCATTGGCCAGCGTCACCAGTGCGTGCGTGTCTACCGTCAGGTTCGGCGCGCCGTTAGCGAACGGGACGCCCTCCATCAGCGCCGCCCAGGCATAGATCATAGAGGGCGCGATGCTCTCATCGTTCGCCTGCATCGCCGCCTCGAAGTTCTCTAGATTACGATGCGCCTGCCCCGGCTCGAGGAAGATCTCGGTCGACGCGCACCAGACCATCACGAGCCTGTCGCAGCCGTTCCGCTCCTTGAAATCGCGAATGTCCTGCCTGATCGCCTCCCCCGCCTCCATCTTCGTCCCCGTCCGCTTAACATTGGTGCCGTGCAGCCGCTTCACGTAAAAGTCGTCGAAAACCGCAGGCATCGGCTCGATTGTCTTGAGAAAGTCCGCGATCGGCTCGACGTGCTCATGCCGGTCGAGGACACCGCAATTGGCCGCCGCCTCGTAGGCGTTGTCCGCAATCGGGTCCCACGCGCCGAACACGAGTTGATCTAACCCAGCGAGCGGCACCAATTCGCGCACCAGCGGCGTCCGCCCTTCCGATCGCTTTCCCAGCCTGATCGTGCCCATCTGCGTGAGCGAGCCGATCGGCCGCCCCGTCCCCCGGCGCGCGTGCTCGACGCCCGAGACGAAGGTGGACGCCACGGCTCCCAGCCCGACCAGCAGCACCCCCAGCTTCCCGCCCGCAGGCGCGATCTCATGCGAATCCTTCTCCACGAAATCCCTCGCTTCCAGCACAACGCCTTTCTCCCGGGCGAGCGACATGAGCGGCCCATGCCACTGCGCCGGGATCCTGCCCGTGCTCGCCCAGTGCTCGACAGTGCTCTGCCGCCGGCCGAGCAACCCGGCCAGAGCGCTCTGCCCGCCGAACCGCCTGATGATCCGCGCAGCAGGGCTTTGCTCATCCAACTCCATGCCTGTATCCTAACGGTTTTTTCGTTGGAAGCAAACCGCTCACCGGCGCTTGAATCCGTTTATCTGTTGGGCGAATCCGCTGTGAGGTTTTCCCCAAGGAACACCTTCCGCGACCGCCACAACCCCGTCGAAGCCTCATACACCACGATCGCCACAAGCGCGCCGTCTTCCGCGTACGCCCGGTGCAGCCGCCCGTCCTCGATCGCCGCGCCCGTCAGCCGCTCCTCATCGATCCGCACCGCCTGCCCGTGCCGGATGTCCTTCTCGTCCTCGATGTGCAGCGTTATCACCGGCAGTTCCGTCAACCCGCAGTCCAGCGGTAGCACCAGCTCCCGCCAGTCGTCGCCCCCGAATGTGCCCTCCAGCTCCGGCAACGCGACCGCCGAATCGACCGAGAACGGCCCCACCCGTGTCCGCTCGAGCGCCGCCAGATGTCCGCCGCACCCGAGTGCCTGCCCGAGGTCGTGGGCCAGGCTGCGAATGTACGTCCCCTTCCCGCACTCGACCTCAATCCTCACGTCGGGAGACTCGAATTCCAGCAGGCGCATCTTGTAGATCCGCGCGCGGCGAGGCCTCAGCACCACCTCCGCGCCCTTGCGGGCCAGCCGGTAGGCGCGCTGGCCTTCCACCTTCACCGCGCTGTAGGCCGGCGGCGTCTGCTCAATCTCACCCACGAACGTATCCAGCGCTCTCTGAACCTGCTCGCGTGGGACCACGACCGACCGCTCCTCCCCCACCGGTCTACCCTCTGCGTCGTACGTCTCGGTGGCGAATCCCAGGCGCACCCTGGCTCGATACGTCTTCGGCAAATCCATCAAGTATTCGCTGATCCGCACCGCTTGCCCCAGGAGCACAAGCAACACGCCCGATGCCATCGGATCCAGCGTCCCCGCGTGCCCCGCCTTCTTGACTGCGGTCCCCCGGCGCACGAGGCGAACGATGTCAAACGAGCTAGGCCCGGCCGGCTTGTTGACGTTAAGTATGCCGCTGGCCTGACTCATCGCGCAGAGACGCCCCGCTGGACTGCTTCAAGAAAGGGCAATCGAGGCCGGCACACCATTCTGATGGTGGCGAAATCCTTTCGGTTGCTCTCGGGCGTCTCTAGCTATCCTTCGTTTCCCGCGACACCTGCCTCATCAACTCCAGCACACGCGCCGCCTCTTCTATCGTCTCATCCAGGTGGAAGTGCAGATGCGGCACTCGGCGAATGCGGATGCGGTCGAGGAGATGCCGTCGGAGAAAGGGCGCCGCATGCGTCAAGGCAGCCACCGTCGACGCCTTCTCCTCGGCGTCACCGAGGACGCTCACATAAGCGTCCGCGTTCTCCAGGTCGGCCGACACATCCACCCGCGTGATGCTCATGATCTCGCCGATGCGGGGATCGCTGAGCTCCGTCCGGATTATGTCCGCGAGCTCTTCACGAAAAAGATGGTTTAGACGCTGCACTCGCCGGCTCATGCGTTGATTATACGCAGGCTCCGTGGGGCTACCGTCGGTCGTCCACTGTGAGCCTGTGGCTCTGGTTTGAGCGTTTGAAGCGCCGCCAGCCGGCGCGCTCCGTTTACCCCTTCTGCTCGACGTGGAAGGCTTCGATCACATCGCCTTCCTGAAACTTATCGAAGCGCTCGACTCCGATGCCGCACTCGAGCCCGGCCGTGACTTCTCGCACATCGTCCTTGAAGTGCCGCAGGCTGGATGTCCGCGAGGTGTGAATCACCTCGCCCTCGCGCAGCACCCTTAGCAACGAATTCCGGCGGATCATGCCGTCCGACACGGAGCAGCCCGCGATGCGTCCGCCCCGCACTCGGAAGATCGCTCGCACCTCGGCGTGCCCGTCCACGATCTCCAGCGTCACCGGCTCGATCAGCCCCTTAACGGCCCGGTCGATATCTTCGATCAATTCGTAAATGATGCGATAGCTGCGAAGATCAATACCCTCGTTCTCGGCCAGCCGCTTCCCGCCGGGATCGGCCTTCACGTTGAAGGCGACCACGATGGCCCGCGAGGCGGCGGCCAGCATTACGTCCGACTCGCTTACTGCACCGGTCCCCGTGTGGATGATGTTCAGCCGCACTTCCGGCACGCTCAGCCGCTCGAGTGAGCCCCGGATCGCCTCGACGCTGCCCTGCACGTCCGCCTTGATGACGACGTTCAGCTCCTTCGTCCGTCCGGCCGCAATCTCTCCCGACAACGCCTCCAGCGTCACCCGCTGCTGCCCGCCGTCCGTGCTCTGCCGCCGCCGGTCCTCCGCCAGCTCGCGCGCCGTCCTCTCGTCCTCGACGACGATGAACGGCTCGCCCGCCCGCGGCACCGAATCCAGGCCCATGATCTCCGCCGGCATTGCTGGAGTTACCTCGCTGATGCGCTCGCCTCGATGGTTGAACATCGCCTTAAGCTTGCCCCAGCTCTCGCCGGCAACCACCGCGTCGCCTACTTGCAGCTTTCCCTTCTCGACAATCACCGTCGCCATCGGCCCACGGTTGGCGTCCTTTTCCGCCTCGATGATCGTGCCTTCCCCCGGGCGGTTGGGATTGGCCTTCAGTTCCGAAATCTCCGCGACGAGCTGGATGTGCTCTAGCAGGTCGTCCAGCCCTTCTTTCGTCTTCGCCGAGACCGGGATCGCGGGGACATCGCCACCGAACTCCTCGATCACGACGTCGTGTTGAGTCAACTGCTGCTTGACCCGGTCCGGCGCCGCCGCCGGCAGGTCGGTCTTGTTGATCGCAATGATTATCGGCACTCTGGCCGCCTTCGCGTGTGCGATTGCCTCAATTGTTTGCGGCATCACGCCGTCGTCCGCCGCCACGACAAGTACCGCGATGTCCGTAACGTTCGCGCCCCGCGCGCGCATCGCCGTGAACGCCTCGTGGCCCGGCGTATCGATGAACGTGATCTTGTGGCCATTGACCTCCACCTGGTAAGCGCCGATGTGCTGCGTGATGGCCCCCGCTTCCTGCGCGGTCACGTTCGTCTCACGGATTGCGTCCAACAGACTCGTCTTTCCGTGGTCCACATGCCCCATTACGGTAACCACCGGAGGCCGCGACTCGAGGTTCTCCTCGTCCTCGCCCGCTTCTTCCTCAGCCACTGCTACGGCAGTACCGCCGCCCGCTCCGCCCTCCTCCGGCTGCGGCTCGAAGCCGAGTTCCTGCGCGACAGAGGCCGCCATATCGTATTCGACGCTCTGGTTGATCGCGGCCATCACGCCGCGCTTCATCAGCTCTTTGATTACGTCCACAGGCGTCGATCGAAGCAGCTCACCCAGCTCCCGCACGGTTATTGTGCGCGGAAGCTTCACTACGTTCCCGCTCGCAGTCGTTCCGCCGGACCTGTTGCCGTCCGCGCTCATGCGGCGGGCTCCACCGGAAGCTCTTCAGCATAGCCCTTCAGCGCTTCGACGCTCGCCGCCGATATAGTCACGTTAAGGGAGCGTTCTAGCCGCTTCTTCTTCAAAGCGGCATCCCAGCATGGACGGTTGGCGCACAGATATGCCCCGCGCCCGGCGGCTTTGCCGGTGAGGTCGACTCTAACCTCGCCGTCCAGACCGCGAACGATCCGGATGAGTCGCCTCTTTGCGGTCACCGACCCGCAGCCGACGCAGGTGCGCTGCGGCACCCGCCGTGGACGCAGGCCGGGGCGGACGGCAGCGTCAGGCATCTTCCTCGCCGCCGTCGTCGCTGTCGCTTCCACTGTCCCAACTGTAATCCGGCTCGACGCTTAGGTCTTCGTCCTCGTCCGCCACCGCCAGCCGCCGCGCGCGCTTGGGCGTCTTCTTGGCCTTGCTTTCCGCCTCGACCTCGCGCTCGGCCTTCTCCGCTCGCTTCGACTTTTTCTTCTTGGCAGGCGCTTCCTTGGTCGCGACTTCCTCCGCGAAGCGTATTCTGGGGCCGGCAACAGGCGCTTCCGCCCCTGCCTCCGCCGTCGTTGCGGCGACCTCTTCCGCCGCCGCCTTCTCTGCCCCCTCGATCACTTCTTGCCACGGCTGGACCGTATCTGTGTGCGGCGCAGCCTCGGTCGTCGCCGGCGCCGCGCGGGCGCGCGCCTTCGCCGCAGGCGGCGCAGCTGCAAGCATCTCTTGCATCGCCGACTCGGGCTTGATGTCGATCCGCCAGCCCGTCAGCTTCGCGGCAAGGCGGGCATTTTGCCCTTCCTTACCGATCGCTAGCGACAGCTGACGGTCCGGAACAACCACAGAAGCGGTGTTGTCCTCCTCGCTTATCTTGACCTGGAGGACCTGCGCCGGGCTGAGCGCGTTACCGACGAAGCGCGCCGGGTCCGTGTCCCACTGGATCACGTCAATCCGCTCGCTGTTCAGCTCGTTCACGATGTTCTGTATCCGGATGCACACCCTCTTGCCGCGCCGCCACCGCGACCTTGCTGCGGAAGCCCGCCTCGCGCGCAATCGATTTGATCTCGACCACGCCACGGTAGATCTCCGGGACTTCGAGCTCGAACAGCCGCCTCAGCAGGTTCTTATGCGTCCGCGACAGCACCAGCTGCGGCCCGCGGATCGAACGGTGCACCTCGAGCAGGTAAAGCTTTAGCCTTTGCCCCACCCGGTAGTGCTCGTTGCGCACCTGCTCGGCGGCCGGGAAGATTGCCTCCGTCTTGCCCAGATCGATGACGAGGTGGTTCCCTTCCGCCCTCTGGACGACACCCGAGACGATATCGCCCTCGCGGTTCGAGAACTCCTCGAACACCATCTCCCGTTCTGCTTCGCGCAGCCTTTGCAGCACGACCTGCTTTGCGGTCTGTGCGGCGATTCGCCCCGCCTGCGAAGGGTGGACCTCGTCTCGCAAAACGTCCCCCGGCATCACGTCCGCCTTGCGCTTGCGCGCCTCCGGCAGCCCGATCTCGATCTTGTCGTCAGCCACGTCCTGCACAACCGTGCGCTCGAGGTAGACGTGATGGTCGCCGCTGTCCCGATCGATACGGACAGCGACGTTACCACCAAGATCCGTGTCTTTCTTGTAAGCGGACACCAGGGCCGCTTCCATCGCCTGATAAACAACTTCTGGCGGCAGATTCTTCTCCGCCGCCAGCTGTTTGATGGCGATGCTAAATTCGCTTTTCACGCCGGCCTTTCCTCCCAACGCCCGCCCGGCACAAGGCCAAAAAAAAGTGGGTACCAGCCCCACTCCAGACAGAGCGCTATTACACCGTCAATATAGCACCGCCCTGCATACCTGACAAGCGTTCCCAGTCCTTGTTCTGAGCCGCGAAGATCTGCCGCCCGTCCTCCAATCAGTTCCCGCAACGCGGTGTCATTCTGCGCGAGATGCCCTCCGCAGGCGGTCCAAATCGCACCTCCCCGAAGGAATTTGCTGGGCTGCGCAGTGACAGGAGTCGTGCGCCGAGAGATTTCGCCTATTCGCTACTCATCCGCTGACGAAAGCGCTTCCCCGATCGCCCCCGCCGCCTCGCTGATCGGCGCTGTGCGGCCTTCCTCCTCCGTCCGCCCCTTCAACTCGATCACACCCTTGTCCAGGTTTCGCGGACTCACCGTCACCCGAAGCGGCATGCCCAGCAAGTCAGCGTCGTTGAACTTCACTCCCGGCGTCTCATCGCGGTCGTCGTACAGCACGCGAATGCCCGCGCCC
>VBJT01000061.1 GCA_005880075.1 Chloroflexota bacterium
TAAGAAACGTGGCTGGCGTAGTCTCGAATCTCCGACAATTGTGCGGCCGTCGTAGGTTCAGTCTTGAGTTGGTGGGACACCTTCTGCACCCCGTGAATAACCGTCGAGTGATCCCGTTGTCCCAGAAGAAACCCAATCTGCTTGAGACCCAACTGCCCGTCTTCCCGCAGGAGGTACATTGCGGTATGACGGGCTTCAGCAACAGGCCTAGCGCGGCTCTTTCCTGCGAGTGCCTCGGTTGAAATAGCGAAGTAAGCGGAGACCGCGTGGAGGAGGTGGTTAGCATCCGGGGTAGAGGCGCTGGCTGGAGGCAAGGCAGTCAACGCCTCTACGGCGTGGTCCAATGTCGCGGGCACATGGGTGAGGCGGGCGTGAGTCAGGACGCGGCTGAGTAGACCCTCTAGCTCCCGGGTGTCGCCGGGCGCTCGTTCGGCTAGAAGGGCCGCGACGTCATCCGGGAGATCGAAGCCTTTATCTGCCGCTTTTACCTTGACGATGCCCATGCGAGTCTCAGTGTCCGGCGGCTGAATGTCTGTCACCAGCCCCCATTGGAAGCGAGAACACAGGCGAGATTCCACGCCCAGTATGGAAGCAGGCGGCTTATCAGCGGCAACCACGACCTGAGAACTATTGGAGTGGAGATCGTTAAAGGTAGAGGAAAATTCCTCCTGAGTCCGGCTCTTGCCCGCCAAGAACTGGATGTCGTCTACGAGCAGGAGTTGCGGTGACCGGTAGTGGCGGCGGAACTCCTCGGATCGACTGCCTGTTAGCGCTGTCACGAACTGGTTGGTAAACTGCTCAGATGTCACATAAACGGCGGCCTTGTTGGACCGAGTCGCGTGGTGGGCGATCGCATGTAGGAGGTGGGTCTTCCCAAGCCCTGGTGGGCTGTGGATAAAAATCGGATTGTAGTCCATCCCGGGGTTGTCGGCGGCTTGGATGGCTGCAGCTACGGCCATCCGGTTGCTGTCTCCGACCACGAACCTTTTGAAGGTATATCGAGGGTTTAACCTCTGCTCGGGCACCGTGCTTGGGACTTCCACGGCCGGAGGAGTAGAGCCCATTTCAAGCGTTATTGCGGCCTCACCTTTACCGTTCGCGTGATCGTCGCCAACGATCTCGAAAGAGACTTCGGTTGGCCGCCCGAGGATGGCGGAAACCGTCTGGACGACGCGGCTGCGTAGTCGGGTGACGAGCCATTCCCTTATAAGGGCCGTGGGGACGCCAACTACGAAATTGTCGGGCTCGACGCCGAGGCCCACAGTATGCCTAAGCCGGGTCTCATAGTTCGCTCGGGTGACGTAAAGTTCAAGCTGTCCTAAGGCAGTGGTCCAGACACGCTGCGCAGTGCGTTCGGCCATCGGCACCCTCCTTTACGTCAGGCCCCTTCGAGGGAGCGGGGAGCGGACGTGCGGAAATCCTACCAGCACGAAGCCTTGGCTGATCAACGATGTTATGTTCAGCGGGCATGCAATTTAGCAGGCAGGTAGGCGCTTTCCGTACTACGAAAGACGGCTGCCTGATTTTCCTTCGTCAGGGCGATTTCCAATTGCAATACGGATCCCATATGAATGGCCTTTCCGGGAGCACTTTTCGCATCAACGAGAGAGCACCCCCGCGACCCTTTCCTCATCCGTCAAATGAGGCTGCCTCTAAAGAGGCGGATGTGGCAAGGCGCCCGCGCAACGAAATGTGGGCGAGGCCGTTACGACGATGACCAAGAATATGCGGCTCTCGGGCTCTCAAAATCCTCGCTCGTACTTCGGCTAATCACGCTTTGGCGAAGACGAACTAGTGACGCCTCTAAGAGGGGAGGCGTTGGCGTTGTAGTCGACTAAACGCCTTCGTCGCGATGATTCCCTCGAACGCGCTATCCGGGTGCCCACAAGGTGACAACTAACGACTAAGATCCCCGGGGAATTATTGACACGTGGGCGTTCAGTCAGTTGCCCCCGAGGCAGGCACTGCCGTCGCTACAGGCGCGGGAAGACCGGTCCTCATCTACGTCGACAAGCTCGCTTCACCAATCACAGGGGCGTCACAGACGGTAAGCCAGGCCAGCCGCGAGTCTGAGCGAATTCTAGGGTACTGGAGCGCAGACAGGCTTTCGGGCAGAAGTGCAGATCCGTGGAGTCACTGGGACGGGGCAGGTGTCCAGACCGTAAGGTGGCAGTTCGCAACAGGCTAGGGGTTCAACGCGAGAGCAGCCTGTTCCATCACATAGGCGGAGTAGGTGACGTCCAGTCCTAGGCGTTTCGCGGCGGACACGAATATGCGGCGCCCCTGGACGCTAAGTAAGCCCCACCGCTGTAAGGCGGCCCGCTCGCGCTTGCTCATCGAGCGGACGACTCGGTCGAAATCCTCCTTCCAAGTGAGCCGCCACTTCGAAAGAACCATAGCTCACCTCCCTGTGGGCGGCCGTTTGAGGCAAGCTATGGCAGATGGCTATGGCCGGCGGCGAGCGGTCGCTCCGATAACGCTTTGATGTACTTCATGCACTGACGCTACGCCCCAATCAGTTGCGAATCAAACCCGTAAAGACGGGCCGCTGGGCACTGGGCGCAGCGTGGAGACGGGACAAAGGAAGTTACCCCGAGCGCTTGACCTCCCAAATGCTAACCTGATAAGGCGGCAATAACGGGCCTGGCATTTGGTTGACGACCTACGAGAATTGTTGATATGTGTCAGGCGAGCGCCGGGCCAACCGAAACGGGGCCATTCCTGCCCGTGTTGTGCTCGCCCTGAAGCGGGATTCGTTCGTACGACGCGGGCGCGGGGCTACGAGCTACCCCCTGGGGCTTCGTGGGCCGGCGAGCCCGCAACGCCTGGTAAGCCCTTTTTTTTCCTGGCGGTGAATCCAGCACCACTCCTGGGCGAGGGGGCTTTGATGTCGGCGCGGGGTTTTCTTGTCGTAGGCTGTTCTCCATCGACCGAGGCATAGCAACGTACGCTTCTTAATCGTCCTGCGCGCACGGCGGCAATTCTGACACACTAACCGGCATTAGTGTTGCCCTCGCCGCGGCTGGCTGGATCTTTTGCGCTGTTCGGCAGTCGACCGGCTGCCCGCTCAGCTGGGACGATAAGACGAGCGCGCCGCAGTCAGTCTGCGCATTGTTGAGGCGTTACGGTGATGGCGTGGAGCAGGCCGGGCCCCGCGCGGCTCGAAGTGTGCGTGTAATCGAGGAGCCGTTCGGTGCGTCTTACCAAGCATACAAACCATACCCTCGATACTCGCGTTCGCGTCCCCTTAGCTGGTTGGGCGATTTGGCGTAGGGCCACAGGGAGCGTGAGCAGCGCGGAGGAGTTGGAACAGGATGGTGATTCGGGAATCGGGCGGCCTCAAGGTGTTGATGGCAACCGCCTTCTATCCCAAGGGAGGTAGCGCTCAAGTTGTACGCTATCTTGCCCGTGCGCTCACCGCGCGAGGCCATAACGTTTTGATTGTCGCGGGCTCGCTGAAGGGAGCGGATCCCACCTGCGATGCGGCGAAATTCTACGATGGCTTGGCCTTGGTCGAGGTCGACTATACGAAAGCGGCAGGTGGCTTCGCGGCCGGCCTCAATCCGATGTCCGGCCGCTTCGATGTCCCCTACCACCCTAGCTATGAAGACAAGCCGGGCGCGCCCGATCGTGTCTTTTACCGAGTCAGCAGAACCGAGATGCGACACCTCATCGCGTGCTGGGGCGATGTGTTGTCCAAGACAACCAGGCAGTTCCAGCCTGACGTCGTCCATCTCCACCACTTGAACCACGTTCACCTGGCGGCAATCGGACTGGCCAGTATGCGGCGCCTCCCGAAACTCGCCCACCTGCATGGCACCGAGCTGAAGATGCTGCAGGAGATGAAGCATCTGGCGGCCAGCGGTCACGGCGAGATCAGGCTTTGGGATGAGGCGCTGCGGAAGGCAGCTGCTGGCATGCAGCACTTCGTAGTGATAAGCCCGGACAACGTCGAGCGCTCCAAGCAGGTACTCGAGCTTGAGGCTGACAAGCTATCGTTCATACCCAACGGCGTCGACCTAGAACTATTCAGGCCCCGGGACTGGCCGCCGCGGCGAAAGATGTCACTACTGGAAGAACTTGTCGTGACGTCTCCCAGAGGTTCGGACGAAAGCGGCCTCGTCGGCAGCATTCAGTATGCTCGATCTCATCTCCAAACCTTCCTGGACAGTTCGGACGAATTCAAGCCGGTCCTCATGTTCGCGGGTCGCTTCTTGCGATTCAAGCGGCTACCGCTGCTACTAAGCTCCATTGCGCGCGCAAACCGTTTCTTTCGCGAGAAGGGACGCACAATCCCACCCTTCAATCTCCTGGTCTGTGGAGGCGTTCCCGGCGAATGGGAAGGGGAGCATCCGTACACGACAGCCAGACGCCTGGGGCTCACCAACGTGTTCTTCTGCGGCTGGCTTCCCCACCAGGAGCTGGCGGAGGTCTTCAACATAGCCGATGTGTTCGTCGCGCCTTCTGAGAACGAGCCGTTCGGCCTGGTCTTCTTGGAAGCGATGGCGAGTGGCGCTCCTGTAATCGCCAGCCGCAGCGGAGGGCCTCTGAGCTTCGTTGTCGCAGACGGCGACAAGGCAAACGGTTGGTTCTGTGAAGAGGACGACCCCGTGTCATTAACCCGCGTGATAATCGAGTCGGTATCAAATCAAGCGGAGAGGCGGCGGCGCGGCGGCAACGCTCGCGCAACTGTAGTCACCCGTTACGCATGGTCGCGGGTTGCCGAACGATTCGAGGACGTCTACCAGCGGATGACCCGCCGCTTAGTGCCTCCGCGCGTCCCGTCTTCAAGTAGAACCCCGCTCTAAGGCAACGCGCCTTGGCTGACAGCCAGGTCCTTTACCAGTGGATGTCCGAGATGAACAACTTCTGCGAACTCCCGGGCGGGCAGATGTAAGCGCCGTTCCTGCTCCAACGCGGCGCAAACGTCGCCGCCTTGGAAAGACTTTTTCGGACCTCGTCCCTCGCCGAACCATACTTAGTGGAAGAATACGTCGGGCTTGCGATTTCTTGCCCGAATAGCATCTGCTCATTCACTACGGATGTCTGCGCTCTTCCCACGGGGTGCCCTCAAAGGCGTTGCGAAGAGGTCGAACTGCACCGCAAAGCTTGCATTGACCTCGGCTTGCGGGGCCATCAGCGCTTCCGATGAGCAGTGATGATGGCAGTCGCGCTGCCTGTTTGGCTAACTCTCATACGATTCGCCCCCTTCCCTAATCTCTGGACGGCGGCTGCCCGAAACCCACTAGGTCGATTGTCTTCTGCATTGGCTGGCACACGCTGTTACCAGCGCCTCCATCTGCATTCCGGAGCTGCGCAGTTGTGCGGAGACGTAGGGGGCTACAATCGGACTGCAAATGTGAAACTGAGGCGTATTGAATACGGCACGCTCGAGGCTGCGAGTCAGTGAGGGCCCATCGGATAATCGGCTNNGGCTAACGCCGGATATGTCTGGGACCAAGTGAGGGGGGCCGACCCGCTCTGGCTGCCCGTAATTATTGCTGCTCTCTACACCTCGGACTGGTTCCGGGCCGTCCGCTTGCAGCACCTGCTTTCGCCGATAGCGCGTCCGCGTCTTTCCTTGTTGTTCGCGGCTGCTCAGCTTGGTTCGGCCGTGAACTTGCTCCTGCCCTTCCGGGCAGGCGAGGCTGTACGCCTGCGTATCTTGAGTCAACGTGCCGGCATCAGCGTTGCGAGCCTGGTCGCAACTTGGTTCAGCGAGGGGGTGTCCGACCTTGCCGCCTTCATTGTCTACATCATCGTCGCTGTTCTGCTCGTCAAAGAAGCTCGCTTCCTCTGGCCGCTCGCTCTTGTTGGCGCTGTCCTAGCCGTCGCCGGTGGTGCTGGCGCCTACTATCTGGGCGGGCGAATCGACCGCGCCGTAGAGGGCCGGGACATCGTGGCGAGAGGCCTGAGGAGCTGGTTCGAGCGCGAGCTGTACAACCTTGAAAAGGGGCTTCAGTCCTTCCGCGATCCGAAGGTGATCTTTCACGTCAGTTGGAGCGCTCATGGCATTTGGCTCTGTGAGGTTCTCGTGTTTTATGCCTGCGGCCGGGCGCTGGGGCTCGATTTGTCGCCCTGGGCCTATCTGCTGCTGCTCGTCGTGGCCACTGTGGCCGGGTCCGTCCCCATCACGCAGTCAGGCTTCGGCGTCTTCGAAGTGACGCTCACGGGGTTGATAGTCGCGCTCGGGGCCGATCAGGCGCAGGCTGCCGCCTACGCCATCTTCGTCCACGTCGTCCTGACCTTTCCACACATCATCTCCGGTCCGCTGGCAGCGATCGCGCTGCGGATCAACCCCGCGACGATGCTCTTCGGTGATGCCAGCCCACACGACGAGTAGTCAGGCGTGCCTTCTGTGAGCAGCATCGCCAGAGCCAACAGCGATGATCCAGGCGTGCAAAACGAGGGAAGTTCGGTCACTTGAATGGTCTTCGCACGG
>VBJT01000139.1:0-2991 GCA_005880075.1 Chloroflexota bacterium
CCATGACGTAAGTGCGCTCACCCCAGCGGAACTCGTGCCCGCCGATCGTGATCGGAGCCGGCGTTTCCCTCGATACGTCCGCCGTAGGGCGGACTACTCGGGACGAACGGGGAGGGGTGTTCACGCCGCGTATAATAGCAGCCGCCATGGCGGCAGAAACGAAATTCGCGCACCCGGAGCTGCTGGCCGAGACTGACTGGCTTGCGGACAGCCTCGACGACCCTTCTGTGCGCATCGTCGACTGCGATGAGTTCCCGGCCTATCAGCGCCTGCACATCAGTGGCGCGGTTGGTCTGCGCGTGCACCATTACTTGAAGGGCGAGGACGATGTCCACCTCATGGGTCCCGATCAGTTCGCGGAGACGATGTCGCAGCACGGCATCGGGAGCGGGCATACAGTCGTCGCCTACGACGGGATGGGAGGGCTATATGCCGCCCGTCTCTGGTGGGCCTTAGTCCACTACGGCCATACGAACGTAAAAGTGCTCAACGGCGGTTTCCGGAAGTGGTTCGAGGAAGGCCGGCCGGTCACTAGCGAGCAACCGCACGTCGAGCGCGCGCGGTTCGAGATACGCGCCGGGAGCAATTGCTTGTCCCAACTCGATGATATGCGTGAAGCGATTGGCCGCGATGATACCGTCATCTGGGACGTTCGCTCGAGCGCGGAATACACGGGCAAGGATCCGCGTCAGAACAAGCACGGCGGCCATATCCCGGGCGCGGTCCACCTGGAATGGCTCGACCTGACTCAGCCGCCAGCGCGCTCCGGACTCCTGCTTCCGCCCCAGGAAATGCGCGCGAAGCTCAAGGAGGTCGGTATTACGCCGGAGAAGCTGGTCCTCGTCCACTGACAGGCAGGCATCCGTGCGGCGCACGGCACATTCGTCCTGCGGCTACTGGGATATGACCGCGCCAAGAACTACGACGCCTCGTGGAACGAGTGGGGTAACCGGGACGATACGCCGATCGTGAAGAGCGCTTAGACCGCACCACCCGCTACTGCGGCGCTGTAAGGGCCGCGACGAAGCGCGGCAGGACCTCGCCGCCGGAGACCGGAATGCGATGGAGCTGGTACGGCGCATCCGCTTTCTGGACCGAAATGTAAGGCGGGCCGGATGATGTCGTGAGCGCGCCGAGGTAACCGGTCTCACGCAGAACATCGAGCACCAGCCGGCGAGCGTCGTCGGAGCCGTTCACGAACGGCTCTCCGTAGGGATATACGAAGAACTGCCTTCCGGGAGTCGCCGAGCTCCTTTCGCAAATCGTCGCGCGACATCGCGGCGAGGTTGCCGTGGGTGACCGAATGGGACACGAACTCGATGCCCGAGTCGGACATTTCTTTGACCTGATCCCAAGTCAGGTACGACGGATGATCAACAGCACCGGTTATCGTGGCAATCGTTGCGCCGAAGCCGTGCTGTTTGAGGAGCGGGAACGCCAGCTGGTAGACCTCGGAGTAACCGTCGTCGAAAACGAGAATGACAGGCTTCGCCGGGAGCGGCAGGTCGTAGTAGAAGGCGTTATAGAGCTCGGCGACGCTGATGGAGGTATAGCCATTCGCGGTGAGCCATTCGAGTTGATCGCCAAAAGCACTCGTCGTCACGCTGATAGACGCCTGTACAGGGTCGGTGGGGAGGTCCGGCGCGAAGTGGTGGTAGATCAGGATTGGGACGTCGAGCTCGGGCCGGACGGCTGCCAGCGAGCCGAAAAGCGGCCCTCGCGGCCCCAGCGGGCCGGTGTCGCTAACCGCGAACGACTCTCCTTGCGGGACAAGCACAAGCGGCGGACCTGCAACGCGGCCCCTTGAATCTCCTAGATCGAGCGTAATGGGGACGGAGACTGCCGCGGACTGACTGGAGGACTGGGGATCGCCCAGCTCATAGCTCAAGTCGCCGGAGCCGAACTTGCGCTGGAGGAACCCGCCGAATGCTTCCTTGTTCCCCAAGCGAGCCTGCGTGTCACCCCTGAGCATGCCCCAGAGGCCATCAAAATCGCGGTCAACAAAGCTGCGAAGAAAGCGGGTGGCGGTCTTTCGGGCCTCCTGCGACTGCTCATCGGAGGAAGCCGAGGCACCTGTTTTAGGGGATTGGGCCGGCCCTGTCCAGGGCGGCGTATCGCTATTGACGCACCCGGCGAGAAAAGCTGTCGTTAGTAGAGCGAGTGCCAGAAGGCGGAAGGTCGCGCGCGCTGCGCGGAGATTCATCCCGCTACGATCTTACCATCCGTCGTTCAGGACTTGGCCCGGCAATACGCGTAAAGCGCATCGTACACGGGGAACTCGAGCGTCAAGATTGCATGATCGTCCGGCAGGCCCATCTGTTGGAAGCCCTCAGCGATAGCCTTGAGGCCGGGCGCTTCCCGGCGGCCGTACAGATCAGCGGCGACGTCTGCCCCATGCACGATCTTCGCCAGAAGCTGTACCGCAGGGTCGTCGATTGTGTACTTCTCGACGATTGCCTCGAAGCTGCATTTGCCGCCGTGATGCCCGAGCTCCACGTCCGGCACGTCGAACGGTGTGGCGTCTTCGCGCTCGGCCGTCGTGATGACTTCATTGGGCGGGACGAAGAGGAATTCGGCGTCCGTATCGACGAACTTCTTGATCAGCCAGGGGCACGCGACTCGGTCTACCTTCACGTTCTGTCGGGTGATCCATTTCATCTCTTGACCTCCTGAAGTTGCGCTTCTTCGCTGGCGATGGGCACGCGACGGAACCACGACCAGATCGCGAAGAGTGCGTCGTAGAAGCGCCGCCTGCCAATACGGTCACCCGTGTGCCGACCGCAATCGACATGGGAGCCGTCCCCGCGACAATGGCGGCGAGCAGCAGGGAGGAAGATGCGGCGGACGTCAGCCGTCATAGAGGCGGGCGACGTCCGTGCCACTCCGTCGCCTGCTCGTAAGTATGCGCTGCCCGGAGGACGGTGGCTTCATCCCACCAGCGTCCCGCCAACTGGAGTCCGACCGGCAGACCTTCGGCGGTAAACCCGCAGG
>VBJT01000139.1:3106-28047 GCA_005880075.1 Chloroflexota bacterium
ACGTCGTCTCGCCAGGCCGCGATTGCCATTTCTCGAAGGCGCTGGGCCTGCACATAATGCACTGCGAGATAGGTCGCGCCGAGCTCGAGCCGGTAGCGGACGTCCTCGCCGTAGTCGTCGGGCCGTTCGCTCATCCACTTCTGGTGGTACGCCAGTGCCTCCGGCAGCATGATTGCCGTCACGCCTCCGGGAATCTCGCTGATTAGCGGGGCATCGACTTCTTTAACTTCGGCGCCCATATCTTCGAGCATGCCGATCGCAGAACGGACGGCGCTTTCGACCTCGGGGTCCACGTTCTCGAAGAAGAACTGCCTCGGCACGCCGATGCGGAGGCCTTGAACCCCGCCTCGCAGCGCTTGGGTGTAATCGGGCACCGGCTCGTCGCTCGTCGAAGCTTCGGCGGCATCTCGCCCGGCGATGGCCCGCAGGATGATGGCTGCATCCTCGACGGTGCGCGTCATAGGACCCACGTGATCGAGTGACCAGCTGAGCGGCAGAACTCCCCGCTTGCTGACGCGGCCATAGGTCGGCTTGAGGCCGACGATGCCGCAAAGCGAAGCCGGAATACGTATCGAGCCGCCGGTATCGGTACCGAGCGCGGCGGCGCATTCGCCGGCCGCGACGGAGGCCCCGGAACCGGAGCTGGAGCCGCCGGTGATTCGCTCGAGGTCCCAGGGGTTCCGCGCGACGCCGTAGTGGGGGTTGACGCCGGTCGCGCCGAAGGCGAACTCGTGCAGGTTCAACTTGGCGAGGATGGTCGCGCCGGCAGCCTTGAGACGTGTCGTCGCCTCGGCGTCCTCTGACGCCACATTCTCGGCGAGGATCTTCGATCCCGCAGTCATCCGCACACCCGCTACGCCGAAGATGTCTTTGAGCGCGACGGGCACGCCGTGAAGCGGGCTATGCCCAGCGCCCTTAGCAATTTGCTCTGCTGCCGTCCTCGCCGCGGCCATCGCCGCATCCGCGTCCACGGTGATGGCTGCGTTCAGCCGGCCGTCGAGTCCGTCGATACGGCGTAGAAGCGCCTGGGTTAGTTCAACGGGGGAGACCTTGCGGGCAGCGATCAGCCCAGCCGCTTCTGCGACGGACAGCCAATGCAGGTCCGAAGTCATGCCGGACGGCTCGGTGGCGGGCGGAAGCGAGCGGCAGGCTCGCTGTCGCTGTAATCCTGGCGATCGAGGGCATCGGCGATAGGCCGGGTGCTACCTTCAAACATTGCCTTGAGGGCTGACTCCCGTTCGGCCGGCAGCCGAAGACCGGCCAGATCGAGCAGCAGCCGCACGGCAACTGGGGCCTGTGTGTTCATTTCGACCTCCACGAAACGCAATGTACCACCCGGCATCGAGGACCACAAAGGCAAAAGAATGAGCTATTCGCTTAAGCACTTTACAGATAACCCTTGACACGCCCTGCGCAAGAGAACAGACTGATTTGGGGCAACAAGGAGGAAAACATGACCGTTGATCAGGTCATCGCTCGGATCAGGCGCGTGCTGATGCTCGAGCCGGCGGCGTACGAAGAGGTCCGCGACGACACAAACTTTACGCTTGTTTCGATCGGCGCAGCAGCAGTCGCGGTCTTACTGGCCGCCATCGGCGCCTGGCTTTTCGGCGAGACCGTACTTGATCCCGCACCAGGACTCGGCTTTGTGGACACGGTTATCCTCGGCACGATCTTTACGATCGTGCTCTTCTTGATCGGGGTCGCGGTTATCTACCTGATGCTGAGCCAAGTGTTCGGCGAGGAGACAACGCCCGATGCCCTAGTGCGCGTGGTGACGCTCACCCATCTACCGTACGGTCTCGGGTTATTTGTCTTCATACCCCAGATTGGGTTCGCCTTTGGTCTGGCATCGATCGCCGCCACGTTCTATTACACGGTCTTCGGCATCCGCGCGGCATATCCAAACGTCGATAACCTGCGGGCGATGATCGCCGTTCTGCTCGGGTTTGCCGTCTGGGCGATGGTCATCCCAATCATCTCTGACTACCCGGACAACAACTGGGTAACGGGCGTCTTTGTCTACAGCCTGATCGACTAAATCAGATTGCGGCGAGCTCTTCCTCGCTGATCGCGCCATCGAGAATCCGAAAGGCGCGAACGACGGGCTTACCGGCATCTTTTAACGAGACGAGCACGTAATACGCCTCCGGCCAGGTCGCCAGGCGCACGTCCGTCGGCGATGGATAGGCCTCGCTCGCCGTATGCGAGTGGTAGATGGCAAGAAAGCTCCAGCCGTTCTCCTCGCACTCGCGGAAGATGCGGAAGAGGTCCCGCGGCTCAACGTTGTAGCGATAAGGGCTGGCTTCGGCGTTCGTCGCGCGGAAGAGCTTCGCCGCGCGGCCGTCTTCGCCGGCGATGATGCCGCAGCACTCGTTGGGCGCGTCTTCCTTTGCGTGCGCGATCATCTCGTCGATTAATGACCGGGGCAGCGAGAGCGTCACCACCACACCGTCCCCTGCACCTCTTCCTCCTTCATCGCGCCGTAATCCTTGGACCAGAGCCCGGTCGAGAGGTACTTCCAGCCGCCGTCGGCGAGGAGGGCGACGACGTTGCCGCTCTCCAGGCGCTGAGCGGCGCGGACGGCGACCTTAAGGACGGCTCCCGACGAGATGCCGGCGAAGATGGCCTCCTTCTCCATCAGTTCCTTCACCATCGCAAACGAGGACAATGAATCGACGACGACGCGGCCGTCGAGGACTGATTCGTCTAATACCGGCGGGATGAAGCCTTCGCCGAGGTCGCGCAGGCCCTGCACGAGATCACCGGGGTGCGGGACTGCGGCGACCACCTTCGTTTCAGCACTGTTCTCCTTCAGGTAGCGGCCGACACCGGTCAGCGTACCCCCGGTGCCCAGCCCGGCCACGAAGACATCGACCTGCGCCAGGTCGCCCAGGATTTCCGGGCCGGTCGTCTCGTAATGAGCGCGCGGGTTATTCTCGTTACCGTACTGGTACGGCATGAAGTATCTGTCGGGCTCAGCCTCGGCCATCTTTTGGGCCTTGAAGATCGCGTCGTTCGTGCTGCGCGCGCCCGTCGCGTACATTACCTCGGCACCGAACGCACGGAGAAGCTGCTCGCGCTCCGGCGTCACGATGTCCGGCAGCACGCAGAGAAGGCGATATCCCTTCGCACGGGCGACCATCGCGAGGCTGATGCCGGTGTTGCCGCTCGTCGGCTCAAGAATGGTCTTGTCTGGCGTTAGCTCGCCGCTCTCTTCGGCCGCGCGGAGCATGTAGAGAGCGATGCGGTCCTTCACGCTGCCGGTCGGGTTCTGGCCCTCGAGCTTGGCGTATATCTCGACGCCAGGCTTCGGCGAAAAGCGTGTGAGGTGCACGAGCGGCGTGTTGCCGACGGCGTCGAGGATGGAAGCGAAGGCCATGCTGTTAGGCCTTCGTCGAGGGAGTGACGCGATCCGTACGGACAGAGCTTAAGCTCTGTCCGCCCAACGCCTCATCGTCGCCAAGTCGCCCCGCTTCACCCAGCAGACGCTCGGTTGGCCCCGAATAGGGATAGTCCACCGCATTCTGCACGAGGCCACCACGTACCGGGTTGGCCCAGATGTATGCAGCGACCGCGTGGATACTTTCTTCCTGTCGGAGGACCCGGTCATGATAGCTCCGGTGCCACAGCGATACACCTTGCTCCTGCTTGAAGGCAAAGCCAGTGATCTGTTTGAACTGCTGCATGAACGGCTTGAGATGTGAGGTCGCAGTCAAGCCAACCACGAGCAGGTGCACATGGTTGGGCATGAAGCAGTAGGCGAGCACTTCGAATTGGTGCATGGACGCTCTTTGGCGAAGAACCCCGACGCAGTGGCCGACAACGCCGGGCTCGCGAAAGTGTGCCTGCCCTTTATCGGTATTAATCGTGATTGAGTAGGCGTAAAGTCCGATGTAGTCGAATGATTCGAGCCGGGCTGACGAACGGCGGGGCTTGCTCACCCCCCTTGGCAGAAGCGGGCGATCATTGGGGAGAGCGGAATGGCATTCGCCTCCGTAGCGTTGACGGACAGACCTGAAGGTCTGTTGGGGGACAGACCTGAAGGTCTGTCCGTACGAGTCAGACGCGCGCTCAGCCACGCCGGCTAGGCGCCGCCGGCGAGGGCGGGGAGGACGGAGACGACGTCACCTTCGCTAATTGGTGTATCGAGCTGCTGAAGGAAGCGAACGTCTTCGTCGTTTAGGTAGACGTTCACGAAGCGGTGGATGCGCCCCTCGGCGACGACATTCCGCTTGAAGCCCGGATGTCGCTCGTCGAGATCGTCGAGGACCTCACCGATCGTGCTGCCTTCGGCGCGAGTCGAACGGTCTCCGCCGATTAGCTTCGCGAAGTTCGCGGTTACCTTGACTTCAATTGCCATCGCTACCGTCCTGAGCGCCGACATGCCCGCCGGGGAAGGGCGCGCCGCAAAACTCGACATAGTCGATCAGTTCACTGATGGTTGGGTCATCGCCGCAGAGCGGGCATTTCGGGTCCCGCCGTAGCTTCACGATGCGAAAGTCCATGGCGAGCGCGTCGAATAGCAGCAGGCGGCTGACCAGCGAGTCGCCGATCTCGAGGACCTGCTTGATCACTTCGATCGCCTGAATTGAGCCCATCACGCCGGTGAGGGCGCCGAGCACGCCCGCCTCGGCGCAGTTCGGGACGAGGCCGGGCGGAGGCGGTGCCGGAAAGAGGCACCGGTAGCAACCTTGGCCGGGTTTGAAGACTGTGGCCTGGCCGTCGAAGAGGAGAATACTGCCGTCCACGAGGACCTTATCTGCGAAGTAGCAGGCGTCGTTCACGAGATACCGGGTCGTGAAGTTGTCCGCGCCGTTAACGACGAGATCGTATTGAGGGATGATTTCCATCGCGTTGTCGGAGGTGAGAGGTGTGTCGTGGATAACGATGTTCACGTCCGGGTTGTACGAAAGAAGCGTCTCCTTGGCCGATTCGGTCTTCTTCCTGCCGACGTCGTCGTTCTGGTGCAGCACCTGCCGCTGCAGGTTTGACAGATCGACCACGTCGAAGTCGACGATGCCGATCGTGCCCACGCCTGCAAGCCCGAGGTAGAGCGCGGCCGGACCTCCGAGACCACCGGCGCCAACAATCAGCACCTTCGTCTCCATCAGCTTGCGCTGGCCGACAGGGCCAACTTGCGGCATGATGATGTGTCGGCTATAACGGTTTACCTGCTCCGGAGTCAGCACCTGGCCGCCCGCGATGGCAGGGATGACGGCCATCTCATCGCCGTCGCTGACCGGCGTGTTCTTTCCTTGCAGAGAATGGATTTCCTGACTGTTGATGTAAACATTTATGTGTCCGGGTATCTCGTCCGCCTCGTTGTAGATCATGTGCTTGAGCGTCGGATATGACTTACCCAGCGCGTCGAGCACCTCGCCGACGGTCTTGCCCTCCGCCTTGAGATACGTCTGGTTGCCCGCGAATCGGCGAAAAGGCGTCGGTATGTAGACCATCACTGACATCAAATTCTCTCCGGCGCTCATTCTATGCCTCCATCGTCAAATAACGTTCGCCGGTGTCCGGGAGAACCGTCACCACGCGCTTGCCGTCGCCCAGCCGTTTGGCGACTCTGAGCGACGCGACCACATTGGCTCCCGCTGAAATCCCGACGAGCAGGCCTTCCTCACGGCAGAGGCGGCGCGACATCTCGATCGCGTCGTCATCGCTGATCGCCATGATCTCGTCGTAGATTTCGCGGTTGAGGATATTCGGCACAAAGCTTGCACCGATGCCCTGGATAGCGTGTACTCCGGCGCGGCCGCCCTGCAGGACCGGCGAGCGAGTCGGCTCGACGGCAACGACGAGAAGCCCAGGTATTCGCGCGCGAACGACTTCGCCGACACCGGTGATCGTCCCGCCAGTTCCCACGCCGAGGACAAGGGCGTCGAATTTGCCGTCCGTTGCTTCAAGAATCTCGAGCGCCGTAGTCTTGCGGTGGATGTCCGGATTGGCCGGGTTCTCGAACTGCTGGGGCATGAAGTAGTTCGGGTGGCTCGCCAGCAGCTCCTGAGCTGCGAAGACCGCTCCGGTCATTCCCTCGATCGCAGGGGTCAGCATCACTTCCGCACCGTAGCGCGCGAGCAGATCGCGGCGAGCCAGGCTCATGTCCTCTGGCATCGTTACGATGAGCCGGTAGCCCTTCACCGCCGCCACCATGGCCAGTCCGATACCGGTGTTCCCGCTCGTCGGCTCAACGAGCGTGTCGCCGGGCTTCAGGCGGCCCTCACGTTCGGCCGTCTCGATCATGTTCAGCGCGATGCGGTCCTTGACGCTTCCCGCCGGATTCATCGACTCCACCTTGCCGATGATCTCTGCCGAGCCCGCAGGGACCACGCGGTTCAGCCGGACGATCGGGGTACCGCCTATCAGATCGAGCACCGTATCGGCGATCTTCTTCTCTCTACCCATGCCGTCCTCTTATATCACGTATCGGGTGCCAGCCGGTTGCAGGGCGCGCTCGCGCTGCGCCAAGTCCGCAACCGTTGTATTGTCGAGTACGCCGAGGATTGCTTCGCGAACATCTCTCCACATCTCGCTTTGAGCGCAGCCGCCGTTACGAGCGCATGCGCCACCGTCGTCAAGACAATCAGCAGGCGTGATAGACCCTTCGAGCGCCTCAATTACCTCGCTCACGCGCAGTCCGGAGGGCTGTCGTATGAGAGCATGGCCACCTTGCGGTCCGCGCACGCTGCGGATGAAGCCAGAGCGCCGAAGGACGGTCAGCAGCTGCTCCAGGTACGACTCTGGGATTCTTTGGCGGGAGGCGATCTCGCCGCTCTGAAGGGGACGAGGCTCCCCGAAGTGATGCGCGAGCTCGATCAGAGCGCGGAGTCCATAGTCGCCTTTGCTAGAGATTCTCATCCGGGTCCGTGCTTCTAGATAAAGTAGAGTTTGTTCGTCAACAATAGTAACATACGGGTAGGGGGTATGTCCATTAAACCAAGAACAGGATCGCGGGCACGAGAAGGATCGCCCCAAGAAAGAGCGCGAATCCGCGACGCGTTTGCGTTATCCGCCGCGCGAGACTGAGGATGGCGTTCGAATACGGCTTATAGGCGAAGAGGAGGACGACAAGGGAGACGTAGCCGCCGACCGCCATTTCGGTGAAAACGATGGTAAAGGCGCGCGGTGAATTGAGCAGTAATGCAGCGATCAGCGTGTCCACCCACGTGGAAATATTTGCGCCCATGACGTAAGGAATGATATTGCTGCGCCGGACGTATCCTTTGAGCGAGAGGGGTATCAACAGAGTCACAGACAAAGAGACAGACATTGTGACCGCAGTTATAGCCAGGCCGAGCGCGAACATCGCCAAGGGGTGGTGCAGCCATTCCTTGACCCGCTCCACCTTCAAGCTCGGCTGTTCCAGATTGGGAAGCGCGCGGTCGAACACCGCGAACGCAAGTAGAAGCACGCCGATGCCAATGCCAAACATCGCCAGAGCGGGCAGGTGATCGTCGATACGGCGGACTATCGGGTCGTACACCACGTTTATGATCGAGGTAATCCCCGGCGGCGTTCCCAGGCGGATAGAGTCAAACCAGCCGGCCTTCAGTACGAGAATGCCAATTGGCAGGACCGGCAGCCAAAGTGTAAATGCAACGAGCAGCGCGACGACGCCGATGAACAAGCCATCGGCCGTACGCCGGTGCATGAGGTATTGGATGAACCCGACGAAAAGGACAATGAAGGAGGCACCGAGCCTGGAGCCGTTAATCATGGCGAATGCTTCGATGTCTGACAGGGTGCCCTTGCTGAAGAGGCTCAATGAGATAGCTGCGACGGGCGAGCCACTCATGACCGTATAGGCGCCCAGCCAGCCGAACCCGAGCGTGTTCACAGGCCCGTGGACGTCCAGTGCCTTGAGCACCGGTTTCAAGCCACCGGCGCCGCCCTTCAAGAGTTGGAGCGCAAGTACAAATAGGAACAGCCCGGCAAACGTATAGGCCGCAATCGCCGAAGCTTGAATAGCGCCGCGCCAGCGCGGCAACTCGACGATGGCGTCTGTCTCTGCCTTGTGCGCTAGACCCAGTCGCTCGGGGAGAGCTGCCTCCCCCGCGCTTCCGTCGAGCGGATCAGATGGCATGGTGCGGCGTCACCCGTTCCTGCATCGCTTCGATTAGAACGCGTGCGACCTCCGGACGTGAGAATTCGATGGGCGGCGCGACGCCTCCTTTCAGCATCTCGCGCACCTGCGTGCCGGAGAGCGTGACCCGCGCCTCGCCGTCGTGAGGGCAGGTCTTGACGCTCGCCATCTCGTCGCAGCGGCGGCAGAAGAAGGTGTGGTCGAACATCAGCGGCGTGATCCCCAGTTCGCCCGGCGCGAACTCTTCGAAGATCCTCTGCGCGTCGAAGGTCCCGTAGTAGGAGCCGACGCCGGCATGGTCGCGGCCGACGATGAAGTGCGTGCAGCCGTAATTCTTGCGGACGAGCGCATGGAAAACGGCTTCGCGCGGCCCGGCGTAGCGCATCGCCGCGGGGTTGACCGACAGCAGCACGCGGTCCTGAGGGTAGTAGTTCTCGAGCAGGACCTCGTAGCAGCGCATCCGCACCTCCGCGGGAATGTCGTCTGACTTCGTCTCGCCTACGAGTGGGTGCAGCAGCAGGCCGTCCACGATCTCCAGCGCGCACTTCTGGATATACTCATGCGCGCGGTGGACGGGGTTTCGCGTCTGGAAGCCGACGACAGTGCGCCATCCGCGCTGCGCGAAGACCGTACGCGTCTGCGCTGGCGTCAGGCGGTATTGATGGAAGTCTTCGTGCGTGGGCAGCTCGAAGACGCGAACGGGGCCTCCTAGAAGCACATCACCCTGCGTGTAGACCGCCGCGACCCCGGGATGCGCCTCGTCCTCCGTGCGGTAGATCTCGCGCGCTTCGAGGCGCCTATCGTATGCGAACTTTTGCTCGACTCGCATGACGGCCAGCACGCGGCCGGATACATCCGCAAGCGCGATATCAGAGCCCTCCGCGATCGCTTCCGCCTCTGTCGCGGAGACGGCGAGTGTGATCGGTATCGGCCACGGGATGCCGGATATGAGATGCATCTCGCTCACAACCGAGCGGTAATCGGCTTCCGTCATGAAGCCGTTGAGCGGACTATAGCCGCCGATCGCGAGCAGTTCCAGGTCCGAAAGCGATCGTGGTGACAAGCGAAGGACCGGCAGCGAGGCGGCGCGCTCGCGAATTCCGTCGCATTCCGCCCCGTTCGCTAGCAGGTCGACGAGCGGGCCGCCGTGGGCTTCGTATGTCTGAGTCGCAATCGTTTCCTTCAGGGCTTCGTCCTTCTGCGAAAGAGACGCCTCAAGGGAGGCGCCTCCAAACAAGTGTTTGTTCGCCTCGCGGTCTACTCGTGCAGACCGCACTCCTTGTACTCGGGGTTCTCCCACCACCAGCGGCCGGCCCGGATGTCCTCGCCCGGTTTGATAGCGCGCGTGCAAGGGGCGCAGCCGATGCTCGGATAGCCCTGGTCGTGGAGGCGGTTGTACGGGACCTTATTTGCCTTGACGTATGCCCAGACATCGTCGTTGGACCACTCGATGAGCGGGTTGACCTTAAGCATCGCGTTGCCTTCGTCCCATTCGATCGCCGGAGTGTCTGTGCGTGTGACTGACTGGTCTTTGCGAAGTCCGGTCATCCAGGCGGTTGCGTCAGAGAGCGCGCGCTTCAGCGGCTGGACTTTGCGAATGGCGCAGCACTCGCGGCGGTTCTCGACGCTTTCGCGGAAGGAGTAGAAGCCCTTCTCGCGGACAAGTGATTCGACCTTTTGGTGGTCTGGGAACATGACCTCGATCGGGATGTCGCTGTATTTGAAGCGGACGTTCTCCATCACCTCGTACGTCTCGTCGTTGAGACGGCCGGTATCGAGCGTGAATACGCGGACATTCGGCGCATTCTTCGCGATGATGTCCTGAAGCACGACATCTTCGGCCCCAAAGCTGTTCGCGAACTTAATCGCCGGGCCAAACGTCTCGCCTGCCCAACGGACGATCTCTTCCGCGGACCTCTGGCCGAGCTCGGCATTTAGCCGCTCGGCGTCCGCCGACGTGTATTTAGCCGCTTCTGTTACCATTCGATCCTCCTATTCGCTGTTCACGATCGCTTGCCCCACTCCAACCCGAAAGGGAAAGGTGGGGGACACCCCCACACCCCCGGCCTGCGGCGCTGTTTTTGCACCCAATTCGACGGACGCAACACTCCGGAGTGCTGTTGCCACGGACAATCGCCCGCCTAGACTGCGCACTCGCCTTCGCCGCGGATGACCTGGAAGAGCTCATCCTTGCCCCAGTCCATGTACGCCTGGATATCCTGGTGGACGGGGCCGACGTCCTTGAACTCGTCCAACAGCGGGTCGAAAGTTTTCGGGCCGACCCGGTCGACGAAAGCGACGAACTCCTCGCCTTCGCTTCGATTGTCCTGATAGTACTGGATGATCTTGCGGATCGCCTCGGGCGCGCGCTTGGCCGGCACGCGGGTGACGCGGACGCCGTACTTGGCGCCGCCGACGTACCCTCCGCCGCCGAGGAAGATGTCCGCGCACGGGATCTCGGCGCCGTTCGCCTTGAAAGACGAGCCCTGCAAGCCGATGGCGGCGAGGTGGTGCTGGCCACAGCCGTTCGGGCAGCCACTCGATTTTATGTGGATCTGCTGCACGAGTGGGTCATCAATGCCCCATTCTTTGACCGCCTCAGTGATCGCCCGGCCGACGCCCTGCGAGGAGGTGATCCCCATCTTGCAGGAGTCGGTGCCCGGGCAGGCGACGGTGTCCGCGATCAGACCTGCTTCTGACTCGCCGAGGTCCAGAGCCTTCAGCTCAGCGTGGAGGGCAGGGAGCGATTCCTCATGCACCCAGCGCAGCACCAGGTTCTGGTTCTGCTGCGTGCGCCCGTTGCCGCCGGCAAACGTGCGCATGATAGCAGCGAGGCCGCGGAACTGCTCCGGCGAGATGTTCCCGAGCGGCACGGTAACAGTGACCGCGACGAAGCCCGGCTGCCGTTGCTTCACGACGTTTGTCTGCACCCAGCGGTCGAAGCCTTCGCCCGGTCGAATGCCATTGGGCGCGGCGCCGGGCGTGGGGCCTTCGGGCGCGAGCTGCATGAGGGCAGGCATATCGAGCGGTTCCCAACCCCACGGCTGGTCGAGCTCTTCCTGCACGAGCTTTTTGAACTCGTTGATTCCGATCTTGTGCAGAAGGAACTTCACGCGCGCCTTGTTCATGTTCTTGCGCAGGAAGTTATCGAGCCCACCCTCTTTGTCGAACACCTTGAGGCAGGCCTCTGCCACACGAATGTACTCTCCGTTGTCCGCCTCTGCGAAGTCCCAGACGACGTCTGCCTTGCGTGGCATCGTCGAGAGACCGCCGCCGACCACGACTTCGAAGCCGCGAATCTCGCGGCCGTTCTCGCGCTTGATCTTCGCGATGAAACCCATGTCGTGGAATGGCGTGCCTGCACAATCGGTAGGACCGCAGGAGAATGCAGTCTTCCACTTGCGCGGCAGATTCTGGCAGATAGGGTTGCGCAGCATGTTGCGGGCATAGGCCGCGAGGTAGGGCGTGACGTAAAACAGCTCGTGGCCGTCGCCCGAAACGCCGGCGTAGGGACAGCCGGTAACATTGCGAACGGTGTGGCCACACGCTTCGCGGGTGGTCAGTCCGGCGTCGGCCAGGATCTTAAGGACCTCGGCCGTGCGGTCGAGGTTCACGAAGTGGAACTGGAAGTTCTCGCGCGTCGTAATGTGGCCGCGGCGATAGCCGGAGTAGTCCTCGGCGACGACGGCCATCGCCTCCATCTGCTCGGCGTTGACGCCACCGTACGGCAGCTTCACGCGGATCATCTGGTTGTCCATCTGACGCTGCCCATAGACGCCCATGCGCAGGCGGAAGGGGGTAAACTCGCCCTCGAGGCCCTCTTCGTCCTTGCGGAAGAGACCCGCTTCGGTCTTGAAATTCGCGATCTCTTCGTCGAGCGTGACGAAGACGTGGCCCGGCCTTAGCTCATGCGGGACTTTGGGATGAGCGGCGGATGAGGGAGCTTCTTCGATTACCATGGAGCACCTCGATTCCGTCCGGTGAGACAGTTAGTCGACTTTGTCTATCCGGTAACTCGGAATTATAGCGCGCCTGCCTCGGCGCGTCAACGCTCGCCCATTGTACACCGGCCCAGAGAAGCACTGTGGGGGCTTCCGGCGGATGCCTAACGCGAGCGTCTCTGGCTCTATCTAGTGCGACCGCGTCGTTAAGCGAGTCGAAATACGCGCGAGCACGCCCGCGAACTCGCCGCCGGTAGACTTCCAGTTCCTCCCAGGAGTCGACCTGCTCCGGCTCAATAGCCGAGGTGCCCCCCGGATCAGTCAGCCAGCCAGCGGAGGTACGCCCAGTTGACGTGCACAAAGGCATCGCGCAATGCGGCCAGCCCGATCCCGGTGCCGGCTTCGTGACCACATCGTTGCCGAGTGGACGGATGGCCTCCGTGTACTGGCGCCGGGAGTATTCGGTGCGGCCGAAGAGCTCTTTGATGGCGGCGCGGTCCATGCTAGCCGAGCCATTTCAGGTACGCGTTTGCGCGCCCGAATCCGTGACGTTCGTAAAACCGGTGCGCATCGGCGCGTCCGGCGTTGGAGGATAGCTCGATGTGGGTTAGCCCGTGCTCGCGAGCCCAAGACTCGGCTACGGCCATCATTAGCGCGCCGATGCCTTGCGACCGCCTTTCTTTGTCCACGACCATGTCCTGGAGCCAGCACTTCGGCCCGAACCCTAAGGACTGGATGTCCGCGTAGACGCTGGTCAGACCCACCGCGGCATCACCGTCAAAGGCAAGAAGAACGTCAGCGTTCGTCTGTTCTACCGCCCAGCGGAAGGCAGCGGAGAAGCGCTCCCGCGTGTAGCCGGGCGGCATGCTACCCGGCGGCTCGAAAAGTTGCTCGCGCAGATAGCACGCGGCTTCCTCATCCTCGAGGGTCGCGGGGCGGATCTCGATAGTCACGTTTCGGGGCGGCTCGGTCCATGGGGTCTTGTTACGCTGTGGCGGCCTGCTCTGGTAGTCGGCGGACCTCGTACCAGCCTGGCACCAGCCGAAACCCGATCGCCATGCGATTCCAGGCATTGATGGCGGCGATGGCGAGCGTGAGGTCGGAGATCTCCTTATCATCGAAGTGAAGGCGGGCGTCCTCGTAGACATCGTCCGGCGCACCGGTCTCGGCGACGAGCGTGAGAGCTTCCGTCCAGGCGAGGGCGGCGCGCTCGCGTTCGCTGTAGAGGTGGGACTCGCGCCAGGCGTTCAGCATGCAGAGCCGCTCTTCACTTTCCCCGGCGGCACGCGCTTCCTTCCAGTGCATGTCGAGGCAGAAGGCGCAACTGTTGAGCTGCGACGCGCGTAGCTTGACCAGTTCGAGCAGCGGACGCTCGAGGCCCGATTGCTCGACGTAGTCCTGAAGCTGCTTGAGCGCCTGGTAGGCGCCCGGAGACGCGCGGTAGTACTTCAGGCGCGGCTCGGATGGTGGCTCTTCCGCGCCGCCAGCGACTGCGGGAACAATGCTGATCTCGTCGCCCGGCCTGAGCGCCGTCTGGACGCCCTGCGCGAACCGGACGTCCTCGCCGTTGATATAGATGTTTACGAAGCGACGCAGCTCGCCTGTCTCGTCGAGAAGGCGGTCCTTCAGCCCGGGATACTGCGCGTCGAGACCATCGATACACTGAGTCAGAGTGTCTCCGCTACCGGAGACTACGTCCTGGTCATTGGTCAGCTTGCGAAGCGGCGTCGGTATACGGACTATGACGCTCAACCGCAGGCTTTCCTGCCCAGGGATTACACCGGACTCTGGTTCTCGTTGCATCGCCATCTGCGGTTCCTCCTCACATTATTTTCGTATCAGATCGCTAACCTTCGACGACGTCCTCGTACACGGGGTCGATCCGAACGCCTTGGTCCTTGACCCAGTCGAGCCCCCGATCGATCTCATCCCGCTCGCCTTCAAGTTCAAGGATTACCCAGCCGCGGTCGGCTTGGACGTCGGCGCGCCGGATGTTCGTGACGACTTCAAACTCGCGGCCGAGCTTCCAGATAATCGGCTCCTTGATTAGCGATTCCACAAAGGTGAACTTCACACGTAGCTTATCCATCACACTCCCCTCGCCGCCGGCAGAACGCCATCACGCTCCTCCAGCGCTTCTTCAAAGGAGTCGAGGGTCGCACGGATCGTAAGCGGCGGTTGAATTGCAGGAAGCACTGCTTCCTGCGTCTTGAGGCCTGCGCCCGTGATGAAGGCGACCACGACTTCGTCAGCGCGCACATGGCCGTCGTCGACGAGTCTACGCAGGCCAGAGATAACGACGCCGCCGGCGGTCTCGGCGAAGATGCCTTCTGTCTCGGCGAGCAGTTGGATGCCCTCAACCACTTCCTCGTCCGTCACGGTCGCTGCCGCGCCGTTGGTGTCGGCCATCGTCTTGAGCGCGTAGTAGCCATCG
The DNA here is from genome assembly GCA_005880075.1 of Chloroflexota bacterium. Classification (GTDB taxonomy): domain Bacteria; phylum Chloroflexota; class Dehalococcoidia; order SM23-28-2; family RBG-16-64-32; genus CF-163. The sequence continues at coordinate 17,574 of VBJT01000139.1, forward strand.
GCCGGGTTTCCGATTGCCAGCGATTTCGCGATGGTGTTCGGCTTCTGCGGCTTGATAAGAAAGCTTCGCCGGTTCCAGGCTTCCGCGATGGGCGAGCAGCCTTCCGCCTGGGCACCGCTCATGCGAGTGGCCCGCCAATCGACAAGGCCGAGCCAGGAAAGCTCCTTGATTCCCTTATAGATCTTTGTGTACAGCGAGCCGCTGGCAAGAGGCACGATGCAGTGGTCCGGCGCGCGCCAACCGAGCTGCTCGCAAACCTCGTAGCCGAGCGTCTTGCTGCCCTCCGCGTAGTAGGGCCGCATATTGATGTTCACGAAGGCCCAGGGGTACTTATCGCTAACTTCGCTGCATAGCCGGTTCACTTCGTCGTAGCCACCGTCCACAGCCACGAGCGTCGGCGAATAGATTGCGGACCCGATGATCTTGCCCTGCTCCAAGTCTGCAGGAATGAAGACGCGAGCCTTCATGCCGGCCCGCGCAGCATGCGCGGCGACGCTGTTCGCGAGGTTCCCGGTCGATGCACAGGCCAGAGTATCGAACTCGAACTCGCGCGCGACGCTTGTAGCAACGGAGACGACGCGGTCTTTGAACGACCACGTCGGGTTCTGACAATCGTTCTTGATGTACAAGCGGTCTAGGCCTAGCAGGCGCCCGAGGTTACGCGCCCGCACGAGAGGAGTCAGGCCCGTCCCGATGTCGATAGCTGTCTCGGGGTTGCAGGGAAGGAGCTCGGCGTAGCGCCACATCGTGGGCGGGCCGCCTTCGATATGGTCCCGGGTGACGGCGCGCCCCATCGCTTCGTAGTCGTAGAAGACTTCGAGCGGGCCGAAGCAGAACTCGCAGACGTGAATCGGATCGAGCGAATAGTCGCGGCCACACTCTCTGCATTTGAGATTTTTCGCGAACGACATGTTGATCGGTCCTCCGGGTAGTGGGTTAGAACAGGCGTAGCAGGACCCGCCGCAAGCTGGCCCTCGGCATCGCCATTAGGACACGGATTTGTCGTTCGCCTCTCGGGCTGGACAAAAATGAGACCTCTTCCTTTTCGAGAGAAGAGGTCTGCCGCTCGCCTTATCGCTCCCCCCGGTTCACCGGGAGGCCGGCATTGGCACCGTCCCCGACCCGTCGGGGTGGTTGCCGGGCTTCACAGGGCCGTGCCCTCCACCTCTCTTGATAAGGATAATCTTCGATTTTGTTGAAGGGATGCTAGCACACGCGTTGAAATGATGTCAACGAACGAGCCGGCTCGCTCGACGCGACTTAGGCCGACTTGCGGTTGGAGCCCCGGCGCTCGTTCATTTTACGCCCCACCACGGCACCTAAGACCGAGCGTAGTGTCAGGTCAGTGAGGATCGGATGCCTGAACGGAGCCTCGAGGTTGACGGTGTAATGATGCCGGCGGCCGTCTCGGCGTACATTCAGCATCCCCGCCCGCCTTAGATCACCGATGAGCCCCCACACAGTCCGCTGCGTCAGAGCCATCTCGTCCGCGATCTGCCGGATAGTGCATTCCGGATTGACCGCAATGTAAAACAGGACGGCGCCATGGCTGGATACCAGGTACCAGTGGTTCTGGATGGTTAAGGGCTGGCCGTTGCGATCATGCCGCTTCATAGAAGTTTGATTCAAGTTATACAATCACTGCAAAAAATATGACGCTCCCTCATCGTACGGCGTAACACAAAGGTTGAGAAGTAGTAAATGGTTACAGAACGGTGTAATACAACTCCCACCATAGAACCGCAACAACCGGCGCTGATGCCACCTCCTCGCTGCCCACGGCGACCACTGGACCCACCCTGTTATCGACCGAAAAAGCGCCCGGTCGTCCTCGATGTGTACGAAATCGGCCTTGAAGCCGGTTCGCCTATAGGGGGACTTCCGCGGCCTCCTCGCACAAGCTGGAGTCCTCCGTGGTGCTAGAGCGCGGCTTCAGGTCGCTGGTTCTCCCTCAGGCGCCGGCGCTCCCTGTTCACGCGAGGCCGTCCGGCGGCCGGCGCCTCTGCCTGTGCCTCGGGGCGGCGTCCGTAGCAGATAGGCCATGCCTGCCAGCCCAACGACCATCGCCCCAATTCCGATCAGCTGTGCGGTTCGCAGCCCCATAAATACAATGTTGTCCAAACGCAGGAAACTGACCAGCGTCCGCAACAACCCGTACAGAAAGACCCACGCAAAGAACGTGACACCCGCCCGGTTGGATCGCACGTAGATGAGAAGCAGGATGCCGAAGATGACGATGTCGCCGATCATCTCATAGGCGACCGCCGGGTGCTGCGGCTGGGGAACTCCTGTGATCACGCTGGGGCTGCTCGAGTGCGTGTAGACGACGCCCCACGGCAGGTCCGTGTGGCTGGCAAAGTGCTCGCCGTTAATGATGTCGCCGATGCGCCCGACGGCCATACCGAGAATGCCGCCCATTGCGGCGATATCGGCGCCCTTCGGGAGGTTCGGCACCTTGCGAATAAATGCATACAGCCAGGCGCCGATCGTACCGCCGATTAGCGCTCCGTAGATCGAGATGCCGCCGGTGTTTACGCGGACTACGTCTACCAGGTCGTCCTTGAATGCACTCCAGTTCTCGATGACGTACAAAGCGCGTGCCCCGATGATTCCGCCGATCACCAGGCAGAGCGCGACGTTGTAGATGGTGTCTTCCTGGTATCCCTCGCGCCGCGCAAAGGCCGTGGCTACCGCCACGCCGATAATCACGCCGAGTGCCGTGAAAAGGCCGTGCCAGGTAACCTCGATACCCCAGTTGCTGAAGATTACGGGATCGATGCCGATGTCAATCGAGAGCAGCATCGTCTCAATCACCGTTCCTCATAGTCTCAGGAGCAGAACCTGCTTGGTGTGCCAGGCGCCTTAACTCGCGGGTATAGCGGGCGTGGGCCGGTGCTTGGCCGGCCATCAGCGTGCGAGTCGCGGTAATTTTAGCCCAAAACCTGCGTCGAGGCACCCAGAAGGTCGCTGCCAGGCCGACGAAGATCAGTACCACGCCTGCCCACACGAGATAATCGCTGCGGTCTCTCTTAACTGTGATGCCGGCGAACTCCCGCTGACCGGCAAAGGTGTATTGATAATCACCGACCCGGACGCTCTCGCCTGGCCTCAATGCGATCGCCTGGGCCTGCAAGCCGGTCACAGTGAGCGTCGGTGGTCCCGCGGGCGAAGCAGCGACCGTCGCGTCGCCGGCAGAGGTTTTGTCCGTACCGTAGACGACGTTGCTAAGCTGAAGCGCATGCATACCTCCGCCTGCGTCGCTGGTAGATACGGGAAGGTCCGGAACCACAGTGTACGGTATTGTCTCTGCAGCCTGGTATGCCACCCGAAGCCCGCCCGACTCACCGCTCTCTCCCTCGGCGAGTGATAACTGCACGAGATCGCCGCCCTGACCGGGTTCGAGCACGGCCAACCGCTCCTCACCACTTGCGGCCGTCTGAAGACCAACAGTGATCAAGCGGCCGGATGGCAGGCGGACAAGCGTGCCGCGGTAGCTGAAGTCGCGGCCGGCAAGCTCGTCCGTCAGCACTAAAGTCTGCTCCAGCAGCACAGCTCCCGAACGGTCGCGGATCATAACGTGCGGTGCCCTTGCCGTCCCCGACAATGCCAACGTCTCGCGGTAAATGGTGTTCCCTGTCCTCAGATCGCGGACCTCAACTTCTGCGCCAAAGCCAAAATAGGCGGACTGGTAGAACTTGTATCCGGCGTAGGTGCATGGGGAATTGACGGTAGAGGTGCAGCGTTTAACCTCTTCGCCGCGGCGGTACACCGATATTTCTGATCGATAATCAAGAGGCTGTCCGTCAGCCGTAAACTGTGCCTTTGCATCCCTCAGCTCGACTTGCATCTGATGGGCGTCCCGGACGGGGTAAATCGGGAGCGTCGCGCCCTCGGCCAGAAATAGTGGCGACGAGAAAGCATCCGCCTTGCTAACCACGGCCGAAAGCACAAAGACGATGACCGCCGCATGAGTAAAGAGCGTACCGAGGCCGGCCCAGGCGAACCGGTCTGCAAAGATGTGCGACGCACCTGCTTCGTCGAAGCGCTCCACCCGATAACGCGCCCGCCGCAGCGCTTCCTCAAGCCGGCTAGCATCGAGCGAGCTCGCCACTTCCAGCCGGTTCGGGGCCGTCTCAAAGAAACGAGAGGGCACACGCTTTCGAGGGTGTGTGACCGTCCGCCACGCGCCGGGCAGCCGACTAAGGACGTAGGCGCCGGTCGAGGTTGCTGTTAATGCGAGGAGAATGCCGAACCAGCGGGCATGAAACAGATCGAATAGCTGCGCCTCGTCAAAGGGCTTGCCAAGGAAGCCAAACTTCCCTTCCTGGGCATCAAGCCACTGCCCCTCGGCCACCACATCCCCACGCACCGATAACGGCTCTTGCGGCAGGATGACGCCGAGCAGACTCAGCACACAAAGGACGATGAGGAGGACGACGGCGAAGCGCACATTCGTGAAGAGCCACCAGACGGCCTTAAGCGGGTTGAGGACGCCGAATGTGCGGGACCATCCGCGCGCGGTGGGCGGTATCTGAACGCGGCCGGGGAGGGCCTCACCGCGTTCCATCAACGTGGACCTGCGCCGAGGATCTGGGCGATGCGCTGCTCCAGGTCGCTCTGCTCGATCGCGCCACGGACGTCAGTATCCGTGCGCCGCTCTTGCAGCGGCCCGGTGAAGACGCTACGGATCACGCCCTCCCGGTCGATGAAGTAGGTCATCGGCAGTCCGAGCAGGCGATACTCGTCGCCCACCTCGCCGTCCACATCGATCGGTATCGGGAACTTCATACCGAACTCATCCGCGAACGGCCGAGCGATCGACTTTCCTTCCTGCATATTTACCGCAACCACAACCAAGCCATCCTTACGGAACCGTTCATATGCCGCGACGAACTGGGGCATCTCCTTGCGGCAGGGCGCGCACCAGGAGGCCCAAAAGTTGAGCACGACCGGCTGCCCGCGCAGCGCGCTCAGGCTCATCTCGCCGCCGTCGAGGGTCCCCAGCAGGAAGTCCGGCGCCAGCCTTCCTTCCTCGGTACCAACGTCGAGGCCCGCTGTCCGAAGCGCCGCCGGAAGCTCGACGGGGCCATACCGCTCGCCCGTTGGACTCAGCTCATCGCCACCCCGCGACTCCAGCCACCAGATCGCTGCGGCGATTGCGCCGATGACGACCAACGGCAGCACGACCCGGCGGAAAACGCCACGCGGCCTCATGCTAATTCCGGAACCCGGCTCGAGCGGTTCTGACACCCGCAGATTATCGGTCACGGCCGGCCCTTAACACTCAGGGAGGCGAGAACGCCTGCTCGTATAGTTGACGCACCTGGTCAGCCGGTAGGCCAGCACCCAAGAACGTATCCCCGACACGAAGCTCGAAGTGGAGGTGCATCTCGGTCCCGGGCGCGGTGACCGCCTCTGGCGTGCCCGAATTACCGACATAGCCGATCAAGTCGCCGGCGGCCACCTGGGTGCCTTCTCTGATCACCGTCGGAATCGCGCTCAGATGGCAATAGCGGGTCACTACGCCGTTACCGTGATCGACCCAGACCTGCCGGCCTCGAAAGCGGTCCAGTCCCTCAGCATCGGTGTATCCCTGGGCCAGGGAGCGGTTCAATAGTTCCTGGAGCTGATCGGCCGTCATTTCAGTAAAGCCGTGGTCGGCCCTTACCACTGTTCCCGCCTTTGCAGCCATCACGGGGGTGCCTTCGAGAACGGTCGCGCAGTTGTAACCCGCGTAAAAGTCCACGCCTTCGTGGATGCCTGCGCGATATTCGCGGGGCGCGTTGGGCATGAGCTTATCAACGTTCGGTAGACACGCGCCTTCGATGGGAAAGATAAACCCGGCGCCGGCGGGATTGCGCGGCACAACGCTGGGCGAAGGGAGGTCCGGAGGCGGCACACCCGGGATTAGAATGACCTGGCCGACGGAAAGTTCGTCCGGGCTGGAAAACTTGTTGACTGCGAGGATTCCGTCCACGCTTGCTCCGAATCGTGCGGCCAGCGCGTACAAGCTGTCGCCTTCTTGGACCTCATACTGAAAAGCGAGGACCTCCGGGGTGGGCGTCGAAACGTGGGGTGACGGGCGCACCGTCGGTGACGGCTCCTTGCTCTCCCCGGAGCCGCCGCACGCTGTCGCGACGATGCAGGCGAGAGTAGCAGCGAAGGTCAACATTGCAAGCAGGCCGAGAGCCCTATTTCGTGACGGGATAACCTTCTTCCTCCATGACGGATTCGATCGCGCCGACGTCCACGACGGCGGGGTCGTATTCCACTGTCACGTGTTTGCCAGCCGGGTCGCCGCCGATAAAGCGGACGCCCGGCAGCTTCGTCACTGCCTTCTCGATACTCGCGATGCAATGGTCACAAGAGATGTCCTCGGCTCTCAGGGTAGTCTCAGTCATGAACTCCGCCTCCTATCGGATGATACTTCGCCGCGTCGCCTGCCGCACCGCCGCCGCATGGGCAGCATCTTCGACGGCGTCATCGATCTCGCTCAGACGAAGATCTTTGTGGCGCCGCCGCAGCGCTGTCTCAATTACGTGGTCGGCAAGCTTCGGGTTCTTCGGCAGAAGCGCGCCATGAAGGTAAGTACCGAAAACGTTGCGGTAGACAGCGCCTTCACTTCCGTCTTCGCCGTTGTTGCCGAACCCGGCTACAACGCGGCCGAGCGGCTGAACCCCGTCGCCGAGGAAGGTGCGGCCGCCGTGGTTCTCGAAGCCAACGACGGTCGTCCCGTTCCATTCGATGACGATGTTGCCGATGAACCGCTGCGCCTCAGCGCCCGGGTGGACCGTGTGCATGTCCAGAACACAAGCGCCGGGTAGCTCCTCACCCTCGGCGGTCCGGTAGAAGCGGCCCATCAGCTGGTAGCCACCGCATACAGCGAGCACCGCGACGTTGCGCCGGACCCCATCCCCGAGCGGTTTGGCTTTCACCTTCACGAGGTCTTCTGCAACCAAGCGCTGCTCTCGGTCCTGCGCGCCGCCGACAAAGATCAGATCGTATTCTTTGGCCTTCAGCGGATCCCCGAGCTCGAGACCCTCCACTTCAAAACTGATCCCGCGGGCCTCGGAGCGGTGCTGGAGGCAGAGGATGTTCCCGCGGTCGCCATAGATGTTCATGAGCTTGGGATACAAGTGTGCAACTCGCAGGGCCAGTCCCTTCACTCCGCCTCCCAAAAAGCGCCGCGTCCTGCCCATCGCGCGAGTAGGTCGCGCACTTCCAGCATCGCCGTATATGTCGGAATGACATAGAGGGTGCCCCCCTCGAGTGTCGCGTTGAGTGCCCGCTTGAGCGCCTGCGCCGGCTCCGGTTCGACATTTGGCGACGCCCCCTGCCCATCGATGCCCGCGTACTTGAGGCGCAGCGCCATGTCCCACGCCCGCACGCCCGATACCGTCACCGAGCGCGTCTTGCCTTCGAGCAGCTCGAAGTCCACGTCCCAGATCCAGGAAACGTCCCGGCCGTCGGCGATGCTGTCGTTCAGAAAGACGGCAAGATCTGCATTCGAGCCGTTGGCTGCGATTGTCCGTAGCACCTGGTTCAAGCCGGCCGGGTTCTTGGCGAGCATGATCTGAACGCCTCGTCCACCAACATGCATTCGCTCCTGCCGGCCAAACCCGGCCGTGGCGGCGTTCAGGCCGCGCTGGATCGCCGGCCGGCCGAGATCGAGTGCGGACGCACCGGAAGCGGCGGCGAGAGCATTGTAGGCGTTGTAGAGGCCCGTAAGCGCGAGGTTCGCCTCCACCAGACCACCGGGCAGCTTTAGTGTGAGCCGAGAACCGTTCGCCTCAGCTTGGAATTCCCCGCAGAAGACATCGGGCTCGGGCCGCGTGTTGCCGCATTTCGTGCAGCGCCAGTGCCCGAGATGTCCATACATAACGGCCGAATACTCCAGTTCGTTTCCGCAGACCGTGCACCAGCGCGCGTCAGCGTTCATCCCGTACGTCAGCACTCGCCCCTGAGCGACTACGGCGAGCGCCGCGACAGACGGGTCGTCGATGTTAAGGACGACCGCCGCTTCGGCGGGCAGTCCAGCCACCGCCGCTCGCCAGACCGCCGCGACGGTCTCGACCTCACCGTAGCGGTCGAGCTGATCGCGAAAGAGGTTCGTAAAGACGACCGCCCGGGGATAGACAGCCTCGGCCACGAGCGGAAGGGTCGCTTCATCGACCTCGAAGATGCCGAGGCGCCGTTCGGCCGATGCAATTTCGCCCGACCAGCCTGCGGCGTCGACGAGCGCGGCAGCGATGCCGCGCATCATATTGGAGCCCGCCCGGTTAGCCACCGGCTTGAGACCGGCTTCCTTCGCAATGCCCCGCAGTAGCCGGGCCGTCGTCGTCTTGCCGTTGGTCCCAGTGATGATTACGGACCCCTCGCTCAGTTGACCGCTGAGATCCCGAATAACATCAGGGTCGATGCGCTGGGCGACGAGCCCCGGAAGGGCAGTGCCGCCACCGAGGCGGAAGCGGCGGGAAACGGCGGCGGTCGCCTTCCCCGCGGCAACGGCGGCGGTGCGCTGTATCACGGGTCTATTGTAGAAGCACCCAGCGGTTAACGCCTGTCATTCCGAGCTCGCGGGGCAGGGCCGAGCGGGACGGGGTGGAAGCGAGGAATCTCAGCAACTGCTTAACAGCGATACGTTGGAGGTAAGGGGGGTATCAGAACGTCCTTTGACAGGCGGCTAGCCAGCTACGACAATCATCTCGTTCGCCATGACTCTTGAGTACCGCCCCCTCGTACACGATGACTTAGAGCAGGCCGTAATCGTCGAATCGACCGCCTTCTACAATAAGCCGACGCCGGACCGCCTCGATCAGCTTCGCGAGTTCTTCCCGCCTGACTGGACCGTCGGCGCGTTCGTCGACGGGCGGCTGGTCGCCGACGTTCGCACGATCCCGATGGCGCGTCGTATCAACGGCAGCGCGACGCCATTCGGCGCGATCGGGCCCGTCGCCTGCCTTTCCGCGTACCGCCGCCAGGGCCATGTCGGCAGGCTCCTCCGGCTCGCGCTCGAGCGCATGCGAGAGCAAGGCATCGCGCTGTCCGGACTGTTCACTCCGCACGACGCGCTCTACGCCCGCTTCGGCTGGGAGCGTTCAGAGGCGCGGAAGCAGTACTACCTGCGTCCCTCAGACATTCGAATGCGGGTCAAGGGAGCGCCCGGGACTATCGAGACTGTAGAGCAGGACGATTGGGCGCGCCTCGATGCGATCTATCGCAAGTGGGCGGCTCCACGCAACGGCCCGCTCCATCGGGTCGAGCCGTGGTGGCGGCAGAACGTCCTGCGACACTATGACGAGACGACGGCGGGGCTCGGGGACAACGACGCTTTCGTCTGGAAAAACGCAAACGGCGACGATGAAGGCTACGTCAGCTACTACTCGCGAGCGATGCCCCGGACAGATCGCTACGCGCCGTGGGAGGTCCTCGTTCGCGACTTCGTCTCGCTCTCGGGCGACGCCTACCTCGGCCTCTGGCAGCATCTTCTCGCGCACGACATCGCCACGCGACTCGCCGTCCACATGCCGGTGGACGACCCCTTCGCTGACCTGGTCGAGGACCCGCGCAAGATCGAACTGCCGCGCGCCGAAGGACCGATGATCCGCGTCGTCGATGTCGAACGCGCGTTATCCCGGCGTCCCTTCGTGGGCAGCCGCCCCGTCTCCTTCACGATGCGCGTCACGGACCCGTCCGCCCCGTGGAACGAGGTCTTCTGGCGCATCGACGCGGGCGAGGGTCAAGTCCAGGTCGAGCGGAAAGACGGCGACGCGGACGTCGAGCTAGCCGCCGGCACGCTCGCGCCGCTATACACCGGCTTCCTGCGCCCGGATGTGGCAGCGGGCGTCGGCCTGCTGAAGGTCAACCGCCCCGAAGCGCTCGAAGACATGCGCGAGGCGTTCGCGGTTACCCGCCCGCCCTACAGCAACGACTGGTACTAGAAGCGTCCCGTAGGGGCGAGGCCTCCAAAACAACATTCGCCCACGAAAGCCACCGCTATTCGGACGGTAGTTGCTCTTGGAAGATGCTCCGTGCCTCGCCCCGGCGTTCCGGATCAGGTGACTCTCTGATGCCTCGCCTCTACATTCGCGCCGCGCAGCATCTCCTGTAGCTCCCGGCTCGTCATCGCCTTCCGCATCGCGGCGTCGCCGTCTGCCTCGCGAATGCCTTCCGCGAAGCGCTTGAGCGCGGCGAGGGCGACCCGCTGGAAGGCCGAGCCGTAGCTGACCCGCGCGACGCCCATCTCCTGCAGCTCTGCGACCGAAGGCGTGTCCGCCACCGCGAACGCGCTGTCCGGTGCGGCCACTTCCTTCACGAGCGTGGCCAGCGTATCCCGGTCCGAGACGCCGAGGTAGAAGATGCAGTCGCCGCCTGCCTCGGCGTCGGCGTTGCCACGCTTGATCGCCTCGGCGAGCGCGCCCTTCGCGTCGTCGCGCATGACCGCGAAGGCGTCGACGCGGGCGTTAAGAAAGAA